>NZ_JBVJIM010000011.1:0-354938 GCF_055586305.1 Nonomuraea sp. NPDC051298
GTGCAGTTGCGAGGGTGTCTAACTCTTTCGTCACACATCGAGCATGGGCACCCTCGCCCTATCTCCGCAGCTATGCCTTGGCATCAATCATCTAGCACGTCGTCAGGCGGGGTTCGCCGTCAGCCGAGGGCCGTCGTCAGCCGGTGCCCCAGCCGTGGGTCTTCATGAGCCGCGCCGCGACCCGGGCGAACCGCTCCCCGTCGAGCACCGCGCCCTCGCGCCGGATGTCGTCCTCGTCCAGCACGAAGACCCGGTCGAGCCGCACGTACGACACCCGCTCGTCACGCCCCCACGCGCCCAGTTCGAGCCAGTCGGGGCCGTCGTCGCCCCTGCTGGACAGCATCATGCCCAGCAGCCTGCGCCCGGAGCGGCCGACGATCAGCAGCGGCCGGTCCTTGCCCCGCGACGGGTCCTCCTCGTACGGGACCCACGCCCAGACGATCTCCCCGGGGTCGGCCAGGCCGTCGAGGTCGGGAGAGTAGGCCAGGGTGGCGGCCCCCTGGAGCAGGTGGATCTCGCGTACCGCACCCCGGGCCGGCCGGGGGTCCTCACCTAGATCGCGCATTGGGGGAGCTTACGGCGCATCCCGCCCCGAGATCCACCCGGCCCCCGCACCCGCGCCCACGGCTCCGTCCCCCTCGAACCCCCTCGCAGCGGTCAGCCGAGTCCGGAGAAGAACGCCCTGAGGTCGTCCACGAACAGGTCCGGGGCCTGGAGGGCGGCGTAGTGCCCGCCCCGCTCGAACTCCGACCAGTGCACCACGTTGTGCACCTGGTCAGCGTAGCGGCGCACGGTCGAGTCCCCGGGGAAGACCGCGATGCCGGTCGGCGTCGGGTCGGGCTCGGCGGGCGGGGCCCAGTCGGGGGTGCTCTCCCGGTAGAGGCGGCCGGACGAGCCGGCCGTCCTGGTGAACCAGTAGAGGGCCACGTTGGTCAGGACGTCGTCCGGGGCGAGCCCGCCCACGTCCTGTCCCCGGAAGGCGCCCCAGGAGGCGCCCCACGAGGCGAACGCGTCGAGGTTCCAGGCCAGCAGCCCGGCGGGCGAGTCGGTCAGGGCGTAGGCGAGGGTCTGCGGGCGGGTGCCCTGGATGACGGCGTACCCGGAGACCTTCTGCCACTCCTCCACCCCACCGGCCCGCGCCCGTTCCTCGTCCGTGAGGCCGGACAGGTCGTCGGTGGGGAACGCGGTCACGGACGCGTTCAGGTGCACCCCGATCACCCGTCCCGGGGCGGCGCGGCCGACGGCGGCCGAGATGAGCGAGCCGAAGTCGCCGCCCTGCACGCCGAACCGGTCGTAACCGAGCCGGTCCATGAGCGAGACCCACGCGGCGGCGACCCGCCGCACGCCCCAGCCGGGCTCCCGGCTGGGGCTGGAGAAGGCGAAGCCCGGGATGGACGGGACGACCACGTGGAAGTCCCGGCTGAGCGGCGCCGCCACGTGCGAGAAGTCCGCGAAGGAGCTGGGCCAGCCGTGGGTCAGCAGCAGCGGCGTCGCGTCGGGCCGCGCCGAGCGGACGTGGGCGAAGTGCACGCGCTGCCCGTCGATCTCGGTCGTGTACTGCGGCAGCGCGTTCAGCCGCGCCTCGTGCGCGCGCCAGGAGTAGCCCTCCCGCCAGTACGCCGCCAGCTCCCGCACCGCCTCCGGCGGCACCCCGTACGACCATCCGGCCCCGCCGAGGGCGTCGGGCCAGATCGTCCTGTCCAGCCGTTCGCGCAGGTCGTCGAGCCGGTCCTGGGCTATGTCGATCACGAATTTCTCCATGCCCGGCAAGCTAGGCGCCATTGCGGCCAGAGACGGGCCACAATGGGGACATGCTGCCCGCCTCAGCCCGATTGCTGCGTCTGCTGTCCCTCCTGCAGAGCCGCCGCGACTGGTCCAGCGCCGACCTGGCCGAACGGCTCGGCGTGGCCCCGCGTACGGTCCGCCGCGACGTCGAACGGCTGCGCGATCTCGGTTACCCGGTGCACTCCACGCCAGGGGTCGCGGGCGGCTACCGCCTGGGCGCGGGCGCGCGGCTGCCGCCGCTGCTGCTGGACGACGAGGAGGCCGTGGCGGTGGCGGTGGGGCTGCGTACGGCCGCGAACGGCACCGTGACCGGCATCGAGGAGACCTCCCTGCGCGCGCTGGCCAAGCTGGAGCAGGTGCTGCCCGCCCGCCTGCGCGACCGGGTCAACACGCTGCAGACCCACACCGTGCGGATCAACCGCGACGGCCCCACCGTCGACGCCGAGGTGCTCACCCACCTCGCCGCCGCCTGCCGTGACCGCGAGCAGCTCCGCTTCGACTACACCGGCCACCGGGGCGAGCCCGCGACGCGCAGGGCCGAGCCGCACAGCCTGGTCAGCAAGGGCAACCGCTGGTACCTGGTCGGCTGGGACGCCGACCGGCGCGACTGGCGCACGTACCGGGCCGACCGGATCCGGCTGCGCACCCCCAACGGCCCCCGGTTCGCCCCGCGCGAGCCGCCCGCGCCCGACGTGGCCGCCTGGCTCGACAACCGCCTGATCCACGAGATGTGGCCGATGCGGGCCCGGTTCCTGGTGCACGCCCCCGCCGAGCGGGTGGCCGGGCAGACCTCCGGCACCGTGGAGCCGGTCGGCGACGACCGCTGCGTGCTCACGCTGCGCGGCGACGACCTGCACCTGATGGCGGTGGTGGTGGCCTTCCTCGACGTGGACTTCGAGGTGCTGGACCCGCCCGAGCTGAAGGAGCGCCTGCGCGCGCTCGGCCGCCGCCTGCTCCTCTAGAATCTGATTCTGTGTCGTCGACGACAGCGTTCTTCACGCGAAAGAGGGACGAACTCGTCCCCGCGCCGCGCGCCCGCGGCCCCTGGTCCCCCGACATGCTGCACGGCCGCCTGCTCGGCGGGCTGGCCGCCCGTGCCCTGGAGGAGCGCCACGCCGGTCCCGGCCTGCGCTTCGCCCGGCTGACCGTCGACCTGTTCCGCAACAGCCCCCTGCTGCCGGTCAGGGTGGAGACGTCCCTGGTCAGGGACGGCCGCAGGATCCGGGTGGCCGACGCCACGATCTCCACCGACCAGGGCGTGATCGGGCGGGCCGGCGCGGTGCTGCTGCGGCAGGGCGAGCAGCCCGAGGGCGAGCCCCTGCTGGCGACGCCCGCCTGGGACGAGCCGCCGCCCTCGGGGCCGCCGGAGGAGGGCGGCCCGTGGAAGCCGCCGTTCGACCTGTGGCGGCTGACCCCGTGGGGCGCCCCCGGCGCGGGGCGGGTGTGGATGCGCGAACGGCATCCGCTGGTGGACGACGAGCCGCTGACCCCGTTCGTCCGCGCGGCGCTGGCCGCCGACTTCGCCAGCCCGCTCAGCAACGTGCAGGCCGGCGGGCTGCGCTTCATCAACGCCGACTACACGCTCACGCTGGCCCGGCCGCCGGAGGGCGAGTTCGTCGGCATGGAGTCGGCCGGGCACGTCAGCGCCGACGGCGTCGCGACCGGGCAGGTGACCGTGCACGACACCGCCGGGCCACTCGGCTTCTGCGTGGTGACGGCCGTCGCCAACCCGACCACCGTGGACGGCCGCTGACCCCGCTCACGGCGCAACCGCGTGGGGACGGGGGTCGCCGACGCGGTTGCCGAGAGGTGCCGCCGGGCGCTAGGCCGGGCGCTCCGAGCGGTCGCCGGACCAGTCGGTGTGGAAGGAGCCCTCCTTGTCCACGCGGTGGTAGGTGTGCGCGCCGAAGTAGTCGCGCAACCCCTGCACCAGCGCCGCCGGGAGGCGGTCGCGGCGCAGCCCGTCGTAGTAGGCCAGGGCCGAGGAGAAGCCGGGCGTCGGCACGCCGATCTGCACCGCCGTGGTGACCACGCGCCGCCACGCCTCCTGCGCGCTCTCCAGCGCCCCGGCGAACGCCGGGTCGGCCAGCAGCGTCGGGAGCTGCGGGTCCGCGTCGTACGCGGCCCGGATCCGGTCGAGGAACTTGGCCCGGATGATGCAGCCGCCCCGCCAGATCGTGGCCATGGCCCCGAGGTCGAGGTCCCAGCCGTATTCCTTCGAGGCCGCCGCCATCTGGTCGAAGCCCTGGGCGTAGGCCACGATCTTGGAGGCGTACAGGGCGTGGCGCACGTCGTCGACCAGTTCGCGCCCGCCGACGCCGGACAGGTCGGGCCCGCTCAGCGACCGGGCCGCGGCCCGCTGCTCGGGGTGGCCGGACAACGCGCGGGCGAACGTCGCCTCCGCGATGCCCGTCACCGGCACGCCCAGGTCGAGCGCGCTCTGCACGGTCCAGCGGCCGGTGCCCTTCTGCTCGGCCTGGTCGACCACGACGTCCACGAACGGCTTGCCGGTCTCGGCGTCGACCTGGTCGAGCACCTCGGCGGTGATCTCGATCAGGTACGAGTCGAGCTCGCCCCGGTTCCACTCCCTGAACACCTCGGCCAGCTCGGCCGGCGTCGCCCCCAGTGCCTGGCGCAGCAGGTCGTACGACTCGGCGATGAGCTGCATATCGGAGTATTCGATGCCGTTGTGCACCATCTTCACGAAGTGCCCGGCGCCGTCGGGGCCCACGTGCACCGAACACGGCACGCCGTCCACCTTGGCCGCGATGTCCTGCAGGATCGGGCCGAGCGCCTCCCACGACTCCTTCGACCCGCCCGGCATGATGCTCGGGCCGAGCAGCGCGCCCTCCTCGCCGCCGGAGATGCCGGTGCCGACGAAGTGCAGGCCGCGCTCGCGCAGCGCGGCCTCGCGGCGGCGGGTGTCCGCGAAGTGCGCGTTGCCGCCGTCGACGATCATGTCGCCGGGCTCCATCAGGTCGGCGAGCTGCTCGATCACCGCGTCGGTGCCCGCTCCCGCCTTCACCATGATGATCGCCCGCCGTGGCCGCTTCAGCGAGGCCACGAACCCGGCGAGGTCCTCCGACGGCACGAACGTGCCCTCGCCGCCGAACTCCTGCACCAACTGCCGCGTGCGGCCCGACGAACGGTTGTGCACAGCCACCGCGTACCCGTGTCTGGCCAGGTTCCTGGCCAGGTTGCGCCCCATGGTCGCCAGGCCGGTGACGCCGATGTCTGCCAAGTCCATTTCAGCTCCTCTGTGGGGGATACGCATGATCCAGCTCGGGGGGTCGCAGTGATATTCCCGCCTCGGCGGCCCGGCTAGTCGCTCTGCCGGACCCCGAGTTCGTCGAGCCGGTCCAGCATGTCCGCCGGATCCGCGTACACCCTGAAGGCGCCCGCCCGCTCGAGCTCGTCCCTGCCGTACCCACCGGACAGCAACCCGATGCCCAGCGCGCCGGCCCGGCGGGCGGCGAGCAGGTCCCAGACGCTGTCGCCCACCACCATGGCATGCCGGGGATCCACGCGTACCAGCGCCGCACCGGCGAGGAACAGGTCGGGGTCGGGCTTGGCCCGGCGCACGAGGTCGCGGGTGACCATCGGCGTGTCCTCGGGCAGGCCGAGCATGCCCAGCGACAGGCGGGCCGTACGGGCGTAGCCGCTGGTGGCGATGGCCCACGGCACGCCGCGCGCGGTCAGCTCGGCCAGCAGCTCCGTCGCGCCCGGCAGCGGCCTGACCGAGCCGACCTGCTGCTCGTACGCTTCGGCGTGGGTGGTCTGCAGCTCGTCTATCTCCTCCTGGGTCAGCTTGAGCCCCGTCTCGCGCAGCAGCGCGCTGACGAACAGCCCGCCGCTCATGCCGATGCGCCGGTGGATGCGCCACACCGACAGGTCGATGCCCATCCCGGACAGCGCCTGCCGCCAGGCCAGCACGTGCTGGTAGACGCTGTCGATCAGGGTGCCGTCGAGGTCGAAGAGGAAGGCGGGCGTGGGCGTCTGCGGGAAGTCACGCATGCGTCCATGACACCATGACGGGATGCGGATCATCATCGCGGGTGGACACGGCAAGATCGCGCTGAAGCTGGCGGCCCGGCTCACTTCGGGTCCGGCGGGGGACACAGCGGAGGCCACAGCGGGGAGCGCTGTGGGGCTGGTGCGGAACCCGGCGCACGTGGCCGACGTGGCGGCCGCCGGGGCCGAGGCGGTGGTGTGCGACCTGGAGAGCGCGGGCGTCGAGGAGGTCGCGCGGATCGTCGAGGGGGCGGACGCCGTGGTGTTCGCGGCCGGGGCGGGGCCGGGCAGCGGCGCGGCGCGCAAGGACACCGTGGACCGGGCCGCGTCGGTGCTGCTCGCGGACGCGGCCGAGCGCGCGGGGGTGCGGCGGTTCGTCCAGATCTCGTCGATGGGTGCGGGCAGGCCGCCCGTGCCCGGCCGCGACGCGGTGTGGGCCGCCTACATCACGGCCAAGACCGAGGCCGAGGACGACCTGCGCGCCCGCGACCTGGACTGGACGATCCTGCGGCCCGGCCGCCTCACCGACGAGCCGGGCACCGGGTTGGTCCGGCTGGCCGCCGAGGTGCCGCCGGGCTCGGTGTCCCGCGACGACGTGGCCGCCGTCATCGTGGCGCTGCTGGGCGCCCCCCGCACGGCCGGGCGGACGCTGGAGCTCGTCTCCGGCGACACGCCCCTCGCCGACGCCGTCGCGACCGGGTGACTCCGAGCGGGTGAGCACCGGCTCCGTCCGGACGGACACGTGCGAGTGAGCCCAGGGTCCGCCCCAAACCGAACCGTGCGAGTGAGCCCAAGGTCCGCCCCAAACCGAACCGTGCGAGTGAGCCCAAGGACCGCCCCGGCGGACCAGTGGGTACGCCACGGCCGTGGCCGGATGCTTTGCCGAATACTTGCTATGACTTGCGGCATATGCGGCTAGATGTCCCCTGAGCGCGAGAGGGGCGTCAGCCATGTCGGACATGCCGTTCAGATCATTCTTCGGCGGGGACCCGTTCAGGGGGTTCGAAGAGCTCACCGGCCGCGTGTTCGGGGGGATGGAGGGCTGGCCGCCGTCCCGCCCCGGCGTGCAGCGGGTGGACGTGGGCCGGATGCTCAGCGCCGAGGCCAGGGAGGTGCTGAGCCGGGCGCTGGAGGACGCCGGCCGGCGCGGCGCGCCCGACCTCGACGTCCTCGACCTGCTCGACGCGCTGGCCGGGTCCGAGACCGTGCAGGCCATGCTGCGCGGCGCCGGGGTGGACGTCGGGCGGCTGCGCGACCGGATCACCGCCGCCGCCGGTCCAGGCCAGGCCGGCGAGCCGCCCACGACGCTGTCCCCGGCGGCCAAGCGCGCCATCCTGGACGCCCAGCGCATCTCGCGGGCGCTGCAGTCGTCGTACATCGGGCCCGAGCACCTCCTGCTCGCGCTGGCCGCCAACCCCGACTCCCTCGCCGCCCGCCTCCTTCACGAGCAGGGCGTCACGGCGAACGAGCTGCAGCAGGCCCTCCTCTCCGGCGCGGCCCGTACGGGCGGCGGCGCGGGCCGTCCCGCCACCGACACGCCCTCGCTCGACGAGTACGGCCGCGACATCACCGAGGAGGCCCGCCAGGGCCGCATCGACCCGGTCGTGGGCCGCGAGGACGAGATCGAGCAGTGCATCGAGGTGCTGTCGCGGCGCACCAAGAACAACCCGTGCCTGATCGGCGAGCCAGGCGTCGGCAAGACCGCGATCGTCGAGGGCATCGCCCAGCGCATCGTGAACGGCAGCGTCCCCGACCCGCTCAAGAACCGGCGGGTCGTCGCCCTCGACCTGACCGGGATGGTGGCGGGGACGAAGTACCGGGGCGAGTTCGAGGAGCGCATCAAGAAGGTCATCGACGAGGTGCGCGCGCACGCCGACGAGGTCATCGTGTTCATCGACGAGGTGCACACGCTGGTCGGGGCGGGCTCGGCCGAGGGCGGCATGGACGCGGCCAACATCCTCAAACCGGCCCTGGCCCGCGGCGAGCTGCACGTCATCGCGGCCACGACCATCGACGAGTACCGCAAGAACATCGAGAAGGACGCGGCGCTCGAACGCCGTTTCCAGCCGCTCCTGGTCTCCGAGCCCACCGTGGAGCAGACGGTCGAGATCCTGGCCGGGCTGCGCGACGCGTACGAGGCCCACCACCAGGTCCGCATCACCGACGAGGCGCTCGACGCGGCGGCCCACCTGTCGGACCGCTACGTCTCCGACCGCTTCCTGCCCGACAAGGCGATCGACCTCATGGACCAGGCGGCGGCCCGGGTGCGGCTGCGCTCGCGTACGCCCGGCGCGGACGTGCGGGAGCTGGAGGAGCGCCTCGACGCGCTGCACCGCGACAAGGACCAGGCCATCCACTCCGACGACTTCGACCGCGCCAAGGAGCTGACCGCGCAGATCGACAAGGTCCGGCCGGAGCTGGAGCGGGCCAGGCACGGGGCGGACGACGTCCCGCAGGTCATGGTGGAGGACATCGCCCAGGTCGTCTCCCGCCGCACCGGCATCCCGGTCACCCAGCTCACCGAGCAGGAGCGCGACCGGCTGATGCGGCTGGAGGAGCACCTGCACGAACGGGTCATCGGCCAGGACGAGGCCGTCACCGCCATCGCCGAGGCCGTGCGCAGGGGGCGGGCGGGCCTGTCGGACCCGAACCGCCCGATCGGCAGCTTCCTGTTCCTCGGGCCGACGGGCGTCGGCAAGACGGAGCTGGCCAGGGCCCTGGCCGCGGCCCTGTTCGGGGGCGAGGACCACATGGTGCGCATCGACATGAGCGAGTTCCAGGAGCGCCACACGCTCTCGCGGCTCATCGGCGCGCCGCCCGGATACGTCGGGTACGAGGAGGCGGGGCAGCTCACCGAGGCCGTACGCCGCCGTCCGCACGGGGTGATCCTGCTGGACGAGGTCGAGAAGGCCCACCCGGACGTCATGAACGTCCTGCTGCAGATGCTCGACGACGGCCGCCTGACCGACGGGCACGGCCGTACGGTCGACTTCACCAACACGATCGTCATCATGACCAGCAACATCGGCGCCCAGCTCATCCTGGACTTCTCCGGCGACCCGCAGCAGCTCGAGGACCAGCTCATGGACCTGCTGCGGCACTCGCTGCGGCCGGAGCTGCTCAACCGCATCGACGAGACGATCGTCTTCAGGCGGCTCGAGCGCGACCAGCTCCGCCAGATCGTGGACCTGCTGCTGGAGCGCACCCGGCAGCGGCTGCGCGGCCAGGACGTGGCGCTGACGGTCACGGACGAGGCCAAGGACTGGCTGGTGGGGCGCGGTTACCAGCCGGAGTTCGGCGCCCGGCCGCTGCGCCGCACGGTGCAGCGGGAGCTGGACAACCGGCTGTCGGCGATGTTGCTGACGGGCGAGGTCGCCGAGGGCGGCGAGGTGACGGTGGACGTCGAGAACGGCGAGCTTCGCCTGCGCGCCCGGAATCCCCAGCCGGCCACCTGACCTCCCGCCTCGAGCCACCGCGCCGCTTCCGGAGGACGGCGGCACGGCAGCGGCACGTCGGCGGCGCGGGACGGCGGGGTGGTGGCGCGGGGCGGCGGGGTGGTGGGCGCGCGTCAGTCCGGCAGCACCGCGGCCAGCTCGGGGATGCGGGCGCGGTAGCCGTCCAGCAGCCGGTGGGCCGTCGTCACCGAGTCGACCAGCGGATGCAGCGCGAACGCCGCCGCCGCCAGCCGCGACGACCCGGTCAGCGCGGCCTCGATGGCCGTCTGCTCCATCGCCTTGACCTGCTGCATCAGCCCCAGGAAGCGGCCCGGCAGCGGGCTGGTGGCCAGCGGGCGCACGCCGGAGCCGTCGACCGCGCAGGGGATCTCCACCACGGCGTCGTCCGGCAGGCCGGGCACCGCGGCCCCGTTGCGCACGTTGAGGATCATGGTGGCGGGCTCGCCCCTGGCGATGGCGGCCATGAGGGCCAGCGCGACCCCCTCGTACCCGCCCGCCTCCAGGTCGGCGGTGTCCCGCTCCCCGGCGTCGGCGCTCTCGCGGGCCTCCGCCATGTAGCTCGCGTCCCGCTCCTGCCGGGCCCTGCGCCACTCGGCCAGCGCGTCGCCGGGCCGGGCGCGTACGGCGGCGTAGAACCGGTCCTGCTGTTCCAGCAGCGACTCACCCCGGGTGCGCCCCGCGCCGGCGGCCACCGCCTCCCTGGCGAAGTAGTAGTAGTACAGGTACTCGTTGGGCAGCGCCCCCAGCGAGCGCACCCAGTCGGCGCCCAGCAGCCGGGCCTCCTCGACCCGGCTCAGCGCCGCGTCGTCGGCCAGCAGCCGGGGCAGCACGTCGCGCCCCTCGTACGTGAGCCCGCACAGCCACCCGAGATGGTTGAGCCCCACGTAGCCGGGCGACACCCGCCCCGGGTCGAGCCCGAGGGCGCGGGCGGCCCGCCTGACCAGCCCGATCGGCGTGTCGCAGATGCCGATGACGCGGTCGCCGAGCACCCGCCGCATCGCCTCGGTGACCATCCCGGCGGGGTTGGTGAAGTTGATGACCCACGCCCGGGGCGCCAGGGCGGCCACCCGCTCGGCCACCCGCACCGCCACCGGCACGGTACGCAGCCCGTAGGCGACCCCGCCCGGCCCGGTCGTCTCCTGCCCGACGAGGCCCAGCTCCAGCGCCACGCGTTCGTCGGCGGTGCGGCCGGCCAGCCCGCCGACCCGGATGGCCGAGAAGACGAAGGACGCGTCACGCAGCGCGGCGTCGAGGTCGGTCGTGACGTGGACGCGGGGCGGGTCGTCGTGCCCGGCGGCCAGCCCGCGCAGGACGTGGGAGACGGCCGCCAGCCGCTCGGGCGAGACGTCGTAGAGCACCACCTCCTCCACGCGCGGCTTGGCGGTGTCGCGCAGGAGCGCGCCGTAGACGAGCGGGACCCGGAAGCCTCCGCCGCCGAGAACGGCCAGCCTCATCCTCACCCCTTCACGTGAGCAGCACCTCGGCTCCCGCCGAGGCGCAGGTGCGCAGCGTCGCCTGGTCGGCGCCGTCGTTGGTGACGATCACGTCGACGTCCTCGGGCCCGCACACCCGCAGGGCGCCGGTGCCGGGGAACTTGTGCCGGTCGACGAGCAGCACCACCTGCCCGGCGGCGGCCATCATGGCCCGCTTCAGCGGCACCTCGGCCAGCGTGGTGTCGACGAGCTGCCCGTCGGGGCGCACGCCGCTGGCGCCCAGGAACACCCGGTCGGCCACCACCTGCCGCAGCGCGCCCTCCGTCAGCATCCCGACCAGCGAGTGGTACGGCCTGCGCAGCATGCCGCCGAGCAGCAGCAGCTCGACCTCGGGGTCGGCGCGCAGCACGTCGAGGACGGCGAGGCTGGAGGTCACGACGGTGACGCGACGCCCGCGCAGCCGCCTGGCCAGCCGCATCGTGGTCGTGCCGATGTCGAGCAGCACCACGTCGCCGTCGGCGACGAGCCGCGCGGCGCGCTCGGCCACGGCCTCCTTGTCCTGCTCGTCGGTGGCGGCGACCTCGGCGAACGGCCGGTCGGCGTCGGCGTCGACACTGGCCAGGGCGCCGCCGCGGACCCGGCGCAGGGTGCCGTCGCGGTCGAGCACCTCGAGATCCCTGCGGATGGTGGACGGGCTCACGCCGAGCTGGCTGGCGAGATCGCGCACGCTCGTGGCACCCGAGCTGCGGACACGGCGCATGATCTCGGCATGCCTGAGGCGCTGGAGCACGGCGGCAGTGTATCAGTCAATTTCGCGCACAAGTAAGCATCTTCCACCAAATACTTGCGTCAAGACCCTTGAAGTGTCCGGGTAAACGTGCAAGATTGCGCACAGCCCGGTGTGTCGAGGAGGACCTATTACCGTGTCTGCCCAGGCGTACGACCCTCTCGCCGGCGAGCGCACTCCCGAGGGTCCGCAGTTCGACGTCTTCCTGGCCGGCACGGTCTTCCTGGACATCATCTTCACGGGCCTGCCCGCGATGCCCGCGGCGGGCACGGAGATCTGGGCCGAGGGCATGGGCTCGTGTCCGGGCGGCATCGCCAACCTGGCCATCGCGACCAGCCGCCTGGGGCTGCGCACGTCGCTGGCGGCGGCGTTCGGCGACGACGACTACGGCGACTTCTGCTGGCGCACGCTGGAGGAGCAGGAGTCGGTCGACCTGTCGAGGTCGCGGCGCTTCGAGCACTGGCACTCCCCCGTGACGGTCTCCATGGCGGTCAACCGCGACCGCAGCATGGTCACGCACGGCCACCCGGCGCCCATGCCCGCCTCCGACATGATCGGCACGCCGCCGCGCTCGCGGGCGGTGATCGTCACGCTGTCGCCCGAGGAGCCGCTCGGCTCGCCCGGCGGCTCGTGCAACTGGGCCGAGCTGGCCCACCGCGACGGCGCCCTCATCTTCGCCGACGTCGGCTGGGACCCCTCAGGCGCCTGGCCGGGCTCGGTGCTGGACCAGCTCGCGGTCTGCCACGCGTTCATGCCGAACGCGATCGAGGCCATGGCCTACACGGGGGCCGAGACGCCGCGCGACGCGCTGTACGCCCTCGCCGACAAGGTGCCGCTGGCCGTGGTGACCGACGGCGCCAACGGGGCGATGGCGATCGACTCGACGACGGGCGAGGAGGCGTTCGTGCCGGCGCCGCGGGTGACGGCGCTCGACCCGACGGGCGCGGGTGACGTGTTCGGGGCGGGCTTCGTGCTCGGCACGCTGTCCAGGTGGCCGCTGGCCGACCGGCTGGCGTTCGCGGGGGTGTGCGCGGCGCTGGCGGTGCAGCAGTTCGGCGGCTCGCTGGCCGCGCCCGGCTGGGGCGACATCGCCGACTGGTGGCACGAGGTCCGGGCGGCGGCCGACCGCAGCGGCGCGTACGGCAACTCGCTGGCCCGCCGCTACGCCTTCCTCGACCGGCTGGTCCCGGCGGTCCCGGTCGGCGCGGTACGCCGCGCCGCCGCCACCATCGCCCGCTACGCCGACGTGGGGATGGACGGGGGCGTCAGCACGGGCATGAACACCGGCGTGGAGCCCTCCTCCGCCCCGCCACGGCACGAGGAACCGGACCCGCCGCGCAGGCCCGTGCAGAAGGAGTAGAACGCATGACACCCCCGAAGCGACAACCCCGCGCCCGCCGGACACCCGCCCCGCTCACCCCGCTCGCCCTGCTTGTCGCGGGCGCCACGGCCCTGGCCGGATGCGCGCCCGGCTCCTCCGCCCCGCCCGCCGCCTCCTCCCCGCAGTCGAGCGCCTCCCCGGTGCGCACCGACGCCGCCGCCCTGGGCGACGTCACGCTGACCGTCTGGGACCAGGAGGTCCGCGGCGGGCAGGCCGCCCAGATGGAGCGGCTCAACGCCGCCTTCCAGGCCAGGTACCCCAACATCAAGCTCAACCGGGTGTCCCGCTCGTTCGACGACCTCACCACCACGCTGCGCCTGGCGCTGAGCGGCAACGAGCCACCCGACGTCGTCGAGGCCAACAACGGCCGCTCCTCGATGGGCGCGTTCGTCAAGGCCGGGCAGCTCCGGCCGCTGGACGCCTACGCCGAGGCGTACGGCTGGAAGCAGCGCTACCCCGAGACCGTGCTGCGGTATTCGCGCTACAGCGCCGACGGCAAGCTGTTCGGCGAGGGCAACCTGTACGGCCTGCCGCAGGTCGGCGAGGTCGTCGGCGTCTTCTACAACGCCGCCAAGCTGACCGAGCTGGGCCTGGAGCCGCCCGCGACCTGGGCCGACTTCGAGTCCGCGCTCGCGAAGGCCAAGGCGGCGGGCCAGGTGCCGCTCCAGTTCGGCAACCTCGACAAGTGGCCGGCCGTGCACGTGTTCGGCACCGTGCAGAGCCGGGGCGTCCCGAAGGAGCAGATCGGCACGCTCGCCTTCGGCCGCAAGGGCGCGTCCTGGACCACCCCCGAGAACGTCAAGGCCGCCGAGCAGCTCGTGAGCTGGGTGGACAAGGGGTACTTCGCCAAGGGCTTCAACGGGCAGGGCTACGACGCGGCCTGGCAGGCGTTCGGCAAGGGCCAGGGCGTCTTCCTCATCGCGGGCACCTGGCTGCTGGCCGACCTGGACAAGGCGCTCGGCGCCGACCTGGGGTTCATGCTGCCGCCGGGCGCCACGGCCGATGCCGCGCCGGTGGCGACCGGGGGCACGGGGCTGCCGTTCGCGATCACGGCCAAGAGCCCCCATCCGGACGCGGCGGCGGCGTACATCGACTTCATCACCGGAGCCGACGCCATGAAGGTGCTCACCGAGACGGGCAACCTGCCGGTCGCCGACACGGGCGCACAGAGCGTGCGGGAGGGACCGCAGCAAGACGTCTTCACCGCGTTCGGCACGGTGAGCGGGAAGGACGGACTGGTGCCCTACCTCGACTACGCCACCCCGACGTTCGCCGACACGCTGGGCGCGGCCCTGCAGGACCTGCTCGCCGAGAAGGCCACCCCGCAGGAGTTCCTGGCCACCCTGGAGAAGGACTACCAGACCTTCTCCGCGCAGAACGGCTAGCGTGGCAGCCGGGAAGGCGGGGTCTCCGGGAGGGCCCGCCGCCGTGGCGGCCAGGACCTCCGGGTCTCCGGGAGAGCCCCGTCGCGTCGCCTACCTCTACCTGTTGCCCGCCTTCGCCGTCTACGCGGTGTTCCTGCTGTATCCGATCGGGCGCGCGGTGCAGCTCTCCCTGTACGACTGGGACGGGCTGACCCTCGGCACCTGGGCCGGGCTGGACAACTACGTGGCCATCGTCGCGGACGAGGGGCTGCGGGCCGCCTTCGCGCACGCCCTGGTGCTCATCGTGTTCTACGCGGTCGCGCCCCTGGTCATCGGGCTGGCGCTGGCCGCGATCCTCAACCACGCCAAGGTGCGCGGGCTGGGCTTCTTCCGCACCGTGGTGTTCCTGCCGCAGGTGATCGCCATGGTCGTGGTGGCGGTGGCGTGGCGGCGCGTCTACGCCCCCGACGGCTCGCTCAACTCGCTGCTCGGCGCGCTCGGGCTCGACTCGCTGACGCGCGGCTGGCTGGGCGACTACGCCTTCGCGCTGCCCGCGGTCGGGGTGGTGGGCACGTGGTTCGAGACGGGACTGGTGACCGTGCTGCTGCTGGCGGGCATGAGCCGCATCCCCGGCGAGCTGTACGAGGCGGCCCGCCTCGACGGGGCCGGGGCCGTGCGCGAGTTCTTCGCGGTCACGCTGCCGTCGGTGCGCGGGGAGATCGCGGTGGCGCTGACGCTGACGGTGATCGCCGCCCTGCGCACCTTCGACCTGGTGTACGTCACCACTCGGGGCGGGCCGGGCGACTCCACGTCCGTGCCGTCGTACGAGGTGTACCACCGGGCGTTCGGACTCGGGCAGGTGGGATCGGCGGCGGCCGTCGGGGTCACGCTCACCGTGGTGATCTTCGTGATCTCGTTCGGGATCAACCGGTTCGCGGACAGGAGGCTCTCGTGATCTCCCGCTGGGAACGACTGGCCAACTACGTCATCCTGTCGGCGTTCGCCGCGTTCGCGCTCTATCCCGTGGTCGTGATCCTCGGGGCCGCGCTCGGCCCCGCCGACAGCGGCGGCACGGCCGGGCTCGCCAACTTCGCGGCGGCGTGGGAGGCCGGCCGGTTCGGCACCTACCTGCGTACCAGCCTGGCGGTGTCGGGGTTCGTCGTGGTCGTCAGCGTCCTGCTGTCCGTCATGAGCGGGTACGCGTTCGGCACGATGCGCTTTCGCGGCCGGTCCGCGCTGTTCTACCTGTTCATGCTCGGGATCATGATGCCGAGCGAGGCCGTGGCGGTGCCCCTCTACTTCGACCTGCGCAGCCTGGGCCTCATCGACACGTTCTGGGCGATCTCGCTGCCGCAGGTCGCGTTGTCGGTGGCGTTCGGCACGTTCTGGATGCGGGCGTACTTCCTGGCCTCGAACCGGGCGATCGTCGAGGCGGCCCGCATCGACGGCGCGTCGAGCTGGCGGATCCTGTGGCAGGTGCTCCTGCCGCCCGCCCGTCCCGCCGTCGTCACGCTGACCGTCCTGGTCTTCATGTGGACCTGGAACGAGTTCCTCATCCCGCTGATCATGGTGACCAGCGAGTCGCTGCGTACGGCGCCCCTGGGGCTGGCCTTCTTCCAGGGCCAGTACACCTCCGGCTTCACGCTGCTGGCGGCCGGATCGGTGATCGTCGCCACCCCTGTTGTGATCTTCTACCTGTTCCTCCAGCGCCACTTCGTCCGCGGACTGCTCCAAGGCGCGGTCCGCGACTGATTCCGGAGGTTCGATGCGCACCAGTCCCACCACCGCCCACCACCACGTCACCGGCCTCGCCCGCACGGGCGTCAGGCGCCGCCGGGCGCTGCTGACCGCCGCGGTCGCCCTCGTGCTCACCTCGGCCGCCCCCGCACTCCCCGCCACCGCCACCGCCACTGCCCCCGCCCTCGCGCTCCCCTCCACCGCGACCGCGACCGCCACGACCGGCGCGGCGGAACCCGTCGACCTGGACGCGTTGTTCGTCGGCGCGCACCCGGACGACGAAGCCTCCACCCTGTCCACGCTGGGCCAGTGGAACGAGGACCACGACGTGCGCACCGGCGTCGTCACCGTCACCAGGGGCGAGGGCGGCGGGAACGCCGTCGGGCCCGAGGAGGGGCCGGCGCTCGGGCTGCTGCGCGAGGCCGAGGAGCGGACGGCGGTCGGCAAGGCGGGCGTCAGCGAGGTGTTCAACCTCGACGACGTCGGCTTCTACTACACGGTGAGCGCCCCGCTGACCGACCAGGTGTGGGGCGGCGACACCTTGGCGAAGGTGGTCCGCCTCGTCCGCCAGACCCGTCCCGAGATCCTGCTGACCATGGATCCGGCGCCCACGCCGGGCAACCACGGCAACCACCAGGAGGCCGCGCGGCTGGCCGTCGAGGCGTTCTACGCGGCGGCCGACCCCAAGGCGTTCCCCGAGCAGATCACCCGTGAGGGACTGCGGCCCTTCGCACCGGCCCGCCTGCTGACCGGCGGGGCGCGCGGCTCCGCCCAGCCGGGCCAGAACTGCGCGTCGGCGTTCCGTCCCGCCAACCCGGCGCAGAACGTGTTCGGCGTGTGGAGCGGGCGCGCCTCGCCCAGCAGGGGCAAGACGTGGGCGGCCGTCGAGCGCGAGGCCCAGCGCACGTACGCCTCCCAGGGCTGGGCCGGTTTCCCCGACGTGCCGTCCGACCCGGCCCAGCTCGGCTGCGACCTCTTCACGCAGGTGGACGCCCGCGTGCCGTTCCCGCAGCCGGGCACGGCGGCCGCCGCGGCGGCGACGGCCGTCCTCGACGGCGCGCTGACCAGGCCGGACGGGACGGTCCCGCTCGGCACCCGGTTCGGCCTGCGGACGAGCGGCTTCGACGTGCGGCCCGGCGCCGCGTTCACCGTCGAGGTCGCCGTGACGGCGCCGCCCCGTGAGCCGCTCGGCCGCTCGACGGTGGCGCTCCGCGTGCCCGAGGGCTGGCAGGCCACCGGGTCCGGGGAACTGGGCAGGATCGGTGCAGGGCGGGACGCGTCCGCCACGTTCACGGTCACGCCGCCGCCGGGGGCGCAGGCGGGCCGCGCCCGCGTCGCGGCCACCCTCACCAGCGAACGGGGCGGCGGCTACACCGACCGGCAGGTCGAGGTGAGCCCGGCCGTACGCGGGGCGCAGCAGTCGCTCCCCCAGGTGGCCCAGTACGAGAAGTGGACCGCCGAGGTCGGCGTACCACACCTGCGCGGCCTGGTCGCGCCCGTGCTCACCCTCCCCTCCGGCGGCGTCAGGCAGGTCGGCGTCGAGGTCACGAACGTGAGCGGCACGACACGGTCGGGCACCGTCCGCGTGGACCTGCCCGCCGGGTTCACCGCCGACCGCGCCGAGGCGCCGTACAGCGGGCTGGCCGCGGGGGCGACGACGACGGTGCCGTTCACCGTGACCAACACCGACCCTTCGCTGAAGACGTCCAACGAGGGCGGCGACTACGCCTACACCATCACCACGACGAGCCAGGACGGCTCCGCCACCAGCCGCCCGGCGCTCGAACTGGTCCCGGCCGCCACCGTCCCCCAGGCGACGGCGGCCCCTGCCGTGGATGGGGCCGAGGGCGACGCCGAGTACGCGGGCCCGGCGCTGAACATCTCCCGCCTGTGGGAGGGCGCCGCCTGCGCGTCGGCCGCCGACTGCTCGGGCACGGCCAAGGTCACCTGGCACGACGACACGCTCTACCTGCTCGTCCAGGTGAAGGACGACGTGCTCGGCACCCGCCTGGCCGCCGCGGACTGCAAGCGGCACTGGCGTACCGACGCGGTGGAGGTCACCCTCGACCCGCGCGGCGTCTCCGAGAACACCTCGACGACGTTCAAGACCGCCGTGCTGCCGGTGACGGCCGAGGGCCCGCCGTGCCACCTGCGGGACGCCGACAACCGCCAGGGGACGGGCGAGCAGACGGCGCCGGGGATGCGGGTGGCCTCGGCGGTGTCGGCCGGGGCGTACACGGTCGAGCTGTCGATCCCGATGGCGGTGCTGCCGGGCGCCGTGGACCCGGCCCACCTGGGCCTGAACATCCTGGTGTACGACTCCGACACCCAGGACAGGACCGGCCAGACCCGGATCGGCTGGTCGACGTGGGGCGGGGTGCAGGGCGACCCGTACCGGTGGGGTGTGGCCACCCTGCCCGGATACCGGCCTCCGCCGGACCGTCCCACGACGCCGCCCGACCCGGTGATCCCGGACACGGTGCTGTCCAGCCTCGACTCGCCCCAGTCCCTGGAGCAGGCCGTACGGGTGCGCCTGCCCCTGGCGGGAGGCCCCGCGGCCACCGAGGTGGGCCGGGTGGTCTCGGCCTCGGCCGGGCGGGACGCGGTGCGGGTGACCCTGCGCGCGGACGCGGCGGGCAGGGCCCACCTGTTCGTACGGGACGCCCGGGGAACGGCGGGTAGCCGGGTGGTCGCGGTGCCCGGCCGCGGCACCACGACCGTGACCGTCCCCCTGACCCGCGCCCTGGGCTCCGGCGGCGCGGTGGTGGCGGGTTGGGAAGCCGCCGACGGCGGCACGGCGGCCTCCCGAGCCGCCGTACGCTGACCGCCGACCCGTGATCGGCGGCGACCGCCGCCCGTCGTCGCCGGTCACGGATGCGGCCGTGGGACCCCGCCTCACTTTCGGTGATTCGATGACTACTCTTCGGGTAAGGGTGCAGGAAGCCAACGTCCCCCCGCGGGGCGGAGCGTCGTCGTCCCCCAGACCCCGGCGTTCGCACGCGCCCCCCGCGCCCACGAAAGGGAGTCCCCCGTGCCCGCCCAAGAGCCCGCCCGAGAGTCCGGCGCGCCCACCCGGGAGCGCTGCGCCACCATGCCGGTCCACCGCCGCCTCCTGACCTCCTCACCCCGCTACGCCGTGGCGCTCGCCGCCATCGAGAACGAGACGTTCGCCAGGAAGAACGCCCGCATCGCCGCCCGCGAAGAGGTGGTCACCATCCCCGTGGTCGTCCACGTCGTCCACCACACCCCCGAGCAGGACCTCGGCCAGGACCAGATCGACAGCCAGCTCAAGGTGCTCAACGAGGACTTCCGGCGCGCCAACCCCGACATCGCCAAGGTGCCCGACGTGTGGCGGGACCTCGCGGCCGACGCGCTGCTGGAGTTCCGGCTCGCCGACACCGACCCCGACGGCGACCCCACCTCCGGAGTCGTACGCCGCCAGACCGACACCGAGAGCTTCTCCACCGACGACGGGGTCAAGTTCGCCTCCCGGGGAGGCTCAGACGCCTGGCCCGCCGACCGCTACCTCAACGTCTGGGTGTGCGAGCTGAGGCACGCCCTGGGCTACGCCGCCTTCCCCGGAGGCCCCGCCGAGCTGGACGGGGTGGTGATCAGCCACAGCGCGTTCGGCACCGTGGGCACGGTGGCCGAGCCGTTCCACGGGGGCCGCACCGCCACCCACGAGATCGGGCACTGGCTCAACCTGCGTCACATCTGGGGCGACGACGGCGACGGCTGCTCGGGCACCGACTTCGTCGACGACACGCCCAACCAGGCGGGATTCAACCGCGGCACCCCGTCGTTCCCCAAGCTGAGCTGCGCCAACGGCCCTCACGGGGACATGTTCATGAACTACATGGACTACGTGGCGGACGCCGCGATGTTCATGTTCACGAAGGGGCAGGCCGAGCGGATGGACGCGGCGCTGGCCGGGCCGCGGTCGTCGTTCCTGTCGCCGCGGGTCAGGGAGAGCATGCGGATGACCGCACCGGCCACCTGACGCCGCCACGCCGCGAGGCCGGGCGGGGTTCAGGCACGGAGACGCCCGTGCCGGGGTATCCGCATGGCAAGTGCGCGAACCCGGTCATCGGCCCGGGAGACCCCGGCTGCGATCATTGTGCACATGCGTGTTGTGGTGATCGGGAGTGGCATCGTGGGGGCCGGGGCGGCCTACCACCTGACCCGCCGGGGCGCGACGGTGACCGTGGTGGACGGCGGGTTCCACGGCGAGGCGACGCGGGCGGGCGCGGGCATCGTGTGCCCGTGGGTGGACCATCCGGAGGACGACGCCTGGTACCGGCTGACCCGCGAGGGCGCCCGCCACTACCCGGGCCTGGTGGAGGAACTGGGCGACGACATCGGGTACGCCAAGGTCGGCGCCCTGCTGGTGGCCGAGGACCCGGCCCACCTGGAGCCGGTACGCGCGCTGCTGCTCCGCCGCCACCCCGGGGCGCCTGAGATGGGGGAGATCACCGACGTGACCACCCCGGCCGGGCTGTTCCCGCCGCTGTCCGACACGCTGAGCGCGATCATGGTGCCGGGCGCCGCCCGGGTCGACGGCTGCGCGGTACGCGACGCGCTCCTGCGCGCCGCCGTGGCCCAGGGCGCACAGGTCCGTACGGGCACCGCCGCGCTCACCCCGGCCGGCGAGGTGACCCTGCACCCCGAGCCCAGCCCGCCGGACCAGCCGGAGCGCCCGGCGGGTGACGGTGTCCCGATCGAGGCCGACAAGGTGATCGTGGCGGCCGGCGCGTGGACCGGCGAGGTGTGCCGGCCCCTGGGCGTCGAGCTGCCCGTCTTCCCCCGGCGCGGCCAGATCCTGCACGCCACCCTGGAGGGCGTGGACACCGCGTTCTGGCCCATCATCCTGCCCAGGAAGGGCCCCTACCTGCTGGGCTTCCCCGACTCCCGCATCGTGATCGGCGCGACGGTCGAGGACGTGGGGTTCGCCCCGCGCGTCACCATGGGCGGGCTGGCGGAGGTGATCGAGGCGGGGCTGGAGGTGGCGCCGGGGTTGGTCAACGCGACGGTCACGGAGACGCGGGTCGGCCTGCGCCCCGTCTACGCCCCAGGCCACGCCCTGATCGGCCTCCTCACCGACCGCGTGGTGGTGGCGACGGGACTGAGCGCGTACGGGCTGACGGCGGGCCCGTTCACCGGCGAGATCGCCGCCGCGCTCGCGCTCGGCGAGACGCCGCCCATCGACATCGCGCCCTACGCCCCCGCGACCCGGTAGTCCGGTCACGGCGCACGACAAGCCGCCCCGCCCGTCAAGCGCGACAAGCTTCGCCGTAACATCGGATACCTCCCCACTGTGACGTCGTGGGGAGACTGCCGTGCCGCTGCTCGCACCGCTGATGCTCCTGCTGCTGCTCGTCGCCGCCGGGTGTACCAGCGAGCGGCCGGCCCCCTCCACACCCGCCGGGCCCGCACCGAGCCCGACCCCGCCGTCCACCGGGCCGTCCACCCCCGTGCCCAGACCGCTGGCGCCTCGCGACCGGGCGCCCGCGCCCGTGCGGGTCCCGCACGAGGCGTCCGGCGAGTACGACGTCGTACGCGGCGGCGCACCCGCCCGGCCCGGACGCGGGGACGTGATGCGGTACCTGGTGGAGGTGGAGCGGGGGCTGCCGTTCGACCCCGTGGAGTTCGCCGCCGAGGTGCACAAGACGCTCAACGACGTCCGCGGCTGGGGCCGCTTCGAGCGCGTGGACACCGGCCCGGTCCTGGTGCGCGTCGCCCTGTCGAGCCCGGAGCTGACCAACAGCCAGTGCCTCCCGCTGCGCACCGGAGGCGAGCTGTCCTGCTGGAACGGCCGCCGCTCCGTCATCAACGCCCTGCGCTGGGCGCAGGGAGTCCCCCAGTACGACGGCGACCTGGCCGCCTACCGCCAGTACGTGATCAGCCACGAGGTCGGCCACAGCCTGGGACACGAGCACCGCCCGTGTCCCGGCCCCGGCCGGCTCGCGCCGGTCATGACCCAGCAGTCGAAGTCGCTGGGCCGCTGCCGCCCCAACCCGTGGCCGTTCCCCGAGCGCGAACGCGAACGCGACGAACCCCACTGAGCCCAGCCGACCGACCTGAACTATCGCGATATATCGTAGAACAGGAACACCGGGGAGCCCTGTCCGGTTGGACAGGGCGCTGAGACCTTCCAGCAGTGACCTCCAGCAGTGACCTCCAGCAGTGACCTTCGAGCAGTAGACCTTCCAGGGGAGAGTGGGCGATGGCAGGAAAGCGAACGGCACGGCGGATCCTCGCGGGCGGCGCGGCGCTCGCCGCGGCCGGGTGGGCCCTGCGCGACGTGCCCGCCGAGCTGGGCGTGCGACCGCTGACGTCCGGACCTGACCGGGCGGCGCGGATGAGGCGCTCGCCGCAGTTCAGCAACGGCACGTTCGTGAACACGATGCCCGAGCCGACCGCCTTGATGAGCACGCCGCCCGCGAGCATGCTCGGCGAGCTGGCCAGGGAGCGCGGGCAGCGCCACCCGGCCGGTCTCGTCCCGCTGCGCGTCCCGCCCGCCGACCCGCCGCCCGCCGACGGGGTGCGCGCGATCTGGTACGGCCACGCGTCCACGCTGGTGGAGATCGAGGGCAGGCGGGTGCTGTTCGACCCGGTGTGGAGCAGGCGGCCCTCCCCCTCGCAGTTGGTCGGCCCGAAGCGGCACCACCCGGTGCCGGTCGAGCTGGGTGAGCTGCCCGAGGTCGACGCGATCGCGATCTCCCACGACCACTACGACCACCTCGACATGGCGACCGTGCGCACGCTGAACCGTACGCAGCGGGCCCCGTTCCTGGTGCCGCTGGGCATCGGGGCGCACCTGGAGCGGTGGGGCGTGCCCACGTACCGGATCGTCGAGCTGGACTGGGACGAGGAGGTCGAGGTCGCCGGGCTGCGCTTCGTCGCCACGGCGGCCAGGCACTTCTCCGGCCGCTCGCTCACCCGCAACGACACGCTGTGGGGCTCGTGGGTGGTCGCCGGGCGGGCCAGGCGGGTGTTCTACGCGGGCGACTCGGGATACTTCGAGGGCTACCGGGGCATCGGCTCGGCGCACGGGCCGTTCGACCTGACGCTGATGCCGATCGGCGCCTACAGCCCGTCGTGGCCGGACATCCACATGGACCCGGAGCAGGCCGTCCAGGCCCACCTCGACCTCGGCGGGTCGCTGCTGCTGCCGGTGCACTGGGCGACGTTCACGCTGGCCCTGCACCCGTGGGCCGAGCCGGTGGAGCGGCTGTGGCGGGAGGCCAAGGCGCGCGACGCGCGGATCGTGGTGCCGAGGCCGGGCGAGGCCGTGGACGCCTCCGCCGCCCCCGCGGTCGAAGGCTGGTGGGAGACGCTGATCTGAGGGGGATGCGGGGGACGTACAGTCGTGGCGTGAGCAACCTGGAGCTTGATCCGCAGGAGATCCGCTGCGCCGCCGAGGCGGGCGACCGCGAAGTGCTGACGGGACGCGAGGTGCCGCTGGGCGGGCCGCGCGCGATGTCGGTGAGCCGGACGCTGCCGGGCGTGCACCGGCGCATGATCGGAGCCTGGTGTTTCGTGGACGCCTACGGTCCCGACGAGGCCGCCATGCGGGTGCCGCCGCATCCGCACACCGGCCTGCAGACGGTGAGCTGGCTGGTCGAGGGGTCGGTGCTGCACCGCGACAGCCTGGGCACGCTGCAGGAGATCCGTCCAGGGCAGCTCAACCTGATGACGGCCGGGCGGGGCATCTCGCACTCGGAGGAGTCGCCGAGGACCGTGCTGCACGGCGTGCAGCTCTGGGTGGCGCTGCCCGGCGGGAGCAGGCACGTCGAGCCGGGGTTCGAGCATCACCCGGCGCTGCCCGTGCTGCGGGGGCCCGGGTTCGAGGCGCGGGTCGTCATGGGGTCGCTGGGCGGGGTGAGTTCGCCCGCGACCGCCTACAGCCCGCTGGTCGGGGCCGAGATCGCGGTGGACGGCGCGGGCGAGGTGCCGGTCGAGCGGGGGTTCGAGCACGGGCTGCTGCTGCTCGACGGCGAGGTGGCGGAGCTGGAGCGGGGGCCGATGGTGTATCTGCCGCCGGGCCGCTCCGGGCTGCGGCTGTCGGGGCGCGGGCGGGTGCTGCTGATCGGCGGGGAGCCGTTGGGCGAGGAGATCGTGATGTGGTGGAACTTCGTGGGCCGCTCCCACGACGAGATCGCCGCGTACCGGGAGGAGTGGATGGAGGGCGAGGGGTTCGGCATGGTCGACGGGTACGACGGCGCGCCGCTGCCCGCGCCCGCCCTCCCTGGCACCCGGCTCAAACCGCGCGGCCGGGTCCGCTAGCGTCCGGGGCCTCGGCCGAAGGCCCCGACTTCGGTGGCGCTCCCGGGGCCGGGAGCGCCACCGGGGCGTCACGTCAGGCGCTGGGCCTTGCTCAGCAGCCGCTGGGCCACCACCACGAGCGCCAGGAACACGCCGCTGACCACCTGCTGGAACGCCGACGTCAGGCTGCCCACCTGGTTGATCAGGCTCTGGATGACGCCGAGCAGCAGCACCCCGGCCACCGAGCCGGTGACGCCGCCCGCCCCGCCGGTCAGCAGGGTGCCGCCGATCACCACGGCGGCGATGGCGTCGAGTTCGAGGCCGATGCCGAGGATCGTCACCCCGGACGAGAGCCGGGCCGCGTTCAGTGCCCCGGCCAGGCCCGCGAGCAGGCCCGACATGACGTACACGGACACCTTCGTACGCGTGACCGGCACGCCCATCAGGGCCGCCGCCTGCTCGTTGCCGCCGATGGCGTAGACGTTCTGGCCGAAGCCCGTACGCTGCAGCAGCACCATCGCGACCACGGCCAGGACGGCGGTGATGTAGACCGGGTAGGACAGGCCGAGGATCTCCCCCTGCCCCAGGGCGGCGAACGCGCGGTCCTCGACGAGGTACGTGGTCGCGCCCTCGTCGGAGATGGCCAGCATCAGGCCGCGCACGCCCAGCAGCCCGGCCAGGGTGACGATGAACGGCGCCATGCCCGTACGCGCGATCACCAGGCCCTGCAGCAGGCCCACCACCCCGCACACCGCCAGCGGCAGCGCCAGGGCGACGAGCGGGCCGTACTGCGAGCCGTAGGCCGCCAGCACTCCGCCCAGGACGAACAGCGAGCCCACCGACAGGTCGATCCCGCCGCTGATGATCACGAAGGTCATCCCGATCGCGATGATCGCCAGGAACGAGGAGGAGACGACCACGCTGGCGGCGTTCGCGGGCGTGGCGAAGGAGTCGAAGGCCAGGCTGCCCACGATCACCAGCATGCCCAGCACCATCACGGCGCCGTGCTGCTGGAGCACCCGGCTCACCTGTTCGCGGTTCATCGGGTCCCCCGCTTCCTGGTGGCGTAGACGGCGGCCAGGATGATGACCGCCTGGACCATCTGGGTCCAGGACTGCGGGAGGTTGTGCTTGATCAGCGTGGCCGCCAGGAGCTGCATGAGCAGCGCGCCCATCACCGTGCTGAGCACCCTGATCCGGCCGCCGGTCAGCGGCGTGCCGCCGACCACGACGGCGGTGATCGCCGACAGCTCGATGAACAGGCCGAGCGAGGTCGGGTCGCTGGCCTGGAGCCGGGCCGTGGCCAGCACTCCGGCCAGGGCGGCGAGCAGGCCGGAGATCACGTACACGGTCAGGAGCACCCGCTTGACCGGCAGCCCGGACAGCTCGCTGGCCGACCGGTTGCCGCCGATGGCGACCACCTGACGCCCGAACGTGGTGCGCCGCACCACGAACAGCACGATCACGGTCAACGCCGCCGCGATCAGCACGATGACCGGGATCCCGGCCACCGAGCTGCTGCCCAGCGCGATCAGGTCGGGGTTGCGGAACTCGACGAGCTGCGGCACCAGGACGTTCGCCAGGCCGCGCACGCCGACCAGCAGGGCGAGGGTCGCCACGATCGGCTGCACCCCGACGTACGCGACCAGCGCCCCGCCCGCCGCCCCCACGACCGCGCCGCCGACCACGGCCACGACGAGCGCGGGCAGCCAGCCGTAGCCGAGGTAGAGCACGGTCAGCGCGGCGGCCAGCGCCATCACCGAGCCGACCGACAGGTCGATGCCCTGGGTGCCGATCACCAGGGCCATGCCCAGCGACACGATCACGATGGGGGTGACCTGGACGAGCTGGGTGCGGAAGTTGGCCGCGTCCAGGAAGTGCGGGGTGAACAGCACGTTGAACAGCAGCAGCGCCAGCACTGCCGCGTACACGCCGTAGTCCTGCACCCACGCGTACACCTGCGGTTTGAGCGCGACGGCGCGGCCGTCCGGCCTGCCGCCCCGGTCGTGCGCCGGCTCAGCCATCGGCCGGCTCCGCCTGCTCCGCGATCGTCGCCATGATCCTCTCCTCGGTGACCTCGTCGCCCGACAGCTCCCCCACGACCGCGCCCTCGCGCAGGACGAGGATCCTGTCGGCGCCCTCGACCAGTTCCTCCAGGTCGGAGGAGATCAGCAGCACGCCCAGGCCCTCCTGGGCCAGCTCGTCGATCAGCGCCTGGACCTCGGCCTTGGCGCCGACGTCGATGCCCCGGGTGGGCTCGTCCAGCAGCAGCACCTTGGGGCGCACGGCCAGCCAGCGGGCCAGCAGCACCTTCTGCTGGTTGCCGCCGGACAGCTCGGAGACGAGCTGGTGCGGCGAGGCGGCCTTGATCCTCAGCCTCCGCATGAAGATCTCGACCACCCGGTCGATCCTCGCCTCGGACACCACGCCCGCCCGGCCGAGGGAGGGCAGGGCGGCCAGGGCGATGTTCTCGCGGACGGACAGGGTCGGGATGATGCCCTCGGCCTTGCGGTCCTCGGGCAGCAGGCTGACGCCCGCCCTGATCGCGGCCGCCGTGGAGCCGGCCCGCAGCGGCAGTCCGGCCACCAGCACCTGGCCGTCGTCCAGCGGCAGCGCGCCGACGATGGCCTTGGCGGTCTCGGTGCGTCCCGCGCCGAGCAGGCCGCCCAGGCCGACGACCTCGCCGGGCCGGACCGAGACGTCCACGCCGTCGAGCACGTGCCGCCGGGTCAGGCCCCGCGCCTCGACGACCGCGCCGCCCTCTTCCGAGCCGCCCTCTTCCTGGCTGGGCGTGTCCTGTGCCGGTGGGGCGCCGGGGGTGCGGTGGCGGTCGCGGGAGAAGCGGGTCAGGCCCCGCGAGCGTACGTCGCCGAGGTCGCGTCCCAGCATGAGCGAGATCAGCCGCAGCCGTTCCAGCTCCGCCAGCGGGCCGGTGTGCGCCAGGCGGCCGTCACGCAGGACGGTCACCCGGTCGCACACCCGGTACAGCTCGTCGAGCCGGTGGCTGACGTACATGACCGCGATCCCGCGGTCGCGCAACCGCCCGATGACCCCGAACAGGGTCTCCACCTCGCGGGGTTCGAGGGACGAGGTGGGCTCGTCCATGATGACGACCCGCGCCTCCACCGACACCGCCCGCGCCAGGGCGACCATCTGCTGCGCCCCCACCCCGAGGGTGCGCAGCGGGCGGCGTACGTCGGTCTCGACGCCGTAGCCGGCCAGGACGCGTTCGGCCTCGCCGTACATCGCGGCCGCGTCGATCACGCCGAACCTGCCGCGCGGCTCGCGGCCGAGCAGCAGGTTGCGGGCCACCGACATCATGGGGACGAGGTTGACCTCCTGGTAGATGGTCTGGATGCCGGCCCGCTGCGCCTCCATGGGGGTGCCGAAGGCGGCCGGGGCGCCCCGGTAGCGCAGCTCGCCGCCGTCCGGCCGGTAGACGCCGGTGAAGACCTTGATCAGGGTGGACTTGCCCGCGCCGTTCTCGCCGACGAGCGCGTGCACCTCGCCGGGGCGCAGGGCGAGGGACACGCCGTCGAGCGCGAGCACCCCGGGGAAGCGTTTGCTGATCCCCCGGGCCTCGAGCACCGGTTCCACGCCCGTGGAGTGGATCACCTCAGCCAAGTCAGTACGCCTCACCGAGGGAGTCCTTGGCGTTGGTCGTGTCGTAGTCGCGGTCGGAGATGATCACCTTGTCGGGGATGGCCTCGCCGTCGAGGAACTTGCCGGCGGTCTCGAAGGCGAGCGGGCCGAAGCGCGGGTTGGACTCGATGACCGCGTGCAGCCAGCCGTCTGCGATGCCCTGGACGGCGCTGCGGGTGCCGTCCACCGAGACGATCTTGATGTCGCCCGGCTCCTTGCCCGCGCCCTTGAGCGCGGTGACCGCGCCCAGCGCCATCTCGTCGTTCTCGGCGTAGATGCCGTTGATGTCGGGGTTGGACTGGATGAGCTGCTCGGTGACCTGCTGGCCCTTCTCGCGGGCGAACTCGCCGGTCTGCTCGAACGAGATCGTGATCCCGGGGGCCTGCTCCTTGACGCGGTCCTTGAAGCCGTTCGTGCGCTCGGTGGTGACGTTGTTGCCGGGCGCGCCGAGCAGGATGGCCACCTTGCCCTTGCCGGACAGCGCCTCGATCATGCGGTCGGCGGCGCGCTTGCCCTGCTCGTAGAAGTCGGAGCCGATGAAGGTGAGGTAGTCGCTGCACGGCCTGGCGTTGATCTTGCGGTCGACCGTGATGATCGGGATCTTCTTGGCGGCGGCCTGCTGGAGCACGGGCTCCCAGCCGTCGGAGTTCAGCGGCGCGATGACCAGCAGTCGCACGCCCTGCGCGATGAGCTGCTGGACGTCGGTGATCTGCTTGGAGAACTGCGACTGCGCGTTGGTGACCTTGAGGTCGGCGATGCCGAGCCGGGCCGCCTCGTCCTTGATCGACTTGGTCTCCGCGATGCGGAACGGATTGGCCTCCTTCTCGGACTGGGAGAAGCCCACCGTGGCCGTCTTGAGGTCGAACTTCGTGCCGCCGAACTGCTCCAGCGTGCACGTCGGGCCGGCGGTGCCGGTCGGGGTCTGGACCACCTGCCGCCCGGCCGTGCCGGTGGCGGCGGGCGCGCTCTGCGGCGCCTCCGCCCTGGCGCAGCCCGCCGCGGTGAGGAGGACGGCCAGTGTCAGCGCGGCGGTCCGGAGATGGGGGGTCATCGCGGTTCCCTTCTTACCAGGTCCCCGGGCTTGTCCGGGGTCGCGCCCGGGCCGCGCGGGCCCGGGCGCGCCGGAGATCGGCTCCAGGAGAGATCAACTACAGGAGAGATCAGCTACAGGTGGGGTTGATCGCGCTCGTGAGCGCCTTGTGAGCGTCGCGGACGCGCTTGACGTCGGGCTTGGTGACGGCCCTGTCGTACGTCATGAGGCCGTTGATCTCGGTCTCGACGTCGGTCGTCTGGGTGTAGATCGCGGCGCTGAGCTGCTCGCAGGCGTGCAGCCGCTCGATCTCCTTGATCATGTTGACGTAGCGGGTGGTGAGGGCCTCGGGGTCCGGCTCGACCGCGTAGCCCCAGCCGCCGCCGGACCAGGTGTGGCCGACCACGGGCAGGGCCAGGCCGCCGTACTCGCCGATGACGTTCGCCCTGGTGCCCGATGGCTTGCCGGGGTTGCCGGGGCCCGGGTAGATGTGGAAGTCCTTGACGTCGCCGTTGCCGCCGTCCACGGCGCCGCAGCAGTTGATTCCGCTCATGTTGTTCACCAGGCGCGCGGGGTCCCAGCTCTTGACCAGGTCGGCGATGCGGACCTGGTCGTACTGGCCCCACCCCTCGTTGAACGGCACCCACATCACGATCGACGGGCTGCTGCGGTGCTGGTCGACCAGCTCGCGCAGCTCGGCCTCGAACTGCGGCCGGTCGGTGGTGCGGAAGGCCGAGGGCATGTCCTGCCAGACCAGCAGCCCGAGCTGGTCCGCGTGGTGGTACCAGCGGTCCGACTCGACCTTGACGTGCTTGCGCACGGCGTTGAAGCCGAGGGCCTTGGTCTGCTCCAGGTCGTAGCGCAGGGCCTCGTCGGTCGGCGGCGTGTAGATGCCGTCGGGCCAGAAGCCCTGGTCGAGCGGGCCGATCTGGAAGACGGGCTGCCCGTTGAGCAGCATGCGGTTGCCGGAGACCTCGATGGAGCGCATCCCGAAGTACGACTCCACCTTGTCGTCCTTGAGCCTGACCTCCAGGTCGTACAGGTGGGGGTCGTCGGGGGACCACAGCTTGGGGTCGGGGACGGGCAGGCGCAGCTCCTTGCCGACCTGGCCGCGGACGACGCCGACCACGCGGCGGCCGTCCCTGGCGATCACGGTGGCGGTGCCGGACGAGCCTCGCACGGTCACGTACAGGGCCTCGCCGCGCAGGTCGGGGGTGGTGTCCACGCGGTCGATGCGGCTCTTGGGCACCGGCTCGATCCAGACGGTCTGCCAGATGCCCGACACGGCCGTGTACCAGATGCCGCTGGGGCTGAGCCGCTGCTTGCCGATGGGCTGGGCGCCCTGGTCGGTCGGGTCGTGCACGCCGACGACCAGCTCCTGGGTGCCGGAGCCCTTGAGCGCGGCGGTCACGTCGACGCTGATGCGGTCGTAGCCGCCCTTGTGGGTGGTCACCTGCTTGCCGTTGACGTAGACGGTGGCGTTCCAGTCGACGGCGTCGAGGTGCAGCAGCAGCCGCTCACCGCGCCAGTCGCGGGGCACCTCGAACGTGCGGCGGTACCACATGCGCTCCTCGTGCCGGCCGATGCCCGACAACTGCGACTCCACCGGGTACGGCACCACGATGCGCTCGGGCAGGTCGCGGCCGATGGGCGCGGCCTCGCCCGCCTTGGCCGGGGCGAACTGCCAGGTGCCGTTGAGGCTGCGCCAGCGGTCGCGGGCGAGCTGCGGCCTGGGGTACTCGGGCAGCGGGTTCGCCGGGTCCACCTCGTCGGTCCACTTCGTCTTGAGTACGTAGGCAGAGGCGTTGACCACGTACGCGAAGGCGTAGGCGGACAGCGGGGTCCCGTCGGCGTAGGCGATGCCGCCGCTGCCGTCGTAGGAGGTGCGGACGGTGGCGCCGGCCTTGGCCGGGACCGGGTGGCCCAGCTTCAGCTCCACGGTCTCGGGGCTCTTCTGGACCGCGGAGGTCACGGGCCAGGCCGCGGCGCCGACCGTGACGGCCAGCTTCCCTGCGGCGTCGGCGGGCAGCGCGCTCAGGGGCCTGCCGAACGTCAGCGTCGCCACGTCGCCGGCCGGGTTCAGCCGGGCGTCGTACGGGCCGTCCGGCTGGAAGTCCGCTGGCACGGTGAGCGCGTCCGCGGGCACCACGGCCTTCGGCTGGCTGGGGCTCTGCCAGCGCAGGCGCAGGTTGGCGCCGCCGAAGTGCTCGAAGTACTCGACCTTGATGTCGTACTTCCGCCCGGCCTCCAGGGCGATCGGGGTGCCGATCTGCTCCTTGTCCCAGTCGTCCACCCAGTGGTCGATGATCGGCTCGCCGTTCACCCAGAGGCGGAAGCCGTTGTCGCCGATGATGGAGAAGGTGTAGGTCTCGGAGTATTTGGGGGTGATCTGTCCCGTCCATCGGACGGTGACGTCGTCCTCCCTGCCGGTCAGCAGCTTGAAGGTCGGGTTGAGGTCGGCCAGCTCCAGGTTGGGGTCGATGACGCTCGCCTTGAGTTCGGCGAAGTCGAACTTCCCCGCCGCCGAGGCGAGGTAGTAGTCGCCGCGCAGCCCGTTCCGCTCGGGAAGGGCCGCCGCGTCGGCGGAGGCGGGTGCCGGGATCTGCCATAAGACGGAGATCACCACGGCCAGCAGCATCGCGAGGCGCTTACGCACGGGGGGTCCTTTCGAAACGCGCCGATCAGGTTCGGACAGCTTTTGACCCTGACATGCTCCAAAGTAAGCACCACCGGACCGAGGTGGTCAAGATTTTCGATCAGATTCGTTCTCGTTCGGTCAGACGTGAACTCATGTTGGCCGGTCCACTATGATCGGGACGTGAGCGACACGCAGAGCGACGGACGCAGGCCCGTGTTCGCCGCTGAACGTCGGCAGCGCATCCTCGAGCTGGTGCGCGCCAACGGCGCCGTGTCGCTGCGCGAGCTGGCCCAGGCCGTGCACTCGTCCGAGGTGACCGTCCGCCGCGACCTGCGCGCGCTGGAGTCGGAGGGCCTGCTCAACCGCCACCACGGCGGCGCCACCCTGCCCGGCGAGCTGTCGCGCGAGGCCGGCTACGCCCACAAGGTCTCCGTCGAGTCGGCCGAGAAGGCCGCCATCGCCGACCTGGCCGCCGCCCTGGTCGAGGACGGCGACGCCATCGTGGTCGGGCCCGGCACCACCACGCAGGAGTTCGCCCGCCGCCTGACCAGGCACTCCGAGCTGGCCGTGGTGTCCAACTCGCTGCTGGTCGCCCAGGTGCTGGCGGGCTCGCCGCGCGTCGAGGTGATGCTCACCGGCGGCACGCTGCGCGGCTCGATCCTGGCGCTGGTGGGCAGCGCGGCCGAGCACTCCCTGGCCGGGCTGCGGGTGCGCAGGGCGTTCATCTCGGGCAACGGCCTGACCGCCGAGCGCGGCCTGTCCACGCCCAACATGCAGGTGGCGGGGGTCGATCGGGCGCTGGCGGCGGCGGCGGAGGAGGTCGTGGTGCTGGCCGACCACACCAAGATCGGGATCGACACGATGGTGCAGACCGTGGCCCCCGACCGGATCGGCCACCTGGTCACCGACGACGCCGCGCCCCGCGACGTGCTCGACGACCTGAGCGGGCGCGGCGTCCGCCTGCACGTCGCCCAGTTCTGAGCGCCGCTTCTGATCGAATGTGACAATTCCGTTACTGGAATGTTTCCTCCCTCAACCACGATCGAGGCGGAGGCAACCGTGTTACAGGTGGCTGGCGTTCTCAAGGCGTTCCAGGGTGTCACCGCCCTCGACCACGTCACCCTGTCCGTACGCGCCGGCGAGGTGCACGCCCTGGTCGGCGGCAACGGCGCGGGCAAGTCCACCCTGGTCAAGGTGCTGTCGGGCGTCCACCAGCCGGACGCGGGCGAGCTGCGGCTCCTCGGAGAGCCCGTGCGGTTCGCCGGACCGGCCGACGCCAAGCGGGCCGGGATCGCCACGATCCACCAGGAGACGAACCTCGTCCCGACCATGAGCGTGGCCCGCAACCTGCTGCTGGGCCGCGAACCCCGAGGACGGCTCGGGCTCATCGACTCGGCGGCCGTGCACGCCCGCGCCGAGGAGCTGCTGGCCGCGTACGGGCTGGAGGTGGACGTACGCCGCCCGCTCGGCTCGCTCGGCGAGGGCGCCCGCCAGCTCGTGGCCCTGGCGCGGGCCGCCTCGGCGGACGCCCGGCTGGTCATCATGGACGAGCCCACCACCGCGCTCGACCACGCCGAACTGGAGACCCTGCGCGGGGCCGTGACCAGGCTGCGCGAGCAGGGCCGCTCGGTCGTCTACGTCACCCACCGGCTGGAGGAGCTGTACGGCATCTGCGACCGGGTCACGGTGCTGCGCGACGGCCGGGTCGTGCACACGGGGCCGCTGGCCGGGCTCGACCGGCTGCGGCTGGTCTCCCTCATGCTGGGCCGCCCGTTCCACCCGGTGGAGCCGCCGCCGCGGGCGGGCGAGCCGGACCCGCCCGCCGACGCGCCCGTCCTGGAGGCCAAGGGGCTGACCCGTCACCACATGCTGGACGGCGTGTCGCTGGCGATGCGGGCGGGGGAGGTCGTCGGCCTGGGCGGGCTGCTCGGCGCGGGCCGCAGCGAGACCGCCCGCGCGATCGCGGGCGTGCTGCCGGTGGACGCCGGGCAGGTCACGGTGGCCGGGGCGGCGGCGCGCAAGTGGTCGATCAGGAGCGCCGTACGCGCCGGGATCGGCCTGGTGCCGGAGAACAGGGGCACCGAGGGCATCGTGCCCACCCTGTCGGTGCGCGACAACATCGCCCTGGCCGCCCTGCCGCGCCTGTCGCGGGCGGGCATCGTGTCGGACGCGCAGGTGGACAACATCGTGACGACGTTCATGCGGCGGCTGGGCATCAAGGCGGTCTCGCCCCGCCAGCCCGCCGGTGAGCTGTCGGGCGGCAACCAGCAGAAGGTGCTGCTGGCCCGCTGGCTGGCCATGCACCCCAAGGTGCTGCTGCTGGACGAGCCCACCAGGGGCGTGGACCTGGCGACCAAGCTGGAGATGCAGGCCCTGCTCGACGAGCTGGCCGTGGACGGGCTGGCCATCCTGCTGATCTCCTCGGACGTGGCCGAGCTGGTCGAGAACTGCGACAGCGTCGTGGTGCTCAGGGACGGGTCGATCACCGAGCAGCTCACCGGCCCCGAGGTCACCGAGGACCGCCTGCTCGCCGCCCTGGCCAAGGACTGACACCCCGCCGCTCCCGGGAGAGCGGGAATTACCTGCCGAATAACACGGCGAACAATGGCTTTCACACGTTATTCGCTATTTGCAAATCACTCACCCGACTACCTCTGCGCGGTAAAATTCCCACTGCCTGGTCCAGGTGGGAAGGGGCAGCGTGAAGATCTCTGTCTGGGTTCCCGGTCAGCGGGACAAGGAGGCCCAGCGCTCGCTGATCAACGCACTCTTCAACGATCCGAGGCTGCGGGACGCGAAGATCTCGTTGGAGTCGGCTCCGCACGCGTCCGACACGATGGGTCCCGATTTCGAGGTCATCCAGCTCATCGTCGACAGCGGGTTCCAGCTCGCCACTCTGGCGCTCGCGCTCCTGGCCTGGCGCCAGGACCGCGCACAGGCGGCGCAGTTGGTCGTCGAACTCGACGGCACCATGAGGGTCCTCACCGAGGACGACCTGCGCACCCCGTCGTCGGCCCTGCGCGCCCTGGGCGGACAGCCCGATCCGGGAAAGTCCCACTGCGTGGTCATCGGTGTCACCGACTACCCGCACCTGGGCGATCTGCCCGCCGTGGGGCAGAGCTGCGTGGACCTGGCGAGCGCGCTGGTCGACCCGGACATCTGGGGCGTGCCCTGGAACCAGTGCCAGGTGGTCTCGAACCCCGCGACTCCACGCGAGTTGCTGGACAAGGTGCGGGACGCGGCAGCGGCCGCCACGGACACCCTGATCGTGTACTTCGCCGGGCATGGGCTGCGTGCCCCCGGCGGCGACGATCTCCACCTGTGCCTGTCCGGGGCCGCCCAGCCGACGGCGGGGGGCGAACCCGCGGACCCGCCCGCCGACACCGTGCCCTGGAGCGACCTGCGCAGGATCCTGCACGAGAGCCGGGCCATGCGGCGGGTGGTGATCCTCGACTGTTGCTACAGCGGTCTCGCCCTGGGCGAGAGCGACCCGTCGGCCAGCCTCCTGGAGTCCGTCAAGGCCGAGGGCGTCTACACGCTGACGTCGGCGACGAAGGACAGCCTGGCGATCTCCCCGCGTACCGAACGGCACACCGCGTTCACCGGAAGGCTCATCAACGTGCTCCGCGCCCCTGAGGAGCACTCCGAGTTCCTGACCTTGGACGACGTCTTTCACCGGGTCCGCACCGCGCTCGTCCCCAACCTGCCGGAGCCGCAGCGGGCGGACCCCGCGCAGATCGGCGCGCTGCCCTTCTTCCGCGCCGTACGGCACCCGCCGAGCCTCACCCCCGCCGGCGAGGGAACGGACGGAGACCCGGACATCGGCCGTCCCCGACCGCCAACGGGCTCGGCCGAAGGGAAGTCCAGGGGCCGGCGGCGACGCCCGTTGCTCGTCGGGGGCGGGATCGTGCTGTCGGTCGCCCTCGTGGTCGCCGCTGTGGCGGTGTGGCCTGGTTCGGGGCCGATCGGCTCCTGCTCGGCGAACGCGACCTTGCTCGACTATTCCGACGCGCTCGACAAGCAGATGTTCAAGGGCGCCACGGTGGGCGGCCTGTCGGCGATCGCCATGACCGGCAAGACCGAGGCCATGGCCCTGATGGACAATCAGCCGGGCGGTCTTTTGCACCTTTCGCTGGGCGATGCGGAGGATCTCGAGGTCGAGATCCGCGACGTGACCCCTTTGCTCCGTCCCGACGGCTCCCCTTTCGCGGCGGAGGAGATCGATGGGGAGGGCCTGGTCCTGCGCCCGGACAGCGCGCTCGTCTCCTCGGAGGCCGGGCCCGCGATCCTCGCGTTCGACCTGTCGACGGGCCGGCAGACCGCTTCGCTGCCGGTGCCGCCCCTCTTCCGGGCGCAGTCGGAAGGCGGGGAGGCGGGCAGAGAGACGATCGAGTCGCTGTCCGCCACTCCCAAGGGGGACCATCTCTACGCCGGCATGGAGACTCCGCTGTCGCGCGACGGCACCTACCAGGGCGGAGGTCTTCTGCGCATCGTGCGCTATTCGGCCGCGGCCGGCAACGCCTACGAGCCTGACGCCCAATACGCGTACAAGGTCGACATCGGCCTGAGCCTCACCGAAATCGTGGCACTGGACGACGGCGAACTGCTCACGCTGGAACGCGGCCACGTCAAGGGAGTGGGAAACACCATCCGGATCTTCCAGACCTCACTCACCAAGCGCTGGAACCTCTCCTGGAACGGGTCCCTGCGCGACGAACCGGAGGAGGTCTTCGCCGAGAAGACCCTCCTGGCCGACCTGGGCGACTGCCCGGCGGCGGACGCCCCCGCGCCGCAGCCCCAGTACAACGCGCTGCTGGACAACGTCGAAGGCATGGCGCTGGGCCCCGTGCTGCCGGACCGGCGCCGGGTGCTCTACCTGGTCTCCGACGACAACCTCAGCAGTGCTCAGACCACCCGGGTCTACAAGCTCGACGTCCGCCTCCTGTGACCATCTCGCCTGGAGGCCGGGCGGGTGATCTTCGACCAGAGCCACGCGACACTCCCGTACGCCTGGTCGAGCCCGTGGTACAGCCGCGGCGGAAGGTGCGGGAGCAGCGCCGAGTGCCGCCGGCCGAGCAGCGCGAACATCTGCTCCGGCGGGAGCGTGACGTAGCGCGGGAGGCTCTCGTACCAGCGGGCGCTGTTGCGGGCCGCCCGCTGCGCGCACCGGATCGTGGACTTGCGCTCGCGCTCGTAGCAGGCGAGTGCGGAGTCGAGCCGCGGCCGTGAGTGCAGCGTGTGAACCAGGAACGCGGCGTCGCCGAGGGCGAGCGCGGTGCCCGCGCCGACGGAGTAGTGGGTGGTGTGCGCGGCGTCCCCCATCAGGACGAGGTTGCCGCGACGCCACGTCTCGTTGGTGAGGGTACGGAAGTTCAGCCAGCGGGCGCTCTCCCCGTTGGTTCCCCTGCCGATCAGCGGATGGCCGTCGAGGAGGTCGGCGAAGAGCTTCCCCAGCAGGGCGAGGCTGTCGGCCTCGCCGGACCGGTGGAACCCCAGCCCCTCCCACGTCTCCGGCGAGCACTCGACCACGCAGGTGCTGCGGTCGCGGCTGTAGCCGTAGCCGTAGCACCAGATCCAGCCGTGCGGGGTGTCGGTGAAGGCGAAGGTGAACGAGCCGAACACCTTGGTGGTGCCGAGCCAGAGGTAGACGTTGCGGCCGAGAGCGACCCGGGTGCCGAAGTGGTCGGCGTGGCGCTCGCGCAGCGTGCTGTTGACGCCGTCGCAGGCGACGACGAGGTCGGCCCCGGCCAGCTCCGCCTCGGAGGTGATCTCACGCTCGTACTCGACGCGTACGCCGAGGTCGCGGGCCCGGTCGGCGAGGATGGCGAGCAGCCTGCCCCGGCCGATGCCGTAGCCGCCGTCCCAGTGGTCGATGAGGAGCGGCGGCCGGTCGTGGACGTGCGCCTGCCAGGTGTCCCAGCGGATCGAGTCGTCGCCGATGGCCCGCGCGGACTCGGGGTCGATGTCGTGCAGGGTGTCGTGCAGCTCGCGCCAGTAGGTGACGCCCCACCCGTACGTCGAGCCCTCGGGGTACCGCTCGAGGACGGTGATGTCGTGGGACGGGTCGGCCCGCTTCATCAGGATCGCGAAATACAGGCCGGCGGGTCCGCCGCCGACGCAGGCCACCTTCACCACATCCCCCAATGTGACACCATGCGGTCAACCTGCTGCACAGCGTATCAGCGGGTGTCGCCGGGCAGGTGGAGGGCGGGTTCGGGCCGTCGTGACGGGCGCTGAGGTCGCGCCGGGTGAGCGCGTGCCGCGGTCAGTAGACCGACACGTGCGGGTGGTCGTAGTGGTTGGCCGTGGTGCCGCCGCGGTCGGACATGGTGCGCCACGCGCCCGTCCTGACGTGCCAGATGCGCTGCCGGTAGATCACGTACATGATGCCCAGCCGCTTGGCGTTCTTGATCACCCAGGCGGCGATCTCGTCGCCGCGCTTCAGCTCCTCCCCCGTCGGCATCGCGCCGCCGCGGCTCAGCATGAAGTCGCAGGCCCGCCCGAGCGGGTGCTCGCCGCCGTCCTGGATCACCCGGTAGCAGCCGATGCCGTACGGCACCTCGAACCGCTCCTGGATGAGCTGCTTGACCAGGCGCATCCTGGGCGTGATGTGGTCGGACCCCTCGGGGAGCTGCGGCACCCACGTGCCGTCGGGACGCCGGACCCCGGGCACCGTGTAGAGCTGGTCGATCTTGTCGCGGATCTTCTCGATCTGCTTCTCGGCCTTGTCCTTGCGCTCCTCCAGCTCCCCGACCGTGCGGTCGAGCTCCTCGGCGCGGGCGGCGGCCTCGTCCTCGGCCCGCTGGCGGTCGTCCCTGACCTGGGCGTAGCCGCTGAGCCTGGCGTCCTGCTGGTTGATGAGGTGCTGGGTCAGCGCCATCCGGGAGAGCACGTCGGACGGGTCCGCGCCGCCCTGGTCGCTCCCGCTGACGAGCAGGGTGAGCGGGCCGTACCCGCCGCCCATGTACTGGGCCAGGGCCATGGCGCGCAGTTCTTCCGAGTTGCGGTCGTACGCCTCCTGGGCCTCGGCCAGCTTGTCGCGGGCTGCCTTGGCCGCCTTGTCCGCGCGCTCGCGGGCGATGCGGCTGTTGTAGTAGTCGGTGATGAGCCGGTCGGAGTCCTTCTGGAGCGCGGCCAGCTCCTTCTTGAGCTGCTTGACGGAGGGCTTGGGCGCGGCCTGCGCCTGGCCCGCGAGGAGCGGGACGGGCAGCAGGAACGGGAGCGCCAGCAGGAGCACGGCCAGCGCGGCGGCGGTGGTCCTGCGCGCCGGACCGCGGCGGCTCGAGGCGGCGGACACAAGCGCCGGACCGCGGCGCGTCTGGACGGCGGACGTACGGGCCCGCGACCGGCCGGCGGGGGACGCAACCGCCACAGTTCTCCTAAGCCCGAGCCTCAGGGCAGGTTCCGGTCACGAGTTTTCCAGGCCGGGGGGACGCCCTCTATCCGACGCACGATAGTAGGGGATCACGCGACCTTGCCCGCAACTCACCTCATTTCGGTATAGCGACCCTTACGTACCCTGCGGACCACGATCTGCCGTCCGACCAGCGCCGATCCGGGCACCACCAGCAGCCCGAGCAGGCTGGAGCCCAGCCCCAGGCCGACCTCGGCGTCCAGCAGCCCGTCGCCGTCGCCGCCGAGCACCGGCAGGCCGAGCGAGACGCTCACCGAGATCGACACCAGCGGGCCGCGCGCTCGGGCCGGGGGCTGCTCGGGCGCGCTCGTCGTGGGGGGCGGCGGTTCGCCGCCGCCTGGCGGGTCGGTGCCGGGAGGGTCGTCCGGGGGCGAGGTGGTGGGCGGCCGGGAGGTCGGCCCCGGGTCGTCGGGCTGTGTCGGCCGGCCGGTCGGCTCCCGGGTCGGTTCGCGCGTCGGCTCGCGGGTGGGCTCCCGGGTGGGCTGCCTGGTGGGCTCGCGGGTCGGGGGCGCCCCGATCGGCGGTCGCGTGCCGCCGGAGGAGGGCGGAGGGCTCGGGTCCCCGACGGGCGGGGTGATCGGCTCGCTCCGCGTGGGCACGGCCCCCGTCGGCCCGACGGAGGTGGGCCCGACGGAAGTGGGCCCGACGGGGGTGGGCGCGGCGGTGGCGGGCGGGGCGGAGGTGGGCGGGGCCGGGGCCGGCGTGAACGGCGGTGCGGACGTGGCGGGCGGCAGGGCGGTGCCGCTCTCCAGGTCGGGCGAGTCGCCTAAGATCACGAACGTCGACACGACCGCCGCCGTCGTGGCCAGCACCAGCCCGCCCGTCACCGCGAACTTGCCCACCGGCGAGAGCGCGCTGTGGAACAGGCTGGTGGCGCCGCCGTCCGCGACCGGCTGCGGCTTGGGCAGCAGGACCACCAACGGCAGGGCCAGGCCCCCGAGCCCGGTACGTCCCCGCAGCTCCCAGTCCTCCCCGTACGCCGCCCGCGCGGTCCGCTCCAGCTCGGCCAGGAACGCCTCCGCCGACTCGGGCCGGCTCGCGGGGTCCTTGGCCAGGCCGTGTTCGAGCAGGGGACGCAGGGGCTCCTCGACGTCCTCCAGCGGGGGCGGCACGTGCTGGTGCTGGTAGGCGAGGGCGGCCACGTTCTCGCCGTGGAACGCGCGGTGACCGGTCAGGCATTCGTAGAAGACCAGGGTGGCGGCGTACACGTCGGTGGCCGGGCCAGCGGGGGCCTCGTCCCACTGCTCGGGCGCCATGTACGAGGGGGTGCCGACCAGCGCGGCCGCCTCCCCGAAGTGGGCCGCCACGCCGAAGTCGACGAGCTTGCTGTCGCCGTCCTGGGTGATCATGACGTTCTCGGGCTTGAAGTCGCGGTGCACGACCCCGTGGTGGTGCGCCTCGGCCAGCCCGAGCAGCGCGCCCTTCAGCAGGGTGAGAGCCGCCTCGGCGCCGGTCGCGCCCTCGTGCCGCAGCAGCCGCCGCAGCGTGACGCCCTCCACCAGCTCCATCACGATGACGGCGTCGTCGTCGCCTTCGACGTAGTCGAGCAGGCGGGCGGTGTGGGGGCTGTCGACCTCCCGGATGACCAGGGCCTCCGCCCGGAACCTCGCCCGGAACCCCTCGTCGTCGCGGAGTGGCTCCGACAAGTGCTTGATCGCGACCGCCAGGCCGTCGGAGTCGCGTACGGCGAGCATCACCCGGCCGGTCCCACCGTGGCCGAGTTCCCGGATCTCCGTGTAGCCGGGAACCTCCATGAAGGGACCTCCTGCCCGGATAAAGATCCTTATGTCAGGACGCTATCCCGGCGTCACAGGCCGTGTCGAGCCCTCCTCACGAGAGTCACCGTCCCGCTACGGCAGCCGATATTCCTCCGCCTTCGGACGGGAACCTCGGCCGGGTGACCGGCCGTCAGGCCCGCCGCCTCGGCACCGGAGCCGTGGAGCCCCGTACGACCAGCTCGGTCGCGAGCTCCACGTGGTGGGAGTCGATCCGCTCCCCGGCCGCCAGCCGCAGCGCCGTACGCAGCGCCACCCCGCCCATCTCGCGCAGCGGCTGCCGGACGGTGGTCAGCGGCGGCGAGGTCACCTGGGCGATCTGGGTGTCGTCGAACCCCACGATGCTCAGGTCCTCCGGGATGCGCAGCCCCCGCGCCCGCGCCGCCTCCATGATCCCGACCGCCATCTCGTCGCTGCCCGCGAAGATGGCCGTCGGGGCGTGCGGCAGGTCGAGCACCGCGGCCCCGCCCTCCACGCCGTCGTGGTAGCGGAAGTGCCCCGAGCGCACGTGGCCGGGCAGCACCGGCGCGCCCTCGGCCTCCATGGCGGCCCGGTAGCCGTGCAGCCGCGCCTGGTTGCAGGCCGCGGTGGCCGGGCCGCCGAGGTAGGCGATGCGCCGGTGCCCGAGGGAGAGCAGGTGCTGGGTGGCGGCCAGGCCGCCGGCGAAGTTGGTGGAGCCGATGCTGGTCACCCGGGTGCGCGGCAGGTTGAGCGGGTCGATGAGCACCAGCGGCAGGCGGGCCCTGGCCAGCGCGGCGGGCTGCCCCGCGGTCAGCTCGCCGGTGACCGCGATCAGCGCCCGCCGCCCGGCCGTGACCAGCTCGCGCGCCCACGCCGTGGTACGCGCCGCGCCGCTCCTGATGCTGACCACGATGCCGACGCCCGCCTCGGCCCCGGCCTCGACCGCGCCCTGGATGATCTCGGTGGAGTAGGCGTTGAGGTCGGTGTCGAACTGCACCTCGACGGTGGCCTGCGCGGACGGCTCGCGGCGCGGGGCAGGGGCGACGTAGTCGTGCTGGCGCAGCAGCGACTGCACCAGCGAGCGGGTGGCCGGGGACACGTCGCTGCGGCCGTTGAGCACCTTGGAGACGGTCGCGACCGACACCCCGGCGGAGGCGGCGACCGTGGCGAGCGTCGCGCGTCTAGGACTGGCCGGCATCTCCACCCCTCGGATCTGGGCCCGTCATCTCCTGCGCTCCTTAAAGAGGTGTGGCCTTCTCGCAACTTTTCGAAAATGTTTCGACGTCGCCGCCGAAGCTCGGCACAGAAGCCCCTCCTTCTCAGATCACCAGGTGACGGCATACGCGAAAGTACCTTACACGCGCATAGCCGAAAAGCCAGACATTCCCTGATCCACAAGCTATTGACAGGCCAATTCGCGAAATCTAGATTGGCGACCCCCGCGGTCATGTCGAAAATGTTTCGACGAGATGACAGGTGAGCTGACATGAGGAGGGGTGGACGTGGCATCACCACGATGCCGACCCGCGACCGCCGGCCATCGCATCCAGTGATCAACGAGCCGCGCCCCCAGCCCGCGGCACTCACGTACGGAGATCAGCGTGGAGTCCAGGACAACCTCTCGCCGTACCTTCCTCAGCCTCTCCATGGGGCTCCCCCTGGGAGCGGCACTCGCCGCGTGCGGCGGTTCGAGCCCCACACAGACCGGCGCGGGCGGTGGCACCGCGGCCACCGGCGCGGGCGGCGGTGGCGGTGGCGCCACCTACTGGTACCTGTCGACGCAGCCGCAGGAGGGCGTGCGCACCAGGACCGTCGAGCGGTTCAACAAGGCCAACCCCAACGGCACGATCACCGGCACGACGTTCCAGAACGACGCGTACAAGACGAAGATCAAGACGGCCATCGGGGCCGGTCAGGCGCCCACCCTGATCTGGGGCTGGGGCGGCGGCACGCTGCGCAGCTACGTGCAGGCGGGCCAGGTGGACGACCTCACCTCCTGGTTCGGCCAGAACGCCGCCGTCAAGGACCGGCTGTTCCCCTCCTCCTTCGGCGCGGCCACCATCGACGGCAAGATCTACGCGATGCCGTGCGAGACGATGCAGCCGATCGTCCTGTACTACGACAAGCGGGCCTTCGACAAGATCGGCGCCCAGCCGCCCCAGACGTGGGGCGACATCATGGACCTGGTGCCCAAGTTCAACGCCCAGGGGATCGCGCCGTTCTCGCTCGGCGGCCAGTCGCGCTGGACCAACATGATGTGGCTGGAGTTCCTGTTCGACCGCATGGGCGGGCCCGAGATCTTCCAGGCCGTGTTCGACGGCGAGAAGGACGCCTGGAACAACCCGATCGCCCTCGACGCCCTGGGCAAGGTGCAGGAGCTGGTCAAGGCCGACGGGTTCATCAAGGGCTTCTCCTCCGTCACCGCCGACTCCAACGCCGACCAGGCGCTGCTGTACACCGGCAAGGCCGCGATGATGCTGCACGGCGGCTGGACGTACGGCGGCATGTCCACCGACGGCGGCGACTTCGTCTCCGGCGGCAACCTCGGCTACATGAACTTCCCGCCGGTCGACGGCGGCACGGGCGACCCCGGCAACACCGTCGGCAACCCCGGCCAGTACCTCTCGATCTCCGCCAAGGCCACCGCCGAGCAGAAGGAGATCGCCAAGAAGTTCTTCACCACCGAGCTGATGGGCGACCAGGCGGTCAAGGAGTGGGTCGAGACGGGCGCCGTGCCGATCGTCAAGGGCGCCGACGCGCAGTTCGCCACCTCCAAGGACGCCGCGTTCCTGAACTTCGTCTACGGCATCGCGGTCAACGCCAAGTCATTCGCCCAGTCGTGGGACCAGGCGCTCAGCCCGACGGCGGCCGAGGTGCTGCTGGACAACATCGCCAAGCTGTTCCAGTTGTCGATCTCGCCGCAGCAGTTCGCCACGAGCATGAACGCGGTCATCGGCAAGTGAGCGCACCGACGACCACCACCACCACCACCACCACCACCACCCGGCCCGCGGCGCGCGCGGGCCGGGGCGGCTCACTCGGGTGGATGGCCGCGCCGGCGCTGGTGGCCTTCGCCGGGTTCGGCCTGATCCCGCTGGCCGGAGTCCTGCTGCTCAGCTTCACGCAGTGGGACGGGCTCGGCGACATCCGCCTCGCCGGGTTCGAGAGCTGGCGGGCCGTGCTCGGCGACCCCGGGCTGCCGCACGCGCTGTGGGTGACGTTCCTGGTCATGGCGCTGTCGTGGGCGGTGCAGACGCCGGCGGCCCTCCTGCTCGGCGTGTTCCTGGCCGGGCGGCAGCGTTACCGCGCGGTCCTGTCCGTGCTGTACTTCATCCCGCTGCTGCTCAGCTCGGCGGCCATCGCGATCACCTACAAGGCGCTGCTCGACCCGAACTTCGGGCTCGGCGCGGGCCTCGGCATCCCGCTGCTCGTCCAGGACTGGCTGGGCGATCCGGTGCTCGCGTTCGGCGTGGTGATCTTCGTGGTGTCCTGGCAGTTCATCCCGTTCCACTCGCTGCTCTACCAGGGCGGCGTCCGGCAGATCCCGCGCTCGATGTACGAGGCCGCGGAGCTGGACGGCGCGGGCCGCGTCCGTACGTTCTTCAGCATCACGCTGCCGCAGCTCAAGTACACGATCATCACGTCCTCGACCATGGTCGTCATAGGCTCGCTGACCTTCTTCGACCTGATCTTCGTGCTGACCGCGGGCGGCCCCGGCGACGCGACCCGGGTGCTGGCCCTCGACATGTACAAGCGCGGCTTCCAGGCCAACCTCATGGGCCCGGCCAGCGCGATCGCGGTCATCCTCGTCCTGGTGGGCCTCGCCCTGGCGCTGCTGCTGCGCCGGATCGGCGGGCGCGACGCCGGCCACAGCCAGCTCGAAGGGGTCTGACCCATGGCGACCACCCTCACGAGCGGCCCGCGCGAGAAGGCCGCGCGGCGACGGGCGCGCAGGCCCGGCCAGGCCCGGCGGCGCCCCAACTGGGCGGCCGGCCTGACCAGCGTGATCTGGCTGGCGATCGTGATCGTGCCGATCTACTGGATCGTCATCACCAGCTTCAAGTCGCAGGCCACCTACTACGCCGAGAACCCGCTGGCGCCGCCGGCCGAGCCGACGCTGGCCAACTACCTGCTGGTCGTCGAGTCGGACTTCCCGCGGTACTTCGTCAACAGCGTCGTCGTCACGCTCGGCGCCGTGGTCCCGGCCGTGCTGGTCAGCTTCATGGCGGCGTACGCGATCGTGCGCGGCGCCCGGAGCCGGCTGCTCAGGTGGACGAACTCGCTCTTCCTCATGGGCCTGGCCATCCCGCTGCAGGCCACGGTGATCCCGATCTATCTGATCATCATCCGGCTGAACCTGTACGACACCCTGATGGCGCTGATCCTGCCGTCGATCGCGTTCGCCATCCCCCTGTCGGTGCTGGTGCTGGCCAACTTCATCAGGGACGTGCCGAAGGAGCTGTTCGACTCGATGCGGATCGACGGCGCCACCGAGTCGGGGATGCTCTGGCGGCTGGCGTTCCCGCTGACCCGCCCGGCCGTGGTGACCGTGACGGTCTACAACGCGCTGCAGATCTGGAACGGGTTCCTGCTGCCGCTGATCCTCACGCAGAGCCCCGACAAGCGCACGCTGCCGCTGGCGCTGTGGTCGTTCCAGGGCCAGTACAGCGTCAACGTGCCCGCGGTGCTGGCCTCGGTGGTGCTCACCACGCTGCCCATCCTGGCCCTCTACGTCGTGGGCCGCCGCCAGCTCCTCAGCGGCCTGACGGTGGGGTTCGGGAAGTGAGCGCCCCGGTCAGCGGGCCGGCGTGGCGGGCCAGGTGCGCCACGTCCGTCTCGTAGCAACGGTCGTCGCCGCGGGCGACGTGGCCGGCGAAGGCCGCGTGGCCCGCGGCGGCCTGCTCGCGCATGAAACGCACCAGGTGGACGAGGCGGGCCCGCGCCGTCTCGGCGAGCGCCTCCCGGTCGGCCGCGCCGAGCCCGTACGCGTCGGCGAACAGCCGCAGCCGCCTCGCCTGCTCCTCCACCGGGTGGGCATCGACGTGGCCTGGGTCGTGGAGCGGGACGAACCGGTAGGCGGCGTAGGCCGCGTCCCAGACGCGCGGCCCCGGGTGCGCGGTGTCGAAGTCGATGAGCGCCACCGGCCGCCCGCCCTCGAACACGCAGTTGTACGGCGCGACGTCCCCATGGCAGATCACCTCGACCGGTTCGACCGGCGGGAAGTACCACACGGCGTCCGGCGGGGCCGGGAAGCCGGTCGTGGCGTCGTGGTAGGCGCGCAGCAGCCGGGCCACGCCCGTCAGCGCCTCGTCGGCCCGCGCCCAGCCGGGCAGCGGGTGGCCGGCGGTCCGCCCCGGCACGAAGTCGAGGATCTCCCGGCCCCGCTCGTCGAAGCCGTGGCCGCGCGGGGCTCCGGTGAACCCGCGGACGGCCAGGTGACGCAGCAGCGCCTGCACGGCCGGGCTCCAGGGGCCGGCCGGGCGGCGTACGGTGTCGCCCGACCTGACCACGTGGTTGACGCCGCCGCCGGTCAGCACCTCTTCGTCCGGCACCGGCCCTCCTCGGTCGCGTCCGGCCAGTGTGCCACGGGGCTCCGAACCCGCGCGCGCCCTTTACCCGCCGGGCCGTCAGGTCACCGGACCCCGGCGGTCAGCGACGGGCGCGGAAGGCCACGGCCGTGGTCGAGGTGATCGCCGTCACCAGGACGACCGTGAGCAGGACACTGTTCATCGGGTTGGGTCGCCGGGCCGGGGGCTCGAGCCGCTTGAGGTGCGACCTGGCCGTCGGGGTCGGGGACGGGGTGGGCGTCGGCGTCGGGGTCGGCATGGGCACCACCTGCACCGGCACCACGGGCGGCGCCATGCGCGACGCCGGGCTGCGCACCGCCCTGGGCGCGGGACGCGGGCACTCCCCCACCTGGACGCCGCCCGCACACACCCCGTCGGGGTAGACGGTCACGTGCGGCACCGTGACCTCGGGCCTGGCCCGCCGGTCGGCGCGCGGCATCGAGATCGACACCCGGGGACGGGGCGTGCGTTGCACCGCCACCCGCGGCACCTTGACCGTGGGGCCCACGGTGACGCCCTTGGGCGGGGCGGGCCGTCGTACGGAGAGCTTGGGGACCGGCCGTGGCTTGCGCGGCCGCCCGGCCGACGGCACTGACGGCACCCGGCCGCCCCCGGGCACCCGGCCGTCCTCCGGCACCTTGCCGACGGCGCGCACCCGCGCCGTCCCCGGCAGCCGATCGGCCGGTCGCACCCGGTCCGCCGCCGCCACGACGCCCGCGACCGATCGCCCGTCACCCCGCATCCACCACCCCGCCACCGGCACCCGCCCGGACCTCACGGTCGCGGCGGTCGCGGCGGTCGCGGCGGCTGTGGCAGCCGAGGGCGAGCGGGCCGGACGGTGGCCGAGGTCGGCCGTCGCCGGACCGGCCGCGGCCGTCGCGACGAGGGCCGCGGCCAGCAGCAGCGGCGCGCGCCTGACCCCCACGGTCACAGCCCTCCGGCGATCCGCGCGAACTCGTCCAGCGCCCCCCGGAACGCCTCTGGCCCGACCGCCAGCGGCCCGGCGAAGGCGTGGGAGATGTCCCACGTCAGGTAGGTGCCGAACCCGATCAGCCCGGCCGTGGCCACCAGCGGCAGGATCGCCAGCCCGCGCGGCCTGGCCCCGGCCAGGAACGGGAAGACGATGACGAGCACGCCCGTGAGCACCGTCAGGTACAGCAGCCCGTCGGGCGGGGTGGCCGCGGCGTCGGCGGTGCGCTGGGCGCGGGCCGTGGAGATGCCGCTGAGGTGTTCGAGCACGGCGGCCTTGGCGTCCTCCTCGTCGTCGTCGCGCGGCTGGAGCCCGGTGACCCGGCCGCGCAGGTCGTCCATGCGCTCGGCGCCGACCGGGTGCATCCTGCCCGAGCCCATGAGCGGCCACTCGTCCTTGACCACAAACGCCACGTAGTCGCGCAGCGACCTGCGCACCTCCTCGGGCGCGGCGCCGGGCAGCTCGGCGGCGGCCCAGTAGGCGTCCACGGCGGCCTGGCTCTCGGCGTGGGTGTTGAGCCGGGCGGCGTCGGTGGTGGTCCAGGGCACGATGATCGCGATGGCGAAGACCAGCAGGAACATGGCCGACAACATCGCGCCGGCGTGGGCGGCGGACGGGCCGCTCGGGTCGCGGTCCTCGCCGGCTCTCGTCACCCTCCTGAACACCAGCGCGGTGAGCGCCACCGCGCCCACTGCCGCCAAGATCGAGAGCGTGTACGCCACCATGAAGATCTCCTGGATCTCTGTCGGATACGCAGTGTCACATTACTATCACACCGCGCAATGATGGCGTCAGGCCCGGAAAAGTAAAGTCCCGGGCAAGCCCCACGCCCCGCCGAACCCGGCCGGACGACCCCGCAAGCCCGTGCCCGCCGGGCGGTGCGAGCTGCGGGCGCACGCCGGACGGGCCCGGTCCGGGTGCTGCGCCGGCTCGACGCCCGCAGCCTGCGCTGACACCCCTGCGGGCGGCCCGCTCGGGGGGCGATTTCCGACCCTCGTCCGGGAAGACCTCAACGGCGACGGTGTGTGATGATTAACCGCAAAGGGTAGTCAAAGAGCATGCTGCGCATCGGCACGTGGAGGTCTGCCGAGTCGGTCGACGTCGTCGTCTGCGGCTGGCGCGACAGCGACTCCGGGCCCTTCGAGACGGGCGTCAAGCTCATCTACGGCACGGGCGGCGGCCCGGTGCCGGACTTCCCCGGCCTGCGGGTGGGCGCCCCGGTCGCCCGCTGCGCCGAGGAGATCGCGGCGCTGTTGTCGCAGGGGCTCGACGTGGTCCGCACCGCGCCCGGCTGCTGTCCCGCCGCGCCCGTGGTGGCGGCGGGCATCTGGCACTACCGGTGGACGCGCGGCGACACCGGGGCGCTGGCGGGCGCGACCGTGGCGGGGCTGGCGCTGGCCGCCCATCCCGGCCCGTGCCGGCTGGAGCTCTGGCGCGACGGGCGCGGTTCGCTCGACGGCGACGTGCCGGCGGCGGCCGTGCACGCCTGCCTGGCCGGCCACTTCCCCGACGGCCGCTACCGCACGCCCGAGGTGACCGTGCCCCTGGAGTCGGTACGCCTGAGCCAGGTGGCCCCCAGCCGCATCCGCATCGCCCTCCGGCCGGGCGCCGTCACCACCTGAACCCGCGCGCCGGGCACCCGGCCCAGGCGTGAACCGCGGCGGCCGTCCCATGGCGTAGCGTGCAGGGAACCTCCTTGTGGAAGGACGGCGTGGAAGGACGGCACGGTGATCGAGGTCAGGGAGCTCCATGAGATCGCGGAGTTCGAGCGCGTGCACGCGCTCTTCGACGGCATCTGGCACTTCGGCTCCGCCGACCCGCCCGTCACGCTGGAGCTGATGTGCGCGCTGTCGCACGCGGGCGGCTACGTGGCGGGCGCGTTCGAGGGCGGGAGCATGGTCGGCGCCTCGGTGGGGTTCCTGGCCGCGGGCGCCGCGCTGCACTCCCACGTCACCGGCACGGCGGCGGGCCGCGGCATCGGGTTCGAGCTCAAACGGCACCAGCGCCGCTGGGCCCTGGATCGCGGGCTCGAGCGCATCACCTGGACCTACGACCCGCTGGTACGCCGCAACGCGCACTTCAACCTGGCCAAACTGGGCGCCCGGCCGGTGGAGTACCTGCCGTGCTTCTACGGCGTCATGGAGGACGCGATCAACCACGGCGACGAGTCCGACCGGCTGCTGGCGTCCTGGCCGCTGGCCGCGCCGCGCGTGGTGGCGGCGCTGGCGGGGCGCGGGCCGTCCGACATCCCGGCCCTGCGGGAGGCGGTGGTGGCGCTGGCCGACGAGGGCGGGCGGCCGGTGCCCGGCCCGGCGGACGCGCCGGTCGTGCTGGTCGCGGTGCCCGCGGACATCGAGGCGCTGCGCCGCGCCGACCCGGGGGCGGGCAAGGCGTGGCGGCACGCCGTACGCGAGGTGTTGGGTGGTCTGATGGCCGAAGGCCGCGAGGTCACCGGGTTCTGCGGGAAGTCGTCCTACGTAGTGGAGAGAATGTGAAGATCACTGGAGTGGAGCTGCGCCGGATCGCGATGCCGCTGGTGGCGCCGTTCCGCACCTCCTTCGGCACCGAGACCTCCCGTGACGTGCTGCTGGTGAGGGTGGTGACCCCCGACGCGGAGGGCTGGGGCGAGTGCGTGGCCATGTCCGAGCCGCTCTACTCCTCCGAGTACGTCGACGGCGCCGCCGAGGTGATCCGGCGCTTCCTGCTGCCCGCGCTGCCCAGGACCCTCGACGTCCACGACGTCGGCCGCGCGCTCGAGCCGGTCAAGGGTCACCGCATGGCCAAGGCGGCGCTGGAGACGGCGGTGCTCGACGCGCAGCTCCGTACGGCGGGCGAGTCGTTCGGCCGGTTCCTCGGCGCGGCCGCGACACGGGTGCCGTGCGGGGTGTCGGTCGGCATCATGGACTCGGTGCCGCAGCTCCTGGACGCGGTGGCGGGCTACCTGGAGGAGGGCTACGTCCGCGTCAAGCTGAAGATCGAGCCCGGCTGGGACGTCGAGCCGGTGCGGGCGGTGCGCGAGCGCTTCGGCGACGACGTGCTGCTCCAGGTGGACGCGAACGCCGCCTACTCGCTGTCCGACGCCCGCCGCCTGGCCCGGCTCGACGCGTTCGACCTGCTGCTGATCGAGCAGCCGCTGGCCAACGACGACCTCGTCCAGCACGCCAGGCTGGCCGGGCTGCTCAGAACGCCGATCTGCCTCGACGAGTCGATCGAGTCGGCCGAGCACGCCGCCGCCGCGATCGCGCTGGGCTCGTGCTCGATCGTCAACATCAAGCCGGGTCGCGTCGGCGGCTACCTGGAGGCGCGGCGCATCCACGACCTGTGCCGGGCCAACGGGGTCGCGGTGTGGTGCGGCGGCATGCTGGAGACGGGCCTCGGCCGGGCGGCGAACGTGGCGCTCGCCGCCCTGCCCGGCTTCACCCTGCCCGGCGACACCTCCGGCTCGCGCCGCTACTACGCCACCGACGTGACCGAGCCGTTCGAGCTGGTGGACGGGCATCTGGAGGTGCCGTCGGGGCCGGGGCTGGGGGTCGAGCCGGTCCCTTCGGTGCTGGAGGAGGTCACGACCGCCACGGAGTGGATCACTCTCTGAGCGTCCTGGGGGTCGCCCGGCCGCCGAGGTGCACGTACGGGGAGCCGTCGGCCAGCTCGTAGAACCTCAGGGGCAGCCAGTCGGGGGCGCCGCCCAGCCTGCCGACGAACGTGGTCTCGTCCACCGGGAACAGGCGGCACTCCTCCGGCTGGGTCTTCAGCGCGGCCAGCGCTCCCGTGGTCTCGTACCGCAGCCACGGCTCGCCGTCCCTGAGCGACACCGTGACGCGGGCCCCGGTGCGCTCGTAGACCCCCGCGTGGCGGGCGACGTCGACCTCGGGCGGCGTCTCGGGCGGTGACGGCAGCGGCGGGACGGTGAGCCCGTCGAGCTCGGCGAGCAGCTCGCGCGCCACGGCGCGGGTGAAGGCGCCGGAGAAGCCGCCGTTGGCGGTGACGCAGACGACGGTGCCGGTGCCGGGCACGGCCCAGAGCATGGCGTGCTGGCCGACGGTGTTGCCGCCGTGCGACAGGACCCGCTGCCCGCCCCACGTGTCGAGGATCCAGCCGAGGCCCCACTGCGCGCCCAGCCCGTGCGGGTTGGGCACGTCCGCCTGCGGCTCCCACATCGCGCGGGGATCCGACAGCAGGCCGCCCTCCAGGTGGGCGCGGGCGAAGGCGACGACGTCGGCGGGACGGGCGCAGATCAGGCCGGCCGGTCCCACCGAGCGCATGAGGCCCCACCGCGGCGCGGGCGCGCCGCCCACGTGGCCCATCGCGGCGCGCAGGCGCAGCACGTCCTCGGGCAGGGTCCAGGTGTGGGTGAGGCCGAGGGGCTCGACGATCTCCTCGCGGAGCACGTCGTCCCAGCGCTTGCCGGACAGCACCTCCAGCACGCGGCCCGCGACGACGAAGCCGGAGTTGCAGTAGGAGTGGGTGGCGCCCAGGGGATGGTTCTGGACCAGGTCGGCGCACGCCGCGACGTACCTCTCCACGCAGTCGTCGCCGCGGCCGGTGTCGAGGAACAGGTCGCCGTCGATGCCGCTGGTGTGCGACAGGAGGTGGCGGATCGTGACGCGCTCGGTGACCTCGGGGTCGGCCACCTTGAACTCCGGCAGCACCTCGGCCACCGGGGTGTCCGTCGTCAGCCTGCCGCGCTCGATCTGCAGCATGAGCAGGGTGGCCGTCCAGACCTTGGTGATCGAGCCGATCTGGTAGAGCGCGTCGGGGGTGGCCGCGACGCCGGTGGCGGTGTTGAGGGTGCCCGCGGCGTGCTCGTGCAGCTCTCCCTGGTGCAGGTACGCCAGCGCCGAGCCCGGCACGTCGTACTCGGCGATCAGCTCGGTCAACCGCTGATCCATTGCTAAGGCCACGTGGGGGTCCTCTCGTCGTGTGGATCGTCCGGGGTGAGACGGCTCGTACCCGCGCCGCGGGCCGCGCTCACCCGATCCGCCTTGCGCCGAGGACGAAATCCGGCCCGCCGCCCGCCGGGGGGCCGATCGGTACGGGGCCACGGCTCCGAGGACAATGGCCGGAAGCACTTTCCCCCGACCAGGCGGCCCGGACCCCAGGGCCCCCGCGAGAATGGATGGACAGCCATGGCACACAAGCCGGTACGGCAGGTCGCCGTGTTCGGTGCCGGGTACATCGGTCTGGTGACCGGCGCCTGCCTGGCCGAGCTCGGTCACCGCGTGGTGGTCCGTGACATCGACCCGGCGAAGGTCGCCCTCCTGCGCTCCGGCGACGTGCCCATCTACGAGCCCGGCCTGGGCGACCTGATCACCAGGAACAAGGAGCGGCTGACCTTCACCACCGACCTGGGCGAGACCCTCGACGGCGCCGAGCTGGCGTACGTGTGCGTGGACACCCCGCCGTCGTCGTCCGGCGACGCGGACCTGTCCCGGGTCTGGTCGGTCGTGCGGTCGCTGGAGGGCGCCGCGCACCTGCGGGCGGTGGCCATGAAGTCCACCGTGCCGGTGGGCACCGGCACCCGGGTGCGGGCCGCGCTCGACGCGAGCGGCCTGGCCCACGTCGGCTACGCCGCCAACCCCGAGTTCACCGCGGAGGGCACGGCGGTGCACGACTTCCTGCACCCCGACCGCATCGTCATCGGCGCGTCGGACGAGGCCACCGCCGCCCTGATCTCGGAGCTGCACGAGGGCGTGGACGGCCCGGTCGTGGTCATGGACGTACGCTCCGCCGAGATGGTCAAGCTCGCCTCGAACGCCCTGCTCGCCACGAAGATCAGCTTCATCAACGAGATCGCCACCCTCTGCGAGAAGACCGGCGCGGACGTCGAGGAGGTCGCCCGCGCCGTCGGCCTCGACCACCGCCTCGGCCCCCACTTCCTGCGGCCCGGCGTCGGCTGGGGCGGCTCCTGCTTCCCGAAGGACTCCGAGGCGCTGCGGCAGCTCGCCAGCAACACCGGCTACCACCTGCAGCTCCTGTCGGCCGTGATCGAGGTCAACAACCTGCAGAAGCGCCGGGCGGTCCAGAAGCTCAAGGACGAGCTGGGCACCCTCACGGGCATGCGGGTGGCGCTGCTCGGCCTGACGTTCAAGCCGGGCACCGACGACATGCGCGAGGCCACCAGCACGGTGCTGGCCTCCCGGCTGCTGGCGGAGGGCGCGGAGGTGCGCTGCTGGGACCCGATGGCCCGGCCGGCCGAGGTCGAGCCGTGGGTCTCGACGACCCGCCACGCCACGCCGGAGCTGGCCCTGGAGGGGGCCGACGCGGCGATCCTGGTCACCGAGTGGCCGCAGCTCAAGGACGTCGACTGGGCGGGGGCGGCGGCGGTGATGCGGCGGCCCGTGCTCTTCGACGGGCGCAACCTGCTGGACCCGGCGGGCATGCGGACCCTGGGCTACACGTACATGGGCGTCGGCCGCCCCTGACCCCTGCCCGCCCGCTGACCGTGCTCTGACCGTGCGGAATATTCCGTTGCGGTCCGGTGCTGAGCACCTCACTATGTTCCTCATGTTCCCGTACGCAAGCCACGCGACGCCCGCACCCGCGGGCGCTCCCGGGCGTGCCTGCGACGGCCTGGAGCGCTGACCTCTTCCCGTTAGTCCCGAGGTGACCCGGCGGGGGGAGGTCGACGGCCCACCACGGGTCACACGTTTTCTCCAGGTTCAAGGGAAGGGCATCATGGCCAAGCAGGCCTACGTACGCAACAAGCCGCATCTCAACATCGGCACGATGGGCCACGTCGACCACGGCAAGACCACGCTGACCGCCGCCATCACGAAGGTGCTGGCCGCGCGCGGGCAGGCCACGTACACGCCGTTCGAGCGGATCGACCGGACCCCGGAGGAGGCCACGCGGGGCATCACGATCAACATCTCGCACGTCGAGTACGAGACCGCCACCCGGCACTACGCGCACGTGGACATGCCGGGCCACGCCGACTACGTGAAGAACATGATCACGGGGGCGGCGCAGCTCGACGGCGCGATCCTCGTCGTGTCCGCGCACGACGGGATCATGCCGCAGACCAGGGAGCACGTGCTGCTCGCCAAGCGGGTCGGCGTCGAGCACCTGGTCGTGGCCGTCAACAAGGCCGACGGCGCCGACCCGGAGCTGACCGACCTGGTGGAGCTGGAGCTGCAGGAGCTGCTCGCCGAGCACGGCTACCACGGCGTCCCGATGGTCCGGGTGTCCGGGCTGCGGGCGCTGGAGGGCGACCCGGTCTGGACGGCGTCGGTCGAGGCGCTGCTCCAGGCGGTGGACGAGCACATCCCCGTACCCGTGCGGTACGTGGACGCGCCGTTCCTCATGCCCGTCGAGAACGTGCTGACGGTCACCGGCCGCGGCACGGTCGTGACCGGCGCCATCGAGCGCGGCACGGTCCGCGTCGGCGACACGGTCGAGGTGGTCGGGTTCGGCGACGGGTTCACCGCCGTCGTGACGGGCGTGGAGACGTTCGGCAAGACGATGGAGCGGGGCGAGGCCGGCGACAACGCCGCCGTACTGCTGCGCGGGGTGCGCCGCGACCAGGTACGGCGGGGGATGGTGCTGGCCGCGCCCGGCAGCCAGCAGGCGTCGGCGTCGTTCACCGCCCGGGTCTACCTGCTCACCCCGGAGGAGGGCGGGCGGCGCAGGCCCATCGCGTCCGGGTACCGGCCGCAGTTCTACCTGCGGACCACGGACGTGCCCGGCCAGCTCGTCCTGCCCGGCGAGCTGGACGCCCGGCCGGGCGACACGGTGGAGGTGACGGTCGCGCTGGGCAAGGCGGTCGCCGTCGAGCCTGGGCTCGGCTTCGCCATCCGCGAGGGCGGCCTCACGGTCGGCGCGGGCACGGTCCTCACCGTCCCCGCCTGACCGAGCCCGCCCCACCCGGTCCGAGCAGGGCGCGTCCGAGCAGGGCCGGGTCCCGCGTTCCGCGGGGCCCGGCCCTCTGGGCAGGGGGCGTGCGTGGCGCCCGGTCACCCGTCTCGCGACCGCGAAGCGGGTGACCCGGGACGCGCCGCCACCCCGTGCGGGGTCACGCGCGGTCGAAGCGGAGCCTGAGCGTCGCGCGCCGCGCCAGCAGGTCGTACGCGGGCAGCGTGCCGGGACCGCAACTGGCCGTGCCGATGCCCTGATGGGCGAGGTCGAGGTGGAGGTGCAGCCGATCCCCCGGCACCAGGTCGGGCCGGTGGCGGGCGGCGGCCAGCTCGCCGGTGCTCCACCGCCGGGCCGTCAGCCCGAACGTGGGTTCGCCCGAAACCCTGATCCCGCCGAGTTCGGCCCACCGCACCTCCGCCCGGTGCCCGTTCTCCTGCGGATAGACGTACGGCGTCTGCATCTGCTCCACCGTGGCCGACCACCGGCCCACCCGGGCGGCCAGGCCCGTGTCCGGGTACGCCTCCCCCGGCCCCAGCCCGAACCACGTCACCTCGTCCACCGCGGCGCCCGGCAGCGACATCGTCACCCCGAGCCGCGGGATCGGGTCGCGCCACTCACCGTCTGGCTCGAGGTCCAGCACCAGCCGCAGCCCGCCGTCGAACGTCCACCGGTACGTCGCCACCATCCCGAGATCGGTGGCGGCCGGTGCGACCCTGGCCCGCACGGTCAGCCCGTCGTCGAGGGTGACCTCGTCCACCCGGTGGGTGAGGCGGTGCAGGCCGAGCGCGCGCCACCGGCCGTCGAGGCCGCCGTAGCGGTCGTTGTCGGTCGGCGCCCGCCACAGGTCGAGCCTGGGCCCCTCCACCCGCACGCCGAACAGCCGCACGAGCCGCCCGGTGACCGCGTCGAACGCGCAACCGCCGACCGTCAGCTCACCACCCGCCGAATCACCACCAGTCGGCTCGCCGCCTCTCGGCTGACCGTCCGCCGAGTCACCTGCCGCCGGTTCGCCGCCGCCGCGGGTGAACGGCACCGTGACGTCGCGGTCCCTGGGCAGGGCGTGGGTCAGCAGCGCCTGCCCCCACGCCACCTCGTGCCCGGCCGTCGCCCACGGCTGGTCGGCGGCCAGCTCCGCGCGCACGGTCAGCCAGCGCTCACCGCCCCGCCCGCCGTCCAGGTCGGGCAGCTTGCACTCGCCGCCGGCCGCGGGCACGTCGAGGCGGTGCTCGGCGACCGTCTCGCCCTCCACCTGCACGGTCGCGACGAAGCGCAGGTGGGACAGGTCGGTGAAGTCGTAGCCGTTGACCACCTGGACGACCCCGTCGCCGAACTCGAACCCGACCGGCTCGAACACCTTCTTCAGGTCGATCAGGCCGGGCGACGGAGTGCGGTCGGGGAAGAGGAGCCCGTCGATGACGAAGTTCGAGTCGTGCACGGCCTCGCCGTAGTCGCCGCCGTAGGCGTACTCGTGCTCGGGGTGCGCCAGCCCGTGATCGATCCACTCCCAGACGAAGCCGCCGGCCAGGCGCGGGTAGCGCTCGAACAGCTCCTGGTACTCGGCCAGCCCGCCGGGCCCGTTGCCCATGGCGTGGGCGTACTCGCACAGCAGGAACGGCATGCGCCGCCGCCGCGCGTCGAGCCCGGGGTCGTCGAGCGGTTCCTCCTCGCGCCGGCCGATGGCCTCGACCTCGGCGTGGGAGGCGTACATGAGGGAGTAGACGTCGGTGTGCGCGCACGACCGGTCGCCCTCGTAGTGCAGCGGCCTGGACGGGTCGCGCTCGCGGGCCCAGTCGGCCATGACGGCCAGGTTGCGGCCGACGCCGGCCTCGTTGCCCAGCGACCAGATGATGACGCTGGGGTGGTTCTTGTCGCGTTCGACCGTGCGGCGCATGCGGTCGAGCAGCGCGTCGGCGTAGCGGGGGTCGTCAGTGGGGTTGCCGCGCCAGGCGACCTGGCCGAAGCCGTGGGTCTCCAGGTCGCACTCGTCGACCACCCACAGGCCCAGCTCGTCGCACAGGTCCAGAAAGTCGGGGTGCGGCGGGTAGTGGCTGGTCCTGACGGCGTTGACGTTGTGCCGCTTCATCAGCAGCACGTCCTCGCGCATGGTCTCGTACGTGACCGCGCGGCCCCGCTCAGGGTGGAACTCGTGCCGGTTGACGCCCTTGAGCAGCAGCGGGCGGCCGTTGGCCAGCAGCACGCCGTCCTCGATGGAGACCGTGCGGAAGCCGACGCGCAGCCGCAGCGTCTCCTCCTGGCAGGTCACCACGGCGTCGTACAGGCGGGGGGTCTCCGCCGTCCACGGCTCCACGTCGGCCGTGACCTCGGTGCCCGGCTCCAGGGCGTCGATGCCCAGTTCGGGGACGCTCAGACTGCCGGAGCCCTCGAAGCTGAGCGTGCCGCGGCCGTCGTGGTAGGAGGCGTGGACGAAGACGTCGGCGGTGGAGCGGGTGAGCGTGACGTCGCGGAAGATGCCGGGCAGCCACCACATGTCCTGGTCCTCCAGGTAGGTGGCCGCCGACCACTGGTGCACCCGTACGGCCAGCACGTTGCGGCCGGGGCGCAGGTGAGGGCCCGCGTCGTACTCGACGGGCAGCCGGCTGCCCGTGGAGAAGCCCAGCTCGTGGCCGTTGAGCCAGACCCGGGCGAACGATTCGGCGCCCTCGAACCGCAGCCGCCCGCCCGTCCACCCCTCGGGCAGGTCGAAGACGCGGCGGTAGTCGCCCGTCGGGTTGTCGTCGGGGACGTGGGGCGGGTCGACCGGGATGGGATAGGAGACGTTGGTGTAGGCGGGGGCGCCGTGGCCGTGCAGGTTCCAGTGGGAGGGGACGGGCAGGCCGGTCCAGCCGGAGTCGTCGTAGCCGGGGCGGGCGAAGTCGTCGGGGACGTTCGCGGTGGGCGAGAGGCGGAAGCGCCACGTCCCGTTGAGGTCGAGTGCGGGGGCGTCGGAGCGGAGTGCGGCCCGAGGTTCGAGCCTGCCCGAACCAGGGGTGAATGTTTCGAGATCCATCGCGAGCGAGCCTAGAGGGTCGAAGCCGTTTGTGACAGTTTCGCCGGTGGTGCTCCTCATCGTCCGGCTCCCAGTTTGTAGATCCGGCGCGCGTTCTCGGCGCCCACCATGACCGCGACCCGCTCGGCCTGCGCGGCCGACCACTCCCCCTCGGCCACGAACGTCCCCAGCACCCGCGCCATCGCCCGCCGCCACAGCAGCGCCCCCAGATGGTGCAGCTCGGCCGGCCCCCACGCGTCGGAGGAGTAGAGCAGCTTCGCGAACGGCGCCACCTCCAGGCTCTCGGCCACCACGGCCGTGCTCCGCGCCCCCGTGTGGTTGATCGCCAGCCCCACGTCGAAGAACACGTTCGGGTACGCCTGCGCCAGGAACCCCGCCTGCCGCTGGTACGGATAGCAGTGCAGCAACAGCAGCGGCACCCCGGTCGGCGCGGCCCGCTCGATCAGCCCGCGCAGCAGCAGCGGGTCGGCCCGCCGCAGGTCCACGTCGGGATCGCCGAGCCCGATGTGGAACTGCAGGGGCAGCCCCCGCTCCAGCCCGGCCCAGAGGAGGTGCCGAACGAGCACGGGGTCGGCCAGCCGCCCTCCCCCGCCGGCCAGCCACCGCCCGGCGGCCTCGGTGACCTCGGCGGGCGTGGGCGGGGCGGGGTCGAAGTCGAGCCCGCACCGGTAGGCGGCGACGGTCTTGAGCCCGCGGGCCGTACGGGTGCGCTCCCACAGCGCCTCCGCGAACCGCGCCGCGAACGCGCCCGCCCCGCACCCGGCGGCGGCCACCTGCTCGGCGATGCTCTCCAGCCGGACGACCTCGTCCGCGGGCACCCCGGTGACCTCGGCCATCCCGGACGGCCCGAGCAGTTCCTCGCCCCGGTGGCCGGTCTCCACGAGGAAGTGCCCGACGCCGCTCGCGCCGAGCAGCAGCCGGTTGACCTCGTCGACGCCGAGCCTGGCGCGCCGGGCGAGGTACTCCTCGGGGGTGCAGAAGGGTTCGAGCCCGAGCACGGGCGCGCAGTGGCGCAGGATGGCGAAGCCGAGCTGGGAGTCGAACTGGGTCATCCAGTCGGGCACCGGCCGGTCGGACTCGGTGATCATCTCCTCGAACGCCGTTCGGGACAGATCGTGCGCGCAGGCCCCGTGGACGTGGTGGTCCACCAGCGGCAGCTCCTCCAGGACGCGGGCGAGCCCGGCGGGCACGAGATCGAGCTCTACGGACATGGGCGCTCCTCCTCCTTCGGCCGCGCGGGCGCCGGGCGCTTCCACGATCTCGTACCCGGCCCCTGCCCGCGACCTGCCCGGACGAACGCGCGAGGGCCCCGTGGGACGGCGTCCGTCCCACGGGGCCCGAGGTGCGTTACGGTCAGCCACGGTCAGGCGCGGTGCGGCGCGGTCAGGCGGCGGCCCTGGCGGTCGTCGCGACCTCCGCCTGCCGGGTGACCCCGTTGACCGTGACGGCCACGGTCACGCGTCCCGCGCGCAGCGCCGTCAGCGTGCCGGTCGTGGGGTCGAGCACGGCCACGTGCCACGGCTTGGCCGTCTTGCGCGTCCCGACGTGCAGGTTCGGCGAGCCGGACCAGGTGGCCGAGACCGGGTAGGCGACCGGCACGGTCCGGCCGCTCTGCAGGATCGCGGCCGTCACCGTGCCGGGCGAGCCGGCGGCGACCGTGGCGGGGGCGGTGAGCGTCAGCTCGTCCACGTGCGGGCGCACCTGCGTGCCGATCCAGTCGGGCGCGTCGGTGAACCAGCTCCGCTTGACCTGCTCGGCCTCGGCCCGCGTCACCGGGTCCACGCCCCACAGCGACCACCCGGTGAACCCGCCGTCGTCGGGGGCGGTGGCGGGGTTCTTGCCGGAGTTGCCGTTGATGAAGTACGGCACCGCGTCCACGCGCTCGGCGTGGAACGTCCCCACGTGCGCCCCGATGAACGCGGCGCCCTTGCCGGTGTCGCGCTGGAAGTCGGCCAGCCAGCCCTCCACGAGCGCGGCCTCCTTGCGGTCGCCGAGCTGGCTGCCCTTGCCGGGCGTCGGGTCGCGCGGCGGCACGTGGAACAGGACGGCGACCGACCCGACCGAGCCGTCCTTGGCCGCCTTGTCCAGCTCGGAGCGGAACATGGCCATCTGGTCGTAGCCGCCGCCCCTGAGGTTCAGGCGGGAGGTGTCCAGCGTGACGAAGCGGGTGCCCTTGTGGTCGAAGGTCCCGTACGTGTCGCCGAAGACGGCCTTGAAGTTGTCGATCTTGCCGCCCATGACCTCGTGGTTGCCCGGGACGTAGCGGTACTCCACCGTCCCGCCCAGTTCCTCGTCGAGGATCTTCTTGGCCAGCGCGAAGTCCTCCGGCGACGCCTCGTCCACCAGGTCACCGTTGATCACCAGGAAGTCGGGCTTGGCCGCCTTGATCTCGCGCAGGGTCCTGCGCGCGTTCTTGACCAGGTCGCTGTCCGGGTTCCTGGCCACGAACTGGGCGTCCGACATGACCGCGAAGCGCCACGGCATCTTCGACACGTCGTTCTTGACCACGGGGTCGGCCGTCTCGGGCGCGGCCGGGGCCTCGACCGACGGCGGCACCTTGGCGACCAGGCCGTCGATGAGGATCTGGTTGGTGTACTTCACGTCGGCCTTGGTCTCGGCCACGTAGAAGCGCCGCAGCTTGAGCGGGTAGTTGACGCCGGGAGGCACCGCGAACTCGACGTAGCGCCAGCCGGTCCACGTCATGTACGGCCCGCGCAGGATCTGCGACTGGCCGAGCGCGTCGTAGAACTCCAGGCTCGGCCACTCCCCCTTGCCGGTGGAGTTGATCCAGAGCCCGAACGCCTGCGGCTGCCCGTCGACCACGATCTGCTGGGGCGGGCTGGCGTAGGCGGCGCGGGTGGCGGTGGAGGTGGTGAAGTCGTAGGAGAGCTTGAGCCCGCCTCCGCTCTGGCCCGGCGCGGCCGACAGCGAGCCGGTGGCGCGGGCGGCGGCGAACGTCCACTTGGCCGCGTCCTCGAAGTCGGCGACCGGCTTGTCCTCGAACCCGACCGTCACCGGCACGGCGGTGGTGATCTTGCCGACCTTGGCGGTGATCAGCCCGGAGCCGGTGGCCCGCTTGGCCTTGACGGTGAAGTAGCCCTGCTCGGCCGGAATGACCTCGAACAGGTCCCGGTCGTAGTCGAGCGTGAGGTCGCCGGGCTCGATGGGCGCGGAGTTGCCGTTGCGGTCGTAGCCGACGACGCCGAAGGTGGCCGTACCGTCCTGGCCGGCCATCCCCAGGCGGTCGGCGGTGGCGCCGAGCCGCTCCAGGGGCTGCAGCACGGTCAGCTCGATGGCGCCCTTGGCGTTGCCGCGCGAGGCGGTGACCGTGGTCTGGCCGGGGATCAGGGCGTGGAACTTGCCGTCGCGCACGACGCCGTGCACGGCCGGGTTGGCCCGCCACGACGGGGCGCCGGCGGCGGGGCCGTACGTCTCGTCGTAGCCGGCGGCGGTCAGCCGCCTGGTGAGGCCGGGGAAGACGCGGTCGGGGCGGCCGCCGGCGACGGGCCCGACGCCGGGCGCCTTGGCCGGGTCGCTAGCGGTCTCCAGCCAGAAGCCCTTGAGCCGGCCGCTGCCCTCGGGCGCGTAGAGCGCCAGGCCGTTGGGGACGTGGCGCTCGCCGCCGTCGGAGGGGCTGTTCTCCACCTGGACGTCGGCGGAGCCGGGCTCGCGGGCCAGCATGGTGGAGGAGCCGCCGCCGTCGAGGTTGAGCGCGTTGGCCGCGCCGAGGTCGACCATCATGGCGGCCAGCTCGTTCAGCGTGACGCCGCGGCTGTCGGCCTGGCGGCCGTCCACGGTGAGCAGGTACATCTTCCTGCCGTCCGCCGAGAAGCCGACGGCGGTGCGCGGGTGGGCGGCGGCGTCGGTGGAGTTCTGCACGACGCCGTCCTTGACCAGCACCCAGTTGCCGCCCACGGCGGCCTTGACCGAGCTGCCGTCGGAGGGCTTCGGCTGGTACTTGACGTCGACCTTGTCGCCGGGCTTCAGCGCCTTCAGGGCGGCGGCCCCTGCGTCGCGGCCCAGCAGGATCGTGGTGCCGGCGGGGATGGGGCCGGTGCCGGCGGACGTGCGTACCTCGGTGACCACGCCGTCCACCAGGACGGCCTCGGCGACGGAGGCGGCGCCCTCGACGGCGCGGGCCCGGTTGTAGGAGCCCCACAGCGGCGTGAACAGGCCGACGCCGTCGCGCTGGACGATCTGGTTGAACTGGGTGAGCTTGACCGGCGAGCCGCCGGCCGGGGTGGCGCTGCCCTCGAAGTACATCTTGAGCACACGCCCGACGCCGTCTCCGGTGACCGCGACCGCGTTCTCGTGCCCGGAGACGGGCGACTGGATCAGCTTGCCGTCCTGCACGCCGATGCCCTGGGCGGCGCCGGAGTTGTTGATGTCGAAGAAGTCGCCGTTCACGGCCGCGACGGCGCGCGAGCGCTTGGCGGGCCCGGACAGCGGCTCGGTCTTGGACACCTCGCCGGAGAAGACGTAGTCGGCGCTCGGGCCGGAGCCGCCGAGGTCGGCGGTGACGGCGTCCGCGCGCAGCCAGCCGAGCGCGTCGTAGGTGTCGAACGAGGTGAGCGAGATGCCCGGGGCGACCGGCCGGGTCTTCATGGCCGTCTCCAGCCGGGGCTGCCCCGCCGTGGACAGGGCGGGGGTCTGCGCCAGCAGCGTGGAGGGCGCCGAATAGGACGACGCCTCGGGGGCGTCCTCTGCGGGAGCTGTGGGATCGGCCTGCGCGGGCGCGCCGAAGGCCATCGGGCCTAAGACGATCGCGGCGGCGGCCAGGAATCGGAGGGTCTGCACGACCGCACTCAATCGCTCGTGGATATAACTTTCAAGACTTAGGAGTGAACTAAAAGAAAACTTCAGATCTTGCACGCCCATGACCTCGGCTTACACGGAGGCTGACAGAATCGGCCGCCGCCCGTGAGGCTCCCCATGAAGCTCCGCGCGAGGCTCCACGAGGCTCCACCGGGGCCCGCTCGCGGGGCGAGCGGGCCCTGGGGCTCAGACGGCACGTTTGACGGTGACGAGCCGGTCCAGCGCCTCCTCGTAGGACGGTTCGAGCCAGTAGTCGGAGTGGCGCTGCGGCTCGGGCAGCGGCTCGCCGGGGCCGGGCGGCTTCGGGTCCCACAGGAACCGGTCCACCGCGTCCAGGGAGGACCTGCCGGGCTCGGCGGGCGCGAGGGGATCGACGCGCCAGAAGACGGGCCCGCCGATGGGGTCGCTCAGCCGGTAGAGGTTGCACCAGCTCACGGCGTCGCGTACAGCCGACAGCCCCGGCCCGCCGAAGTAGGCGGGGAAGTAGTGGGCGTACAGGCGGCGCAGCGGCGAGCCGTGCGTGAGCAGGCCGACGCGCCCCCGCAGGCCGGGGTCGAGCTGCAGCACGAGGGCGGCGGCGATGACACTGCCCTGGCTGTGCCCCGACACCACGACGTGGTCGTCCTCGCCCGCGGCGAGGCGGCCGACCCTGGCCGTCAGCTCGGGGACGACCCGCTCGGTGTAGCAGGGCGGCGCGAGCGGGTGGATGGCCCGGGGCCAGAAGGTGGAGACGTCCCACAGGATCCCGATCGTCCTGCGCAGCCCGCGGTCGGTGTACGTACGGCGGCCGAGCAGCACCAGCCCCGACAGGGCCGCCACCATCACCCAGCTCCCGGCCGTGGCCGACAGCCCGGCGATCCCGCCCTCGGGCGTGGACAGCCGCAGCAGGTGGACCACCGCCACGGCGCCGGACCCGGTCACGCCGATCCAGGTGAGCACGCCCAGCACGAGCCCGGCGCGATCGGTGAGCGAGGCCAGCGCCCACGCCCCGGCGACCACCTGGGCGTCGTCGCGCTCTCCGTAGTACGCCTTCAGCCCCGGCGTCAGCCGCGCCGCCTCCGCCCGGCGGATCAGGAGCAGCACCCCGGCCACGGCCAGGAGCCCCAGCGCCAGCAGCGGCACCAGGGCCGCGGACCACCAGATCATGTCGTCGAGGAGCAGCGTGCGCTCCGGCACGCGCGGACCGGCGGCGCTGCCGGGATCGCCGAAGAAGTCCGCGGTCCAGAACAGCAGGCCGAGCGCCAGCACGTTCGCGGCGGCCACGGCCAGCATGAGCGTGACCCAGGCGGCCAGTCCGCCCAGCGCGGGCCGTTCGCCCGGCCCGTCGCGGCTGTCCAGGCGGGCCAGCGCCCCGATGGCGACGAGGAGGAAGAGCCCGAGTGCGACGGTGAGCCCGTAGTGGAGCGCTCCGATGCCGACGCCGGGCAGCCGCCACAGCACGCTTCCGCCCGCGCCGGACGGCAGCCCGGCCAGCGCCGCCGTGATCGTGACCAGGAACACCAGCGGGGCCGCCACCCGCAGCGCCCGGCACGCGTACGTGAGCCGGGCGGGCACCTGCCGCCCGGAGCGCGGGTCGAGCCGCCTGGCCGTCCACGGCAGCGTGACCAGCACCGCGGCGGCGAGCAGCACGGCCGCGTTGGCCAGGGTCAGCGCGAACCCGCGCGGCGTGCCGGCGAACGGCGCCGACACGGCCACCCCGATCGAGGCGATCGAGAAGGACACGTGCACGACCCGCAGCCGCCACACCGGCGCGCCGCCGTGCCACAGGCGCGGCCTGGCCAGCAGCGCCCCGCCACGCGCGCCCTCCTCGGGCGGCACGGAGGGCGACACGGAGGAGGGCACAGGGGACGGCACAGAGGACGGCACAGGGGACGGCACGGGGGACGGCACGGGGGGCGACGCGGAGGGCGGCACGGGAGGCGCGGGCGGCACGGTGTTCTCGTCGCGCCGCCAGGTGCGCCGCCCGAGCCACCACAGCAGGACGACGAGCACCAGGGGGACCATCGCCGTGACCGCCAGCCGCCTGGACGGCTCCTCCCCCCACAGCGTCGCCAGCCAGCGCACCCAGCCGGGGGCGGCGCCGGAGTCGCAGGCGTGGCCGGCCGCGGTGCACTGCCAGCCGATCAGGTCGACGGCGGCCCGGGTGACGGCGCCGACGAGCGTACCGGTGAGCAGCAGGGCGAACAGCCGCTGCGCCGCCTCGGTCACGCGCCGCAGCCGTCTGCCCCTGGCGGGCCTGGGGAGCATGAAGTAGGACAGGTTGGCCAGCGAGAACGGCAGCAGGAGCAGCCACAGCGCGACCGCCCGGCCGCCGGAGGTGAGGTTGCCCCACGCGTACGCCTCGCGGTGGCGGACGCCCGGCACGTCGGGATGGTCGCCGGTGGGCTGGCCGCCCTCCCACCAGCGCCGGTAGAACCCGGTGGTGCCGTCGCCCGCCACGAGCCGGGGGTGGGGGTGGTTCAGGATGCCGGCCGGGGGTGTGCCGGAGACGCCGTGGACGCGTAGCTCGGTCACTCCTCCCCGGGTCTCGTCGAGGAATCCGTCCATGCGACCAGGATCCTGCGCCGACCCTGGTCGCGTACAGTGACCGATCGGTTACTTATGGAGTTCACGCCTTGGTGGCGCCCGCGGTGAGCCCGGTGATCAGGTGCCGCTGCACGAGGAGGAACACCGCTCCGGCCGGGAGGGCGATGAGCACGGCGGAGGCCGTCATCAGGCCCCAGTCGGACCAGTGCTGGCCGACGAACTGCTGCAGCCCGACGCCGAGCGTGCGCTTGTCCTCCTGCGACATGAACACGGTGGCGTAGCCGACCTCGCCCCAGGCCGTCATGAAGCAGTAGAACGCCGTGACCGCGATGCCGGGACGCGCCAGCGGCAGCACCACGCGCCAGAAGACGCCGAACGGGGTCAGCCCGTCGACCAGGCCGGCCTGGTCGATCTCGATCGGCACCGTGTCGAAGTAGCTCTTCATCATCCAGGCGCTGAACGGCACCGCGATCGTCATGTACGCGATCACCAGCCCGGGGATCTGGTTGAGCAGCCCCAGCCCGGCCATCAGGTTGTACAGCGGCACGATCAGGATGGCCACCGGGAACATCTGGGTGACCAGCAGCAGCCACATCACCGAGCGGTGGCCGGGGAAGCGGAAGCGGCTGACCGCATAGCCGGTGGTGGCGGCCAGGAACACGCCCAGCACCATGGTGAGCCCGGCCGTCAGCACGCTGTTGAGCAGCCAGCGCGGGAACTCGGTGGCGGTCAGGACACGGACGTAGTTGTCCAGCGAGGAGTCGTCGAAGAGCCGCAACTCGGCCGACAGCCAACTGTCGCGCGGCTTGAGCGAGGTCAGCACCAGCCAGACGACCGGGAACAGGGAGATGGCGACGGCCAGCAGCAGGCCGGTGTGCAGGCCGATCGAGGCCAGCGGGCCCCGCTCGCCCCGCCGCCGGACACGGGGGCTCTTCGGCGGGCTCACGGGTCCGCTCACCAGGGATCTCCTTGACTGCGCAGAGTACGGCGGTAGCCAGCGGCCAGCACGACCAGCATGGCCAGGATGAGCACGCCCCAGGCCGCCGACCCGGAGTAGTCGCGGACGCCGGTGAACGCCTTGCGGAAGGCGTACGTGACCAGGATCTCCGTCTCGCTGCCCGGCCCGCCGCGGGTGACCAGGAAGATGATCGGGAACATGTTGAACGTCCAGATCGTGCCCAGCAGCACCACCGTGCTCGACACCCGGCGCAGGCCGGGCAGCGTGATGGCCCTGAACCGCTGCCAGGGGCCGGCCCCGTCCACCTCGGCCGCCTCGTACAGCTCGGCCGGGATCGACTGGAGGCCGCCCAGCAGCGCCACCATCATGAACGGCACCCCGATCCACACGTTGACCACGATCACCGCGAGCTTCGCCGTGACCGGGTCGTCCAGCCAGCCCACCCCGCTCAGGCCGGCCAGTTCGAGGAAGCCGTTGATCACGCCGTAGTCGCTGTTGTAGAGGTAGCGCCAGATGAAGGCGGCCACGAACGCGGGCACCGCCCACGGCAGGATCAGCAGCACGCGGTAGAGCGAGCGCAGGCGCAGGCGGCGGTTGAGCATCACGGCCAGGCCCAGGCCGATGCCGTAGTGGAGGACGACGCAGGCGGCCGTCCAGACCACGGTCCACAGGAGCTTGTCCCAGAACAGGGCGCTGGTCAGGATCTGCAGGTAGTTGTCCAGGCCGACGAACTCATAGGTGGCCGGGATGACGTTGACGCCGATGGTACGGCCGATGTTGGCCTCGGTCGCGTCGGTCAGCGACAGGTAGACGCCGCGCGCCAGCGGCCAGCCGATCAGCACGAGCATCACGACGAGCACCGGCGCGACCATCGCCCAGGCGTACCAGTGGGTGGCCATTGCCCGCCGCAGGCGTCCTGGCGTGCCGGGGCGCCGGCCGGCGGCGGACCCGCCCGCGGCCGGCGCCCGTCCGGTGGACACCGCCACCGGTCAGCTCCAGTCCTTCATGATGCCGCGGTACTGCTCGTCGACCTGCTTGAGCATGTCCGCGGGCGCGGACTCGCCACCGACGAGCGCCTCGTAGCCCTCCAGCAGCGGCTGGAAGAGCTGCCCGCCCTCGGGGATCCAGGGGCGGGCCACCGCGGTGTCCATGATCGGCTTGAACACGGCGACGTCCGCGTTGCCCTGCACGCCGGGATCGGTGTAGGCGGAGGTGCGGGTGGGCAGGAGGCTGATCTCCTTCGCGATCTTCGCCTGGGCCTCGCGGGTGGTCATGAACCGGACGAACTCGTACGCGGCCGGGATGTTCTTCGAGCCCGCGTAGATGGCCAGGTTCCAGCCGCCCGTGGGCGCCCCGGCCTTGACGGACCCGGCCGGGACCGGCGCGATGCCCAGGTTCGTCTTGTCCTGGAACTCCTTGCCCTGGTAGATCTCCGACAGCGCCCACGGCCCGTTGTAGATCATCGCCGCCTTGCCCTCCTTGAGGGCGGTCATGGCGTTGGCGTAGCTCTCGGTCGTGGCCGGCTTGGGAGCAGCGCCCGAGCTGATCAGGTCGGCGACGGTCTCCATCGCCTTCACGTTCGCCGGGGAGTTGACCACGATCTTCTTGTTCGCGACGTCGAGCAGGTCGCCGCCCTCGCCGTACATGAAGGGCAGCAGGAAGTAGGAGTCGACGTTCAGCGCCAGCCCGGCCGCGCCGGTCTTGGCCTTGACGTCGAGCGCGGTCTGCTTCAGCTCGGCGACCGTCTTCGGGGGCTCGTCGTGGCCGGCCTCCTTCAGCAGGCGCTTGTTGTAGAGCAGCGCGAGGGTGTCGGTGACCTGCGGCACGGCGTACGTCTTGTCGTTGAACTTCGTGCTGCTCGCCGGGCCGGCCAGGAAGTCGCCGGGGTTGTCCACCGCCCTGGAGCCGTCCAGCGGTTGCAGGTAGCCCAACGAGGCGAACTGCGCGGTCCAGGCGACCTCGGAGCGGATCACGTCGGGCGCTCCGGTGCCGGCCTGCGCCGCGGTCTGGAACTGGCCCTGCGCCTGGTCGGAGGGCACGTTCACATATTTGACCTTGACCTGCGGATACTTGGCCTCGAACTCCTTGATCAACGCCTGGAACGTCGGCCCCTCGCTCTCGGGGCGCGTCGTGTCCCACCACGTCAGCTCGCCGCTCACCTGCGACGGGTCGGAGACCGACGCCGCCGGGGCGGCCCCCTGCCCACCGCCGCCGCCACAGGCGGAGACCACCAGAGCCAGTGCCGCAACGGCCGCCGCGGACGGTAACTGTCGTCGCATGTTTCTTCTCTCTCACAACTCGTCGGAGGTCGGAGTAAGCGGAGGGTACGCCGCCGTAACGGGCGCGGGTAGATGGGTACGCAAGGTTTCTGCAAGTTGTTACATTGATCGAACCTCGTCGCGGGCGAGGCCCTTAGCGCCGACGGGGCCGGGCTTTCGGCAGGTCACCGGCCATTCGGCGGGCGGCGGACGCCCTGTGCTGGAACGCGGCACCGTCTCGCGGGCGCGGGCGCGTCCGTCAAGAAGCGGGGCGGCATTTCAGAAATTTCCAGAAAGCATGACAAAGATCGAACGAGGCACCTCACCCCCGCCCGGCCCGAACGGCGCGCACCGCCCCCACGCTCGGCGCCGAGGACGCGCATCAGCCCCGCGCTCGGCGGGAACGACGACGCTGGGGCGCGCACGTGCGGGGCGACGCCGCCGAGGAGGCGAGGCAGCCTGAGTCACATCAGCCATGACGGCGACGGCGCGGACCGGCCCGCCGGACTCGGCGGTTCCAGCGCGCACTGGATCGACCGCGACACGGTGGCCTGGCGGATCGAGCCGTCGGGCCGCCACTTCCTGGCCTTCAGCGCCGAGGGCGGCATCACCTGCGCCGACGGCGACCTGACCGGCCACCCGCGGCTCATCCGGCTCGTCCCCGGCACGCTGAGCGAGGCCCAGCGGCGCAGGTGGCCGCACCTGGCCGGACACACCGCGCTCAAGGTGAACCCGTGCGACTCCTGCCTCGTCCGGGAGGCGCTGCGCGGCCAGGTCGCGGCCGTGCGCCGGGACCCCGAGGGCGTCCTGCGGGCCGCGACCGGCGTACAGCTCCCCGGGGTGCTCGACGACCTCTACGCCCCGGCCGCCACCGCCGCGCTCGGCCCGTCGGCGCGGCCGGTCCCGAGGCTCGCGCTGTGGGCGCCGACCGCGCGTACGGTCGAGCTGGCGCTGTACGGCCCCGGCGGGCGCACCGTGCACCCGATGCGGCGCGACGACGAGACCGGCGTGTGGTCGGTGCAGGGGCCGCCCGCGTGGCTGGGGCGCGCGTACACGTACCTGGTGACCGTCTACTCCCCCGCCGCGGGGAAGGTCGTGACGAACGAGGTCACCGACCCCTACGGCCTCGACGTCACCCCCGACGGGGCACACAGCAGGCTCGTCGACCTCGACTCCGCGGCGCTCAAGCCGCCCGGCTGGGACCGGCAGGCCAAACCGGCCGCGGTGCCGCCGGAGCGGGCGTCGATCTACGAGCTGCACGTACGCGACTTCTCCGCCTCCGACGCCACCGTCCCTGAGGGGCTGCGCGGCACGTACGCCGCCTTCGGGACGGACTCGGCCGGGATGCGGGAGCTGCGGGCCCTGGCCGCCGACGGGCTGACCCACGTGCAGGTGCTGCCCGTCTTCGACTTCGCCACCGTCCCCGAGCGCCGGGCCGACCGGACGGAGCCCGCGGGCGACCTGGCCGCGCTGCCGCCCGACTCCGAAGTCCAGCAGGAGCGCGTGGCCCGCACGGCCGCGACCGACTCCTACAACTGGGGCTACGACCCGCTGCACCACACCGTGCCGGAGGGCTCGTACGCGACGGACCCCGACGAGCGGATCAGGGAGCTGCGCGGCATGGTCACCGCGCTCAACCGGGCCGGGCTGCGCGTCGTCATGGACGTGGTCTACAACCACACCCACTCCACCGCCGTGCTCGACCCGATCGTCCCCGGCTACTACCACCGGCTCCTGGACGACGGCAGCGTGGCCACCTCGACGTGCTGCGCCAACACCGCGCCCGAGCACCTGATGATGGGCAGGCTCGTGGTCGACTCGGTCGTCACCTGGGCCACGCGGTACAGGATCGACGGTTTCCGCTTCGACCTCATGGGCCACCACCCGAAGGCGGGAATGCTCGCCGTCCGCGCGGCGCTCGACCGGCTGACCGTGGCCGAGCACGGCGTGGACGGCCGCTCGATCCTCCTGTACGGCGAGGGCTGGAGCTTCGGCGAGGTGGCCGGCGACGCCCGGTTCGAGCAGGCCACGCAGGCGAACCTGGCCGGCACCGGCATCGGCACCTTCACCGACCGGCTGCGGGACGCGGTGCGCGGCGGCGGCCCGTTCGACGCCGACCCGCGCGTGCAGGGCTTCGGCTCGGGGCTGGCGGGCGCGCCCAACGGCGCACCGGCCAACGGCACCGCCGAGCAGCAGCGGGCGCGGCTGGCGCACTACTGCGACCTCATCAGGATCGGGCTGACCGGGAACCTGGCCGACTACGTGCTGCCGTCGGGCAGGAAGGGCTCGGAGGTCGGCTACCACGACTCGCCCGCCGGGTACACGGCCGCGCCCGGGGAGGCGGTGACGTACGTGGACGCGCACGACAACGAGACGTTGTTCGACGCGCTGGCGTACAAGCTGCCGCGGGACACGCCGATGGCAGACCGGGTGCGCATGCAGGCGCTGTCGCTGGCCACGGTGGTGTTCGCGCAGGGCATGGCGTTCGTGCACGCGGGCTCGGAACGGCTGCGCTCGAAGTCGCTCGACCGCAACTCCTACGACTCGGGCGACTGGTTCAACCGGCTGCTGTGGGACTGCGCGCAGGGCAACGGCTTCGGCGCCGGCCTGCCGCCCAGGGCGGACAACGAGGCCGCGTGGCCGTACGCGCGCCCGCTGCTCGCCGACCCGGCGCTGCGGCCCGCCTGCGCGGCGATCGGGGCGGCCAGGGCCAGGTTCGGCGAGCTGCTGCGGATCCGGGCGTCGTCGCCCGCGTTCGCGCTGGGCTCGGCGCGGGAGGTACGGCGGCGGCTGTCGTTCCCCGCCTCGGCCGAGGGCGTGATCGCCATGCACGTGGACACCGACGGCCTCGACCCGCGCTGGAGATCCGTCACGGTCGTCTTCAACGCCACACCGTCCCCGCAGACCCAGGCGGCACCACCGTCCTCCGGGGCCACAGCGGGAAGCGGGTTGAGGCTGCACCCCGTACAGGCCGCGTCGGACGATCCGGTCGTGCGGGAATCGGCCTACGACCCGGCCACGGGCACGCTGACGGTCCCGGCCCGGACGGTCGCGGTATTCGTGGAGGTCTGAGTGTGGCATAGGTGGGTAGAGGGAACCTTCATCGGGAACACCTCGCATCACTGGCAATGCGCCACACATCGGCGCAGACTGGATAGACGGCGATCGCGTGGAGCAGTGGAGCACCCCGTGGACAATCACCTTGATCACATGCCGGTACTTTCCCGCGGCAGGCATCGCAACCCGAAGCGTGGGGCCTGTTTCATGGAGCTGGCCTCCTACCTGGCCGGAGAGCGCTGGAGCGACCATCCGGCCTGCACGCACCCGTTGCTGGCCGCACTCGCCCGCCTGGTGAACGACAACTCCGGTGACGAGAGCCGGGCCAAGCTCGTCCACCTCGTCCCGTCCATCATCGGGCTGGCCGGCGACGACCTGCGCGTCGACGCGCACATCGCGCTACGCTGCGCGACCACCGCGCTGCCGGTGGCCGCGGCCGAGCGCCAGCTCGCGCTGGCAGTCTCGGTGCTGGCGGCCGAGGAGATGCTCGCCCGGCTCGACGGGGCGCCGTCGGGACGGATGAGCGAGCGCAGCCTGCGGGCCATGGCGGAGGTCCCGCAGGCGGCCGACCAGGCCAGGCGCTTCAGCCGGGCGGCCCGCATCACGGACAAGGGCTTCCGCCGGTACGCGGCGCCGAACGCGGTGCAGTTGTCGGTGGTGGGGATCGTGCAGGCGTGCATCCCCGACCCCGACACGCTGCTGCGTACGCTGCTGGAGGAGACGATCGAGGAGTGCACCGTGCTCATCCACGGCCACCACCCCGTCACCGCTCCGGCCACCACCACGCCGGTCCACGCCTGACCGACGCCCACCACCGCCCGCCTGGCGGCGCGGTCGACCGAGGCTGCCCGCACGCACACGTGGCGGCGGCGCGGTCGGTTGAAGCTGCCCGCACGTACGCGGGGCGGCGGCTCGATCGGCTGAAGCTGCCCGCACGTACGCGCGGCGCGGTCGGCTGGAGCTGCCCACGCGTGCGGCCCGTGCAGGGACCGCCGGACACCCACGCCGACAGGGCGTTTGCGCTGGTCAGGCAAGGCTTTCCTGCGTTGCGGATCTTTTGCCCATATGCCACATTTACGAAAAGGAGCCCATAAGCCGGAGGAAAACTCATGACCGTCGAGCTCGCCCACCCCTACTCCCCCGAGCAGCACCACGGTCACCGCGACGTGACCGGTGGCTGGCTGCGGCCGGCGGTGTTCGGGGCGATGGATGGGCTCGTGTCCAACTTCGCGTTGATCGCCGGAGTGGTCGGCGCGGCCGGGGCCGGGCAGGGCGCGGTGCTGGCCGGGTGCGCGGGGCTGATCGCCGGAGCGTGCTCCATGGCGGCGGGCGAGTACACGTCCGTGAAGTCGCAGACCGAGCTGATGCGGGCCGAGATCGCCGTCGAGCGGCGCGAGCTGGCCCGCAACCCCCAGGGGGAACGGGCCGAGCTGGCGGCGCTCTACCGCTCGCGCGGGCTCGACGCCGAACTGGCCGAGCGGGTCGCCGAGAGGCTGTCGGCCGATCCCGAGCGGGCGCTGCGCGTGCACGTACGCGAGGAACTGGGCGTCGACCCCGACGACCTGCCCTCTCCGTACGTGGCGGCCGGGTCGTCGTTCTGCGCGTTCGCGGCCGGGGCGCTGGTGCCGCTGGCGCCGTTCCTGTTCGGGGCCTCGGGCCTGGTGGTGGCGCTGGTGCTGAGCGTGGTGGCGCTGTTCGGGTTCGGGGCGGCCGTGGCGGTGATGACGGCGCGGCCGTGGTGGCGGGGCGGGTTGCGCCAGCTCGCCCTGGGCGTGGGCGCCGCGACCGTCACGTTCGGCCTGGGGCACCTGCTGGGCGTCGCGGTGTCCTGACCGGCCTGTCAGGGACGGCCGGCGGCGGCCAGCTTCACGCCGAGCCCGATGAGGGCGACGCCGGTCACACCGTCCACGGCCCTGCGTACGGACCGGCGGGCGAACACCTTCCGCAGCGCGCCCACGACGTTCGCCACCACCAGGAACCAGGCGATCGTCGCGGCCAGCGCCACCGCCGACAGCGTCAGCGCGGACACCCCGGCCCCGAGGAACTGGGGCACCAGGGCCACGAAGAACAGCGCCGCCTTGGGGTTGAGGACGTTCGTCAGCAACCCTTCCGCGAAGGCCGCCCACGAGCCGCGCCCCTCCCGGCCGGGCTCGTCCAGCCTCGGCCCGCCGTCCCCGCGCCAGGCCGAGCGCAGGGACCTGACGCCCAGATAGACCAGGTACGCCGCGCCCACCGCCTTCACCACCGTGAACGCCACGGCCGAAGCCTCCAGGAGCGCCGCGATGCCGGTGGCGGCGGCCACCACCCAGGCGAACACCCCCACCGCGATGCCTACCGCGGCCGCCATGCCGTGCCCGCGACCCGAGACGGCCGAGCGGCGTACCACCACCGCGAAGTCGGGCCCGGGCGACATGGCCCCGAGCAGCACCACACCACCGAACGCCGCGACGTGCCCCGTTAACGTCATGACTCCCACCTTACGAGCACCCGTCCCTCCGGGATCAAGGTGGAGCGTTCCCAGGTCCAGGTGGGCACGGTGATCATCTCGGCCGTGCGGTCGAGCGGGATCGGCGTGTCGAGCAGGACCGAGTGCGGGGTGAGCGGTAGGCCGCCCTGCGGGATGACCACGGTCTCGAGCGGTGTGCGCTCGGCGGGGCCGTCGGGTTCGTCGCGTTCGCTGCGGATCCAGGTGGCCGGGCCGCAGAAGGCCGTGTAGACCAGCGCGCCGGGCGGGGCGGCGGCGGAGTGGCGCAACGTGCCCGCGGGCAGCCACCCGTGCTGCCCCGGCAGGTACGTGATGCCGGAGACGTGCAGCTCTCCCTCCAGCACCACGAACTCCTCCCCCGCCAGGTAGTGGCCGTGCTCGGACTGTGCCCAGCCGGGCGGGAAGCGCATGAGCGACGCGGTGCCGTCGAGGCGGGCCACCCGCACAGGAAGGTTCGTCCCGGGGACCAGGAAGGTCTCCCCAGGCAGCTCCGCGTCGTCGAGCAGGTCGATGATCAGCACGTCAGCCGTCACGGTTCGTCAGCGCTCACAGCGCCGCTCCGCGACCGCGGGTTCGGTCGTGCCACCAGCTCCATGATCTCCATCGTCACCTCCGGGACCTCCGCGCCCGCCGAGGAGCAGGCCGGGGTCCGCTCCCCCTACCCAACAAACTTGGGCAAAGTTACCTTTGGCGGGAAAAATCGGAAACGCGATGCTGACCTCCCCGCCTCACCGCACCCCTGCGCGGGTCCTGCCGACGGGAAAGACCCTCGGCGAACGAGCCCGCGAGGCGGGGCGAGGCGGGGCGAGGCGGGGCGAGGCGGGGCGAGGCGGGGCGAGGCGGGGCGAGGCACCCGGAGACCGCCCCCTGGCCGGGGGACGGACGCCGGTGGGTGGTCAGTCGAAGGTGGTGGAGATCTCGTGCCAGCCGCCCGGCGGGATCTCCGCCGCCGCCGCGGGCCCCCAGGAGCCCTTGGCGTACGGCAGCGGCCGCTCCGGCAGGTCGAGCACCGGCTGCACGATCCGCCACGACTCCTCCACCAGGTCGAACCTGGCGAACCTGCGCGGATCACCGCTGACGGCGTCGGCCAGCACCCGCTCGTAGGCGGCCTCCATCGGCCCGAGGACCTTGGTGAAGTCGACGCTGACCGGCACCGGACGGGTGTGCTGCTTGCCCGGCTCCTTGGCCAGCAGATCGAAGGTCACCCCCGCGTCCGGCTGGAGCCGGAACCGGATGAGGTTGGGGCCGTCGGGAGCGCCGCGGTTGCCGAACATCGCCACCGGCGGCTCGCGCAGCTCGGCGACGACCTCCAGGTCGGTGGTGGGCAGCGCCTTGCCGGAGCGGATGCACCACGGCACCCCGGCCCAGCGCCAGTTGTCGATATAGGCGCGCAGGGCGATGTAGGTCTCGGTCGTGGAGTCCGGACGCACGCCGTCGGTGCCGAGGTAGCCGTCGTACTGGCCGCGTACGACGTCGGCCGGGTCGAGGGCATTGACCGCGCGCAGCACCCGCCACTTCTCGTCGAGCTGAGCCCGCGCGTCGGTGGACGGCGGCGGGTCCATCGCGAGGAGCGCCAGGAGCTGCAGCAGGTGGTTCTGGACCACGTCGCGGACGGTGCCGTTGGCGTCGTAGAAGGAGCCCCGGTCGCGGATGTCGAAGTCTTCGGCCATGGTGATCTGCACGCTGCGCACGTGGGCGCGGTTCCAGATCGGCTCCAGCAGCGTGTTGGCGAAGCGGAACACCATGAGGTCTTCGACCGGCTCCTTGCCCAGGAAGTGGTCGACCCGGCGCAGGTGGTCCTCGTCGAAGTGCCTGAGCAGCTCGGCATTGAGGCTGCGGGCCGAGGACAGGTCGTGCCCGAAGGGCTTCTCCACCACCAGCCGCGCGTCCCGGTGCAGGCCCGCCCCGGCCAGCCCGTCGGCCACCGGGCAGAACAGCGACGGCGGCACCGCCAGGTAGTGGACGAGGAAGCCCAGGCCCTCGACCTCGTCGCGCAGCCGGGTGAAGACGTCGGGGTCGCGGTAGTCGCCGGACACCAGCCGCAGGTTTCCCGCCAGCTTCTCGAACGCCGCGTCGCGCACGCCGCCGCACGCCTCGCGGGCGTGCTCGCGCAGCCCGTCGAGGTCGAGGTCGGTCTTGGCCACGCCGATGATCGGCAGGTCGAGCCTGCTGTCGGCGGTCAGGTGGTAGAGGGCGGGCAGCAGCATCTTGCGCGCGAGGTCACCGGTGATCCCGAACAGGACCAGCGCGCCCGCCCGCTCGGTCACGGCCGCCATCTCAGACGCGCCTTCCGCGCAGCTCGCGGTATCGGCGGATGAGCTGCCCGGTGGACGGATCGGGGAACCCGGCGGGCGGCTCGTCGGACGTGAGCGCGGGCGCGAGGTCGAGCGCCATCTTCTTGCCCAGCTCGACGCCCCACTGGTCGAAGGAGTCGATGCCCCAGACCGTGCCCTCGACGAAGACGACGTGCTCGTAGAGGGCGACGAGCTGGCCCAGCGTGCGGGGGGTGAGCTTGGGCGCGAGGATCGTGGAGGTGGGGCGGTTGCCCGGCATCACCTTGTGCGGCACGATCTCCGGCGCGGTGCCCTCGGCGGCGATCTCGTCGGCGGTCTTGCCGAACGCCAGCGCCGAGGTCTGGGCCAGCAGGTTGGCGGTGAGCTGGTCGTGCATGCCCTCGCGGTCTTCGTGGGGCTCGGCGAAGCCGATGAAGTCGGCCGGCACCAGCCGGGTGCCCTGGTGCAGGAGCTGGTAGAAGGCGTGCTGGCCGTTGGTGCCCGGCTCGCCCCAGAAGATCTCGCCGGTGCCGGTCGTGACGGGGGCGCCGTCGGCGCGCACCGACTTGCCGTTGGACTCCATCGTGAGCTGCTGCAGGTAGGCGGGGAAGCGGTGCAGCCGCTGGCTGTAGGGCAGCACGGCGCGGGTCTCCGCGCCGAAGAAGTCGGTGTACCAGATGCCGAGCAGGGCCATCAGCACCGGCATGTTGGCCTCGAACGGCGCGGTGCGGAAGTGCTCGTCGACGGTGTGGAAGCCGTCGAGCATCTCGCGGAAGCGCTCGGGCCCGATGGCGATCATCAGCGACAGGCCGATGGCGCCGTCGTAGGAGTAGCGGCCGCCCACCCAGTCCCAGAAGCCGAACATGTTGCCGGGGTCGATGCCGAACTCCTCGACCTTGGGCGCGTTGGTGGAGACGGCCACGAAGTGCCGGGAGACGGCCTCCTCGCCGAGCGCCTCGACCAGCCAGCGGCGCGCGACCCTGGCGTTGGTGAGGGTCTCGAGCGTGGTGAAGGTCTTGGAGCTGACCACGAACAGCGTGGTCTCGGGGTCGAGGCCGGCGAGGTTGCCGGTGATGTCGGCCGGGTCGATGTTGGAGACGAACCGGGCGGTGATGCCGGCGTCGGCGTAGTCGCGCAGCGCCTCGTAGGCCATGGCGGGGCCGAGGTCGGAGCCGCCGATGCCGATGTTGACGACGGTCTCGATCGGCCTGCCGGTGGCGCCCCGCCACTCCTTCGACCGCACCTGGTCGGCGAAGGCGCTCATCCGGTCGAGCACGGCGTGCACGTCGGCCACGACGTCCTGGCCGTCGACGACCAGCTCGGCCGCGCGCGGCAGGCGCAGCGCGACGTGCAGGACCGCGCGGTCCTCGCTGACGTTGATGTGCCGGCCGGAGAACATGGCCTCGATCCGCTCGCGCAGCCTGGCCCGCTCGGCCAGGGCCAGCAGCAGGTCGACGGTCTCCTGCGTGGCGCGGTGCTTGGAGTAGTCGAGGTAGAGGTCGCCCGCGGTGACCGTCATGCGCCCGGCCCGCCCCGGGTCCTGCGCGAACAGCTCACGCAGGTGCCTGCCTGCCAGCTCTTCGTGGTGCTTGCCCAGGGCCGCCCACTCCTGGCTCTGGGTGATGTCGCCGTTCACGCGTCTCCTCCTCGCGTCGCCAAGCCGATCATGCCTGGTCCCATCGTCCCGTAACCGTGTACCCCACGAGATTGATTCCGCGCATGGCGGAGCGGAGTCTTTGGACGTTCAGTGTCTTTGGACGGTCAGTGGGACTCACGGCCCACGTGGTCGCCGCCGGAGCCGATGAGGAAGTCGAGGTCGGCGCCGCGGTCGGCCTGGGTGACGTGCTCGACGTAGAGGCGCTCCCAGCCGCGCGCGGGGCGGGCGTGCCCGGTCGTGACCGGCGGCCTGGCGGCCAGCTCGGCGTCCGGGACGTCCACGTCGAGGCGGCGGGCGGCCACGTCGAGCACGATCGGGTCGCCGGTGCGCACCCTGGCCAGGGGCCCGCCGGCCGCCGCCTCCGGGACGGTGTGCAGGACGACCGTCCCGTACGCGGTGCCGCTCATGCGGGCGTCGCTGACGCGGACCATGTCGCGCACCCCCTTCTCCAGCAGCTTGGCGGGCAGCGGCAGGTTGCCGACCTCCGGCATGCCCGGGTAGCCCTTGGGGCCGCAGCCGCGCAGCACCAGTACCGACGTCTCGTCCACGTCGAGGTCGGGTGAGTCGAGGCGGGCGTGGACGTCCTCGACGCTGTCGAAGACGACGGCCCGGCCGCGGTGGCGCAGCAGCTCGGGTGAGGCGGCGGCGGGCTTGATCACCGCGCCGCCTGGGGCGAGGTTGCCGCGCAGCACGGCGATGCCGGCGTCGGGCAGCAGCGGGTCGGAGCGGCGCCGGATCACGTCGCCGTCGTGGATCTCGGCCCCGGCCAGGTGCTCGACCAGCGGCCGGCCGGTGACGGCGATCGCGGTGGGGTCGAGCAGGTCTTCGACCTCCTTGAGCACGGCGGCCAGGCCGCCCGCCCGGTGGAGGTCGTCCATGAGGTGGCGGCCGGCCGGTTGCAGGTCGACCAGCAACGGCACGCCGGAGCCCGTGCGGTCGAAGTCGTCGAGGGTCAGCTCCACGCCGAGCCGCCCGGCGATGGCCAGCAGGTGCACGACGGCGTTGGTCGAGCCGCCGACGGCGGCCAGGGTGACGATGGCGTTGAGGAACGAGCCCCTGGTCATCACGTGGCTGGGGCGGCGGCCCCGGCTGACCAGCTCGACGGCCAGGCGGCCGCTCTCGTGGGCGCGTTCGAGCAGGCGGCTGTCGGGGGCGGGGGTGCCTGCGGTGCCGGGCAGGGTCATGCCGAGCGCCTCGGCCACGCACGCCATGGTGGACGCGGTGCCCATCGTGTTGCAGTGGCCGCGGCTGCGGATCATGGACGACTCCGACTCCAGGAACGCCTCGCGGGAGAGCGTGCCCGCGCGTACCTCCTCGCTGAGGCGCCACACGTCGGTGCCGCAGCCGAGCGGCGCTCCCCTGAAGTGCCCGGTCAGCATCGGCCCGCCGGGCACGACGAGGGCGGGCAGGTCGACGGAGGCGGCGGCCATCAGCAGCGAAGGGATGGTCTTGTCGCAGCCGCCGAGCAGCACCGCGCCGTCGACGGGGTTGGCGCGCAGCAGCTCCTCGGCCGCCATGGCGGCCAGGTTGCGCCACAGCATCGCGGTCGGGCGCACGTTGGTCTCGCCGAGGGAGACGACGGGCAGGTTGAGCGGCACGCCACCGGCCGCCCACACGCCGTTCGCGACGCTCCGGGCCACCTCGTCGAGATGGGAGTTGCAGGGGGTCAGGTCGGAGGCGGTGTTGGCGATCGCGATGTGCGGCCGACCGCCCTCGAACGCCTCGCGCGGCAGCCCGCGCCGCATCCAGGCCCGGTGGATGTAGGAGTTGCGGTCGTTTCCCGAGTACCAGCGCGAACTCCTCAGCTCCATGCCCGGCACCTTATCGGCGGCGCGGGGGATTCGGCACGGTCTGTGGAGGAAGCAGCAGGGGCATGGACCACATCGACGCGTACTGGCGGGCGGCGAACTACCTGTCCGTCGGGCAGATCTACCTGCTGGACAACCCCCTGCTCACCGAGCCGCTGCGGCCGGAGCACATCAAGCCGCGCCTGCTCGGGCACTGGGGCACGACCCCCGGCCTGAACTTCTGCTTCGCGCACCTCAACCGGGTGATCCGCGAGCGGGACCAGGACATGATCTACGTCGTGGGCCCCGGCCACGGCGGACCCGCGGCGGTGGCGCACGCGTGGCTGGAGGGGACGTACTCCGAGCGGTACCCGGACGTGTCGCAGGACGCGGAGGGCATGCGGCGGCTGTTCCGCCAGTTCTCCTTCCCCGGCGGGATCCCCAGCCACGTGGCCCCCGAGACGCCCGGCTCGATCCACGAGGGCGGCGAGCTGGGGTACGCGCTCGCGCACGCGTACGGCGCCGCCTTCGACAACCCTGACCTGGTCGTGGCCTGCGTCGTGGGCGACGGGGAGGCCGAGACGGGCCCGCTGGCCGCGAGCTGGCACTCCAACAAGTTCCTGAACCGCCGCCGCGACGGGATCGTCCTGCCCATCCTGCACCTGAACGGCTACAAGATCGCCGGTCCGACCGTGCTGGCCAGGATCCCCGAGGCGGAGCTGGTCAAGCTGATGGAGGGCTACGGCCACCGCCCCCTCCTGGTCGGCGCCGACCATGGGGAGATGGCGGACGCGCTGGACACGGCGTTCGAGGAGATGGCCGCGTACAAGGCGGGCGACGCCGACCGCCTCCCGATGATCGTGCTGCGCACGCCGAAGGGCTGGACGGGCCCCCGCGAGGTGGACGGCAAGCCGGTGGAGGGCACGTGGCGCGCGCACCAGGTGCCGCTGGCCGGCGTCCGCGAGAACCCAGCCCACCTGGGCATGCTGGAGGAGTGGATGCGCTCGTACCGGCCGGAGGAGCTGTTCGGCCCCGACGGGCGGCCGGTACGGCAGATCCTGGACACCGTGCCGCGCGGCCCGCGCAGGATGAGCGCCAACCCGCACGCCAACGGCGGCGAGCTGCTGGAGCCGCTGCGGCTGCCGGACTTCCGCAGGCTGGCGGTCGAGGTCAAGTCTCCGGCGGAGCAGTCGAGCGAGCCGACGCGGGTGCTGGGCGGGTTCCTGCGCGACGTGATCGCCGCGAACCCGCGCACGTTCCGGCTGATGGGGCCGGACGAGACGGCGTCCAACCGGCTGACGGACGTGTTCGAGGTCACCGACCGGGCCTGGGAGGCCGAGAGGCTGCCCACCGACGAGAACCTCGGTCCCGGCGGCCGGGTCATGGAGGTGCTGAGCGAGCACCTGTGCCAGGGCTGGCTGGAGGGCTACCTGCTGACCGGGCGGCACGGGCTGTTCAACTGCTACGAGGCGTTCATCCACATCGTGGACGCGATGTTCAACCAGCACGCCAAGTGGCTGGAGGCGTCGCAGCGGATCCCGTGGCGGCGGCCGGTCGCGTCGCTGACCTACCTGCTGTCGTCACACGTGTGGCGGCAGGACCACAACGGCTTCAGCCACCAGGACCCCGGCTTCCTCGACGTGGTGGTCAACAAGAAGGCGTCGGTGGTGCGCGTCTACCTGCCGCCGGACGCCAACACGCTGCTGTCGGTGGCCGACCACTGCCTGCGCTCGCGCGACTACGTCAACGTGATCGTCGCGGGCAAGCAGCCGGTGCTCGACCTGTTCACCATGGACGAGGCCATCGCGCACAACACGCGCGGCCTGGGCATCCTGCCGTGGGCCTCCACCGACCAGGGCGGCGAGCCGGACGTGGTGCTGGCCTGCGCCGGTGACGTGCCCACCCTGGAGACGCTGGCCGCCGCCGCGCTCCTGCGCGAGCACCTGCCCGAGCTGCGGGTACGCGTGGTCAACGTGGTCGACCTCATGCGGCTGCAACCGCCGTCGGAACACCCGCACGGCATGCCGGACGCCGAGTTCGACGGCCTGTTCACCACCGACAAACCGGTCATCTTCAACTTCCACGGCTACCCCTCGCTCATCCACCACCTCGCCTACCGCCGCCACGGCCACGCGAACCTGCACGTACGCGGCTACAAGGAGGAGGGCACCACGACGACGCCGTTCGACATGTGCATGCTCAACGACATCGACCGCTACCACCTGGTGCTCGACGTGATCGACCGGGTGCCCGGCCTCGGCGCCACGCAGGCCCACCTGCGCCAGCGCATGAGCGACCGGCGGCTGCGGGCACGCGCCTACACGCGCGAGCACGGCGAGGACCCGGCGGAGATCAGGTCGTGGACGTGGCCGGGCACATCCTCGTCCTGAACACCGGCTCCTCGTCCATCAAGTACGAGCTGGTGGACGTGCGGACCGGCGAGCGCCCGGCCAGGGGCCTGGTCGAGCGCATCGGCGAGCGGCGCGGACGGCTCACGCACCACGCCGGCGACGCCCCCGCGTACGTGCGGACGCGGCCCTTCCCCGGCCACGGCGAGGGGCTGGCGGCGATGATGGACGCGTTCGCGGCGGCCGGGCCCGAGCTGGACCCCGTCGCGGTCGGGCACCGGGTCGTGCACGGCGGCACCCGCTTCGCCACGGCCGTGCTGGTCGACGACGAGGTGATCGCCGCCATCGAGGCGCTGGCCCCGCTCGCGCCGCTGCACAACCCGGTCGGCCTCGCCGGGATCCGGGTCGCGCGGGCGGCGTTCCCGTCGGTGCCGCAGGTCGCGGTGTTCGACACGGCGTTCCAGCTCGCGATGCCCGAGGAGGCGTACACGTACGCGGTGCCCCGCGACTGGCGCGAGCGGCTGGGCGTGCGGCGCTTCGGCTTCCACGGCACCTCCTGCGCGTACGTCTCGCGCCGCGCCGCCGTCCTGCTCGGCCGCGACCTGGCCGACCTCAACCTGATCGTGCTGCACCTGGGCAACGGGGCCAGCGCCACCGCGATCTCCGGCGGGCGCAGCGCCGACACCTCCATGGGCCTGACGCCGCTGGAGGGGCTGGTCATGGGCACCCGTTCCGGAGACGTGGACCCCGCGCTGCCGGGTTACCTGGCCCGCGTGGCGGGGCTGGACGCGGAGCGGGTGGAGGACGCGCTCGGCCGTGAGGGCGGGCTGCTGGCGCTCGCGGGCACCGGCGACATGCGCGAGGTGCGCGCCCGCGACGACGCCGGGGCGCGGCTGGCCCTGGCGGTCTACACGCGGCGCGTCCGCAAGTACGTCGGCGCGTACTACGCGCTGCTGGGGCGGGTGGACGCGATCGTGTTCACCGGCGGGGTGGGCGAGCACGACGCCGCCACCCGCGCCGAGTCCCTGGCCGGGCTGGAGCGGCTGGGCGTCGTGGTGGATCCGGGGCGCAACCTCGCGGACTCCGTACGGGAGCGGGCGGTGTCGCCGGAGGGGGCCGAGGTGGCGGTGCTCGTCGTCCCCACGGACGAGGAGTGGGAGATCGCCCGGCAGGCGCTCGCGCTGATCGGCGACGACGCCGACGGAACGTGACACGCCACGACCCCGTCACGCTGGAAGGGACCGTCAGGTCTGTGCGGGGCCGGTCCGCACCGGGGCGAGGCGGGCCGCCAGCTCGCACCACACCACCTTGCCGTCCGCACCCGGTGAGCTGCCCCAGCCGGTGCACAGCAGCCCCACGACGTGCAGCCCCCAGCCGCTCGCCGGACCCGGCTCGCGCGCCTCGGGCAGCCCGTCGCCCGCGTCGCCCACCTCGACCCGCACGTGCGAGGCGCTGCCCCGCACCCGCAGCGTGGGCGGGCCGTCGCCGTGCACGAGCGCGTTGGTCACCAGCTCCGACACCACGAGCAGGACGTCGTCGTGACGCCCCTGGAAACCGCACGCGCGCAGGGCCTCGCGGGCCAGGCGGCGGGCCTCCGTGATGCTGGCCATCTCCTCCGGCAAACGGAGGTCCACCTGGTACGTCTCGGCCTCCTCGCTCACCACGCCGCCGGCCCGCCCGGTAGGGAGGACCTCACCGGCAGCCCGGCGGCCTCGGTGGTCGTGATCGAGGGGGCGGTGGGCATGGTCGGTCCTTCGGCGTCGCCTGCTCTGGTGCGTACGGGCTGCCGCCGGGCGTACGCGGGGCGCGGGCCGGGACCCCGGGGGTGCGGGGCCGTGGTCCACGCCTGACAGCAGTCTCCCACGCCCGCCCGTCCTCCCGCAGTCACCCCCCGCGACCACCTGTCCGGGACGCACACCACCTACACCCCAAGAGCCGGTAAATGGGACGGAAGCCTTTGGAGTATGGAATTGGTAGGGTTGTCCGGAAATATGCGGCTCTGGACAGGTGGGATTAGGTGGAGGTCGAACAAACAGCACTACCGGGGATCGGACTGCGGCATGACTTCACCACCCGCAAAGGCCAGCGGGTAGGCGTCATCTCCCACCGCACCGGACGCCGGGATCTCGTCATCTACGACAAGGAAGACCCCGACGCCGTCTGCCACATGGTCAAGCTCAACGACGAGGAGGCCGACGCCCTGGCAGAGCTGCTGGGCGCCCCCCGGATCGTGGCGCGGCTCAACCAGCTTCACCAGCAGGTCGAGGGTCTGGTCAGCGTGCAGCTCCCCATCCCGGCCGACTCCCCCTACGCGAACCGCCCCATGGGCGACGCCCGCGTGCGGACCCGTACGAGCGCCTCCATCGTCGCCATCGTCCGGGCCGGACAGGTGTTCGCCAGCCCCGGGCCGGGCTTCGTCTTCTCCGTCGGGGACGTCGTGGTGGTCGTCGGCAGCGAGGACAGCACGTCCGAGGTCGCCGGCATCCTGGCGAGCGGATAGGGCCGCGGGTGCACCATACTGCGGTCATCTTTCTGGAGTTCGGCGCTGTCCTCCTGGGTCTCGGGATCCTCGGCGCGCTCGCGCTGCGCGTCGGGATCTCCCCCATCCCGCTCTACCTGATCGCCGGGCTGGCGTTCGGGACCGGCGGTGTGCTGCCGCTGGCCACGAGCGAGGAGTTCATCGCGGTCGGCGCGGAGCTGGGCGTGGTCCTGCTGCTGCTCACGCTCGGCCTCGAGTACAACGCCGACGAGCTGGTCACCAGCCTCACCAGCAACGCCCGCGCGGGCCTCGTCGACCTGGTGCTCAACGCCGCCCCCGGCGCGATCTGCGCGTTGCTGCTGGGCTGGGGTCCTGTCGCGGCCGTGGCCATGGCGGGCGTCACCTACGCCACCTCCTCCGGCATCACCGCCAAGGTGCTGTCGGACCTCGGGTGGATCGGTAACCGGGAGACGCCCACCGTGCTCTCGCTGCTGGTGTTCGAGGACCTCACGATGGCGATCTACCTGCCGGTCCTGACCACCATGCTGGCCGGGCTGAGCCTGCTCAGCGGGGCGATGGCGGTGGGCATCGCGCTGCTGACCGTGAGCGTGGTGCTCGTCGTCGCGCTGCGGTTCGGACGCTTCATCGAGGCGTTCGTCTCCAGCCCCAACTCCGAGGTGCTGCTGCTCAAGGTCGTCGGCCTGGCCCTGCTGGTGGCCGGGCTGGCCCAGCAGCTCCAGGTCTCGGCGGCCGTCGGCGCGTTCCTGGTGGGCATCGCCCTGTCGGGCGAGCTGGCCGAGGACGCGCAGTCGTTGCTCGCGCCGCTGCGCGACCTGTTCGCGGCGGTGTTCTTCGTCTTCTTCGGCCTCCAGACCGATCCGGCTAAGATCCTGCCGGTGGCGGGGCTGGCCGCGCTGCTGGCCCTGGTCAGCATGATCACCAAGCTCCTGACCGGCGCATACGCCGCCAGGCGCGCGGGCATCGCCAAGGCCGGCCAGGCGCGGGCGGGCATCGCGCTGATCCCGCGCGGCGAGTTCAACATCGTCATCGCCGGGCTGGCGGTGGGCGCGGGCGTGCACCCCGACCTGGGCGCGCTGGCCGCCGCGTACGTGCTCATCCTGGCGGCGTTCGGCCCCTTGGCGGCCAAGCTCGTGCAGCCGCTCATCACCGCCATCGCCAAACGGGCCTAGCGCCGTCCGTCGCATCCGCTAGTTTGTTCGCATGGCAGAGCGAAGGAACGGCGTCCCCATGCCGCCCCCGGAGAAGACGATCACGTCCGCCGACTGGGACAGCCTGGAGATCTCCGGTGAGCGCCATCACCGCGTGCTGTTCCAGGACGTCGACATGACCGAGCTGATCGACCGCGGCTCGTCGTTCGAGGAGTGCCAGTTCAGGAACGTGCGCTTCAACGTGTCGGAGCACGACGACGCGCAGTTCCTCAACTGCGCGTTCTCGCACTGCTCGTTCTTCGACGCCACGTTCAGGGGCTGCAAGCTGACGGGCAGCGGGTTCGACGGGTGCACGTTCGGGCTGCTGAAGGTGGCGGGCGGCGACTGGTCCTACGTCGGGCTGCCCGGCGCCGACCTGCGCGGCAGCTCCTTCGTCGGGGTGCGGCTGCGCGAGGCCGACCTGAGCGGGGCCCGGCTGGAGCGCGCCGAGCTGCGGCGGGCCGACCTGTCGGGGGCGTGGCTGCGCGGGGCCGACCTGTCGAGGTGCGATCTGCGGGGCAGCGATCTGAGCACGTTCGACCCGCACGAGGCCACGCTCACGGGCGCGGTCATCGACCCCTTCCAGGCGACCGTCGTGGCGGGCGCGCTCGGGTTCGACGTGCGGGGCTGACGACGTGCGGGTTCGACGTGCGGGCTGACGTGCGGGGCTGACGCGCACGCCCGGCGAACGGGTGCCTGGCCCGCCGCCGATCCACGCGAGGATGTCGGTGTGCGAAACGCCGAACTCACCCCGGCCGAGCAGGCCGTCGCCGCCGCCGTCCCCCGCGGGCAGGAAGTCGACCTGAGCGCCGCCGGGCCCGGCCGATCCGTACGCGCGGAGGTGCTGGCCGGGCTGTTGCTCGGCGAGTACGCCGACCCCGCCGACAAACCGGCCCTGCGCCTGACCGGGGCGCGGATCACGGGGCTGCTGCACCTGGCGTTCGGGGAGATCGACTTCCCGGTCACGTTCCGGCGCTGCGCCTTCGACGAGGCCCCCGACCTCTACCAGGCCCGCACCCGCTTCCTCAGCTTCGACGGCTCCGCGCTGCCCGGCCTGGTCGCCGCCAACCTCCAGGTCGAGGGCAACCTGCGGCTGACCGGCTGCCACGTCACCGGCGAGCTGCGCCTGTCCGGAGCCCGGATCAACGGCACCCTCACCATGAACGGCGCCCGCCTCGACCACCCGGGCGGCGCGGCCGTCAACGCCGAGCGCCTCGACGTGGGCGGCGACCTGCGGGCCCACGACGGGTTCGCGTGCGACGGCGAGCTGATCCTCACCGCGGCCCGGGTCGGCGCGGCCCTGAACCTCGACGGCGCCCGGCTGCGGGCCCCCGGCGGGCTGGCGTTCGGCGGCTCGAACCTGGTCGTCCAGGTGGGCCTGTTCGCCCGGGACATGGAGGTGGACGGCGAGGTCAAGCTGCGTTTCGCCCGGGTCGGCGGGCCGCTCACGCTGCGCGGCTCGCGCCTGCGCAACCCCGGCGGCCTGGCCGTGCACGGCGGCGGGCTGAACGCCGAGAGCGGCCTGTTCATGGCGCGCGCCGAGACCGAGGGCGTCGTCTGGCTGGAGGCCGCCGCCATCGGCCGCACGCTGAGCCTCGACGGCGCGCGCCTGCGCAACCCGGACGGCCTGGCGCTGGCGGGTGACGGCGTGGTCGTGGACGGCGCGCTGCGGGGCCGCGAGGGGCTGTCGGCGGAGGGCGAGATCAGCCTCGTGGACGCGTCCGTCTCGGGGGGCGTGTTCTTCGAGGGCGCGACACTGGTCAACCCGGGCCGCGCGGTGCTGACGGCCACCGGCATCACGGTCGGCAAAGTGCTCAACCTGTGCGACGGATTCTCGGCGCGGGGCCGCGTCGGGCTCACGAACGCGCACGTCGGCAGCCGTCTGTGCGTCGACGACGCCACGCTGGAGTCGCCCGGCGGCGAGGCGCTCGTGTGCCGCCGGGTGGAGACGCGGGAGCTGGCGATGCGGACCGCCCGGCCGATCCTGGGCACGGTCGAGCTGCGGCACGCGCGCATCGGGGTGCTGCGCGACGACCCCGCGGTGTGGCCGGGCGAACTGCGCATGGACGGCCTGTCGTACGAGGTGCTGGAGCCCAGGCTGCCGGCCGCGGAACGCCTCGGCTGGCTGCGCCGCGACCCCGACGGCTACCTGCCGAACGCCTACGAGCAGCTCGCCGAGATGTACCGGCGGCAGGGCGATGACGCCGACGCCCGTGACACGCTCCTGGCCGGCCAGCGGCAGCGGCGGGCCACCCTCCCCTGGAACGCCCGGTCATGGGGCCGCCTCCAGGACGTCACCGTCGGGTACGGCTTCCGCCCGCTCCGCGCGGCCGGCTGGCTGCTGGCGCTGCTGGCCGTGGGCACGGTGGTGTTCGGGCTGGACGAACCGCCGCCACTCAAGCGGGGTGAGGCGCCGGAGTTCAGCCCGCTGGTCTACACCCTCGACCTGCTGCTGCCGATCATCGACTTCGGGCAGGAGAAGGCGTTCAACCCGGGCGGGGGGACGCAGTGGCTGGCGTACGGGCTGATCGCGGCTGGCTGGGTGCTGGCCACGACGATCGCCGCCGGCCTGACCCGCACCCTCCGCCGCGCCTGACCGGACCCTCCCGCCGAGAACCGCCTCGTCAGGCGGAGACCGCGCGCAGGGCGCCGGGGCGGCAGCCGGTCAGCCGGTCGAGCGCCCCCGCCGTGGCGGTGTCGGCGGGCAGATAGACCATGATCCGCTGGTCGCCCGCCGGCAGGTCGAGCGCCTCCCTGGCCAGCCGCAGCTCTCCGGCCTGCGGATGCGCCAGGCGCTGCACGGGCTCCAGGCGCGGCGGCACGGGCGGCCCCGCCAGGCGCGAGGTGAACGCCGCCCCGACGGCGAACGACAGCTCCTCTATCAGCTCGGCCGCGTACGGGTCGTCGGCCCCGGCCTCGTAGTTGAGCGCGGCGGCCTGCTCGTCGGCCACCTTGTCCCAGTCGGGGAACGCCATCCTGGCCCGCGCGTCGGCGAAGACGTAGCGGATCAGGCTGGGCGCCTCACCGTCCAGCAGCCCGATGGGCCCGGCGAGCGCTTCGAACCCCATCGTGTGCGCCAGCACCTCCCCCAGCCGGTTGACCGCCGCGGCGGGCGTGGGCTCCAGCCGGTCGAGCAGCATCCGCACGGTGGGCCGCACGGTGCGGGCGGGCGCCAGCCCGCCGTTCGGGCACAGGGCGATGCTGCCGCTGGTCAGCTTGGCCAGGTGCCGCAGGTGCAGGCGCTCATCCGGGTCCAGGCGCAGGGCGTCGGCCAGCGAGACGAGCACCTGGACGGACGGGTTGCGGTCGCGCCCCTGCTCCAGCCGGGTCAGGTATTCGACGCTCACCCCGGCCACGGTGGCCAGCTCCGACCTGCGCAGCCCCGGGGTGCGCCGACGGCCGCTGCCGGGCAGGCCGAGGTCTTCGGGCTTGAGCGCCTCGCGACGGGCGCGCAGGAAGGCTCCGAGGTCGTTGTCGCTCACCCCCAAGAGTGTACGAGGCCGCGCTCCGCTTATCGTGGCCCCGCCACGGCCAGTCTGAGCGCGGCCTTCCTTCGCGGGCCGCGGCACGGCAGGTTGGTGCCCATGACGAACACGAGATCGGTGATCACCAAGGGCGGCATCCGCCAAGGCGGGCGCGAGGCCGGGCACTCCCGCCCCGGCCGGGCGTGAGGGGGGCCGATGCGCTATCGCCTGCTGGGCCGTACCGGGCTGAGGGTCTCCGAGCTGTTCCTCGGCGCGATGACCTACCAAGAGGCGTCGCCGCAGGTGCGGCGCATCTTCGACACGTACGCGGACGCCGGGGGCAACGTCGTCGACACCGCCTCCATGTACGGCGAGAGCGAGAGCGTCGTCGGCGAGCTGCTCCAGGGCCGCCGCGACCGTTTCGTCCTGGCCACGAAGTACACCGGCACCCGTGACCGCACCGACCTGAACGCGGCCGGCAACCATCGCAAAAACCTCGTCCTGTCGCTGGAGCAGAGCCTGCGGCGGCTGCGTACCGACTACGTCGACCTGCTGTGGGTGCACGTCTGGGACCGGCACACCCCGATCGAGGAGACGATGCGGGCGCTGGACGACGTGGTCCGCTCGGGGAAGGTGCTCTACGTGGGCATCTCCGACGCGCCGGCGTGGGTGGTCAGCCGGGCCTGCACGCTGGCCGAGTGGCGCGGGTGGACGCCGTTCGCGGGGTTGCAGGTGCCCTACAGCCTGCTGTGGCGCGACGTGGAGCGGGAGCTGCTGCCGATGGCGCGGGCGTACGGGATGAGCGTGGCGGCGTGGGGAGTGCTCGCGCAGGGCGTGCTGTCCGGACGGTACGCCGCGCCCGGGGCCGCGGCGTCCCGCGTACGCCCCGAGTCGATCAGCGAGCGGGACCGGGCCGGGGTGCGGGCGGTGCTGGAGGTGGCCGGGGAGCTGGGCGTGACGGCCGCGCAGGTGGCCCTCGCGTGGGCGGTGCACCGCGGCGTGCACCCGATCCTCGGTACGAGCACCCCCGAGCAGCTCAAGGACGTCCTGGGCGCGTCGGAGGTGCGGCTGCCCGGCGAGGCGGTGAGTCGGCTGGAGTCGGCGGTGGAGTTCGAGCTGGGCTTCCCCGGCGAGTTCATCGGCCAGGTGGACCGCAGCCCGGACATCTACGGCGACGACCTCCCGCTCCTGGACGGCCGCTGAGGCCGCCGGGGAAGGGTGCAGGTCAGCAGAGGGCCGTGGCGGTCTGCCACAGGCCGGGCAGCGCCGCCAGGACGCGGTCTCCGCGCCGCCGCCGGTCGGCGAACGTCGCGGCCCCGAGGTCGGCCAGCAGCTCGCGCAGCCCCTCCTCGTAGCCGCCCTGGCCGGCCGCCGCCCGTTTGGCCAGGCACCGGGCGTACGTGGCCACCAGCCAGAAGACCGCCTCCCTGTGCAGCCCACGGTCGATCAGCTCCCGTGAGCCGTCGATGGCGGCCGGGCGGGCCGCGGGGCTGATGTCGGAGTCGAAGCGGTAGGAGGGCACGCGTACGGAGGCGGTGGCGTCGAACACCTTCTCCAGCGCGGCCAGGTGCCCCGCCACCCGGGCGGGGCTCAGCTCGGCGCAGCCGAGCAGGTCGAGCAGGCCCTCGTAGAACTCCAGCCGCCCGTGCTCGGCGAGCAGCTCGCGCACGGCCGCGTACCGGCGGCGGACGGTGGGGTTGCGCAGCCCGGCCACCAGCAGCACGTGGGCGGTGACCCCCGTGCCGAACAGCCACGCGGTGACCTGGTCGGGCAGCGGCGCGGACTCGTCCATGCCGTTGATCCACCCCCGTACGCGGTCCATGGCGTCGGTGCAGCGGGCCAGGATCCAGGGGCGTTCGGCGAAGTCGCGGGCCACCACGCGCTGCAGCTCGGTCAGCCGCCCCGACGGGTCGGCCAGCACGCACGGCAGGTGGAAGCTGCCGGCCAGGTGGTAGTCGCTCAGGACGCCGTGGGTCGAGCCGGGCTCCGCCATGGAGGAGACCTCCAGCAACACCCCTTTATACCGAAATTTCCCTATATGCCCGATACGGTCGACCGGATCCGTGACCAGCATGACGTCCACGTCGGACGTCGGAGCCAGTTCGTCCCCCGCACCGGCCCACAGCGCCGACCCGGTCAGGAAGGCGCCGACGAACCCGGGCAGCGCGGCGCCCTCCTCCAGCACCCACTGCCTGGCCACCCTCCTGGCCTGCTCGATCAGCATCCACTTCCTCCCGATCGGGCGACACTCCCCCTCGGCCGCCGGGCGCGGGGGTCGCGGCGGGGAATGCCACGACGGCCCTCGACAGGCGCGGCGTCCCGGACGCGTCCGCGGACATGCCGCCATCCTTACACACACTTCGCCGCGTCCCCGAGGTTCGAAACGCGTGTGCGCGGGCAGCGGATCCGGATGGACATCGCCCCGAGCACCGGCCAGGACCTGGAACGCGCGGTCCGCCGGGAGCTGGCGGACGCGGGTTTCATGGTCGAGCCGTCGCCGCTGTCCACCGACGGCGGGCTCGAAGTCTGGCACGACCCCGCACGCGGGGTGGTCGTCACCTGGGGCAGCCCGGCCGAGCATCTCGTCGAGCGCTCCACCATCAGGGCCGCGGTCCAGCTCGCGTTACGTACCGTGCTGGCCGCCGCCGGTCACCAGGTCAAGGAGGACCTCAACGGCCAGGAGCTGATCGTCATGTCCTGACACCGCGCAGGGGACGGCCCACCTCGTGCAGGTGGCGCAGCGCCAGCCCCCACGACTCCAGCAGCCCGCATTCGGCGTACTCGACGCCGAGCGAGGCGCAGTACTCGCGCACGATGGGCCGTGCCCTGCGCAGGTTCGCGGTGGGCATGCTCGGGAACAGGTGGTGCTCGATCTGGTAGTTCAGGCCGCCGAGCGCGACGGTGACCAGGCGCCCGCCGCTGACGTTGCGGGAGGTCAGCACCTGCTTGCGGAGGAAGTCGAGTTCGTCGGCCGCGGTGAGCACGGGCATGCCCTTGTGGTTGGGCGCGAAGGTGCACCCGAGGTAGACGCCGTAGCACGCCTGGTGCACGACCAGGAAGAGCAGCGCCTTGGGCAGCGGCAGCACCAGGAACACCGCCCCCGCGTACGCCAGCACGTGCGTCCCCAGCAGCAGCCCCTCGACCCACCGGTTCTTGAGCGAGGGCCGCCGCAGCGCGCGGAAGCTCGACACCTTCAGGTTCACGCCTTCGAGCGTCAGCAGGGGGAAGAACAGGAACGCCTGCCAGCGCCCGATGACCCGGGGCAGCCCCCGGCTGGCCTCGGCCTGGCGGCGCGACCAGATGAGGACGTCGGGTGAGACGTCGGGGTCGTGGTCCTCGTGGTTGGGGTTGGCGTGGTGACGGGTGTGCTTGTCCATCCACCAGCCGTAGCTGAGCCCCACGGCCAGGTTGCCGACGAGCAGCCCGGCGATCCTGGCGGCCCGCCGCGAACGGGAGATCTGCCCGTGCGCCAGGTCGTGGGCCAGCAGCGTGACCTGCGCGAAGGCCACCGCGAGCAGCACCGCGACCGGTATCTGCCACCAGGAGTCGCCCACCGCGGCGAACACCGCCCAGGTGCCCGCGAACAGCGCGGCCACCAGGCCGATCCTGGCCGCGTAGTAGCCGGGCCGCCGGTCGAGCAGCCCCGCCTGGGCGATGCGCCGCGACAGCGCCGCGAAGTCGCTCCCCCTCCGCGCCGAGGGGCCGGGGGTCTCTGTCACCGTCACATTCGTCTCCGATGCCGAGGAGTGGTTGATCGCTCCTCAGCATCCCGAGAGCCGGTGCCCGGGCGGACCCCCGCTGTCACCCGTCATCGTGGTAGTGCACACCCCACCCTTGGGGGCGCCCCCGCCGCCTGGGGATCGGGCTGCCCACCGCACTCAGCGTGGCACTGGACGAACCTCACCAGGTGGGGAATGGCGGACGACGGGGGCGCGGCTCTAGGTGAGCTGTAACTCGGGGGGCGCGGGTTTCGTGAGGTCGGCGTCGCCGTACACGTGCAGGTCGGAACGGAAGGCCGCCAGGTACGCCCGCGGGTCGCGGAAGGTCGCGACCAGCGAGTCGCCGTAGTCGATGAGCTGCCGGTGGGCGTGCCCGCGAGGCTCGTAGCGGGCCTGCAGCAGCCGGTCGAGCAGCTCCTGGTCGCCCGCGGCGGCGCAGATGACGTCGGCCAGGATCTCGGCGTCGCGCAGCGTGTAGCTCATGCCCATGCCGGTCATCGGATGGCAGGCGAACGCGGCCGAGCCGAGCAGCGCGGCGTTGCCCCGGTGGTACGCCTCCACCCGCAGCGACGATACCTTGATCGGCTGCCAGGTGGCGGCCTGCAGGGAGTTGAAGGCGTCGGAGCTGTCGGTCACGAACTTCTTCAGCTCGTCCAGCAGCGCCGGGATGCCGTCCTGGAAGATCTCCTCGTCGTCCTCGGGGGGCAGGCCGACGAACACCCTGGCCTGGTCCCTGTCGAGCGGGTAGAGGTAGGCGAACCAGCCTTCCGAGCTGAAGTACAGCCGGTTGAGCTGGGCGACGCTGGCGCTCAGCGGCACGGTGGCCACCCGCATCTGCAGCCGCTCGTACGGCGTCGTGCGCTGTTCGATGCCGAGCGCCCGGCGGATCGCTGACTTGGTGCCGTCGGCGCCGATCACGACGCCGGCCCGCAGCCGCCGTCCGTCGGCGAGCGTCAGCTCTTCCACCTGCCCGTCGCCCATGGCGATGTCGTCGATGGCGGCGTCGAACCAGAACTCGACGCCCTCCATCGCGCAGGAGGTGTAGATCAGCTCGACCAGCTCCCGGTAGGGGCGGATGAGGAACCCGCCGTCGGGGAAGCGGCACTCCTGGATGGGGTCGCCGTCGTGGTAGTAGCGGACCGTGTCGCGCCAGAGGCCATGGCGTCCGACGAGGTCCGCCAGTCCGTGCCGGGCCAGCACCCGCAGGCCCGGGGGCTTGAGGAAGTCGGCGCCGGCGCTGGGGACTGAGGGTCCCTGCTCGATGACGACGACGTGCCGGCCACGGCGGCCCAGGAGCAGGGCCAGGAAGCAGCCGCCGAGCCCGGCGCCGACGATGGCTACGTCGCACGATGTGGTTGCCATGACGAGAGCCCTTCTGAATGGTTGAACTAGTTCGAGGGCCCGCGGGTGCCGGCGAGCGGGCCGGGTTCGGCCGCCCGCTGTCGCGGGACCGGGTCCATGGAGGCATCCGTGTGGGAGCCCGAGTGGGAGCCCGTGCGGGAGTCCATGGGGGTGTCTGCGGGGGGTGTGCGGGTCTCGACTGGCAGCAGCGCGTCGGCCTCGGCCGCCACGGTGGCGAGGGTCATGCGCAGTTCCAGCAGCATCCGGCGCGGCACCTTGATCATGACGTCACCCGGGTCCGGCCGCATCCGGGTGATCTTGGTCAGGGCCAGGGCTCCGATCAGCACGGAGATGGCCACGCACATCGCGAGCGCGCCGGCCAGGCCCGCGAAGGGCCCGGTCATGAACGGGTGGTCGATCACGACCGACACGACGGCGACGCCGACGGCCCCGCCGACCATGCGGGCCATGGTGGCCGCGCCGACGGCGGAGGCGTACTGGTGGGGGCGGGCGGACAGGGTGGTGGCGACGGAGGTGCCGGGCGCGAGCGCGCCGACCCCGACGCCGACCACGACGCTGGCGATCAGGCCCCAGACGGTGGGCCCGGCCTGCATCAGGACGAGCACGCAGGCCCCGCCGCACAGCAGCGACCCGGCGTAGATCAGTCCGTACGCGCCGATGCGCTTGACGGCGCGCCCGGCCAGATAGCTGGTGACGACCATGGCCACCGAGGTCGGGGTCAGCCACATGGCCACTTCGAGCATGGGGTAGCCCAGGTGCAGCAGGTAGAGAGGCTGCACGGTCAGCAGCCCGTACGACAGCGCGCCGAAGCCCCAGGTCGCCATCCAGCCCCAGACGAACCTGGGACGCCGCCACAGGGCCAGGTCGATGGCGGGCAGGCGGTGGTGCCTGGCCTGCGCGAGCGCGCCACCGAGCAGGGCCAGCGCGGCCAGTGCCAGCCACACCACGTCCATGCCCCAGGCCATGGCCTTGGAGATGGCCAGGACGATCACGGCGATCCCGGCGGCCAGCAGCCACGCGCCGAGGACGTCGGGAACGCCCTTGGCGGTGCTGCGCTTGCCCGGCGGGAGCGCGAAGCAGGCGATCAGGAGGGCGACGCCGATGACGACGTCGGGGACGAACAGCGAGCGCCAGCCGACGGTGGCGGCCAGCCAGCCGCCGCCCGCCTGCATGAGCAGGCAGCCCAGCCCTGAGGCGGAGCTCCACATCGCGATCGCGCCGCGCCGCTGCGACTCGGGCAGCTCCCCGAGCAGCAGCCCGAGGCTGGCCGGGATGATCGCCGCGGCCCCCGCGCCCTGGACGGCCCGCGCGGCCAGCACCCACGACCACGAGTCCACGGTGACGGTGGCGATCGCGCCCAGCACGAACACCACGAGCCCGACGGCCAGCACCCGGCGGCGGCCGAACAGGTCGGCCCAGCGGCCGGCGGTGGCCAGCAGCGCCGCGATCGGGATGAACGCCGCGCTGGTCAGCCAGACCAGGTCGCCCAGCGGCATCCCAGCGCCGGCGGACGTGTAGCGCAGGACTCCGACTGCCAGGGTGGTGGCCGTGGTGTCGGCCATCACCGTGAACATGACACCCGCACCGACGAGGCGCAGCATCACTCCGTGACGCCGGTCGGCGCCGGTCGTGCCCGTCGCCCTGGCGGCGGCTGGTGACGAACGCACGTGGTTCCCTCCTATGGAAGCGTCGGTCGGTCTCCGCCGGGGGCCTGTGCGAGCGGCGGAGCCGGACGTCGGTTTTCAGCGGTTCTGGTGGTTCAGGCGGTTCAGGCGGCTCTTCCGGTGCTTCCCGCGGCCTTCCGGCTGGGGTCAGGCGCCGTAGCGGCCGGGCGAGAGCAGGCCGTCCGGGTCGAGCGCCGTCTTGAGCCGGTGCAGCATGCCGAGACCGGCGGTGCTGGTCTCGGACCAGACGTCGGCGGCGGCGTGATCGATGTCGGAGCGGTAGATGGCGCAGCCGTGCCCGCGCAGCACGCAGTTGCCGTCGTTGCGGAGCTGGTGCGCCCGGTAGGCCGCGTCGGGCGCGGCGCGGTCGAAGAAGATCTGGATGACGCCGTTGGCCAGGTGGTCGCCGACGAGGTTCCACTCGACCATGAGGGCGGTGGAGTGCGCGTCGACCGAGGTCTGCAGGGCGTCCAGGATGTGCTCGGTCCTGCGTGCGTGCATGGGCATCAGCGGCAGCAGCACCAGGAAGCCCATCGCGCCCTCGTCGATCTGGTCGCACGAGGTCACGCCGAGCGCGTTGTGGATGCCGCGGCAGGTGGGGATGCCCTGGGCCATCAGCGCCCGCGGGTAGAGCGGGTCGTCGGCGCGCACCTCGGCCGCGTCCACGACGCGCACCGCCTCGGCGCCCTCGACCTCGACGAGCGCCTTGCGCAGCAGCCCCTCGGCCAGCTCGACCGTGGCGTCGCTGCCCATGAGCGGACCGAGCACGGTGAACAGCGACGGGTCGGCCCCGTGGGGCAGCGTCCAGTCGCCGTGCTCCGGCACGAGCGACAGCTCGCGCACGCGCATCAGCCCGGTGGCCGGGTTGCCGTCGCGCAGGAAGCGGGAGACCGCGCCGAGCGCCACCCCGGCCTGGTCGCGCGGCAGGCGGCCGTGCACGAGCCCGATCGTGCTCGGGCGCGGCACCAGCGAGACGGCCATGGCGGTGACGATGCCCAGGTTGTGCTGGACGAACGCCTGCGTCAGGTCGGGCCCGGCGACCCGGCCGTGGTAGCGGCCCGCGGGGTCGAGCCCGCCGGTGGTGACCACGCTGCCGTCGGCCAGCACGGCCTCGATCCCGGCCACGTCGTGCACGCGGGAGCGGATGCAGCCGTCGCCGCGCTCCAGCGCGTTGCCGATGACGGAGGTGTCGGCGCACGAGGCGGTGACGTTGAGCATCCACGGGGTGTCGCGCAGCACGGCGGCGAGCTGCCGCTGCGTGACTCCGGGCTCGATCACCGCGAAGCCGGCCTCCAGGTCGAGGCTGCGCACCCGGTTCATGCCGCCGAGGTCGACGACCAGGTTGTCGTCGGTGACCGGCATGGCCGAACCCATGCCCCAGTTCCTGCCCGTGCTGATCGGGTAGAGGCGGCGCTTGTCGGCCGTTGCCTGCCGTACGAGCGCGCGTACCTCGTCGAGGGTGCGCGGCGTCTCGATGCCCGACACGGTGCGCGGCTGGTGGCCCCCGACGTCACGCGACCGCAGGTCCAGTCGCGACAGTCCTTGCATGACTCTCCTCAGAGGTGAGATTCGCTCTTCCGGCCCTCGGACGGGGGCCGTTGGGGGCACACGTCAGGCGGTGTGCTGGAGCAGGTCGTCGATGGAGCCGATGGCCTGGTTGGACATCTCCCTGATGCCGAGCAGCCGCCGCTCGACGAACACGTCGGCCTGCGGGTCGGCGGGCAGGTCGGAGAGGTCGGACTGGGGGGTGGTGCCGGGGAAGCTGTCGGAGAAGGTGCCCGACAGGGTGTCGGGGAAGTCGAGCGTGCCGCGGGGCGCGGTCTGCGCGGGGATCTCGTGCGGGCCGTACGGGTGACGCCGGGCGTGGCCTGTGTTCTCGTGCCTGGCGCGGCTGGGCAGGTGCGGGGGGGTACGCATGACGGGAGCTCTCCTACCGGACTCGGGTGGGGTTTTCCGGGTGACCGCTCGCCGTTGAGCGGATCGGGATCAGCGCGCGTCCTCCTGGAGGCCGGTGCGCCCGGCCCGTGGAGTGACGACCGCGGGGATCGCCCGCGGCACGCCGTGGTTGATGACGCTCGCGGCGATGCGGCGCTCCGCCAGGCTCAGGTGGGGACGGCCGGCGCCGGGTGAGACCGGCCGCGCGGTGGCCGAGCCTCGGATCATGGAGCTGGCGTGCACCCAGCGGCGCGACTCCGCCAGCACCTCGCGCCGCGCGCGGGGCAGGTCCGCGTGCTGCGCGTAGTGCTCGCAGACGGCCCGCGCCAGCACCCGTGCCATCACGAGATGCTCTTCGCAGGCGCCCGCGACCTTCGTCTCCAGGCCGGTGACCTGGGCGAGGAGCAGTTGCAGATGCGGCAGGCCCGAGCTGCGCTCGAACCCGTCGAGCTCGGCCAGCCGCTCGGGCCAGCGCAGCCGCCGCTCGATCGCGGCGCACACCGCGGCGACCAGGTGCGACGGGTGCTCGTCGTCGGGGCTGCGCCCGTCGAGCTGCACGGCCCGCTGGGCGGTCGGTTCGAAGTCGGTGAGCCGGCGCAGCCCGCTCTGCAGCAGGCGTACCCGGTTGTGCAGGCACGCCGCGCTCCAGCCCAGGACCAGCAGGCGGTCGGCGTCGGCCTCACAGTGCCAGCCGACCAGTGCCACTTCGCGGGCCATGCGGTGGTAGAGCACCCATGGCTCCTGCTCGCCCAGCGGGGAGTCGATCCACACCTGCAGACCCCCGGGGGGCAACTCGGCGACGCCTACGTCCATGCCGGCGGGCGCGACCCTGGCGCAGATCCGCTGGACGACCCGCTGCTGCGCGGCCGTCTCCGGCGCCATGGGCGCCGGTGTCGGCAGCACTCGCTCGGGGGCCACCCTCGCCCTCGGCTCGATGCTCATCTGGGCCACCTCCTGACCCGCACGGTCTGTCGACCTACGTAAATTGACACTTAATAGTGCCGTCCCGATCGTCGTTAGGAGGCGGTTCTCTGTCAACTGCCACTTAACGGATATGGCATGATTCGCCCGCCGTCACAGTGGCCAGAGGCAGGAACCGGCGACTCCCCGCAGGTGAATCCGCTGTTACGGACTGTCGTTGATCTAGAGTCCATACGTTGCGTCAGAGCGGTGGACGACAGACGAGGAGCGAGCCCGTGCCGGTGCCCAGAGCCATGGTCGTGGCCACGTCGGTGGCCGTGTCGGCGGCTGTCGCGCTGCCCGCGCGCCCGGGTCCGGCGCAGGCCGGAGCCGGTTACTGCGTGCTACCGGATCGCTCCCAGCAGTCCGGGGCTTACCTGATCGATACTGCTTCCTCACTGGACTGGATTCATCCCAATCCGCCGCCCGCCGCACGCGAGCCGACCGAGGCCGAACGCCTCGAGTTCGCGGGGTTCCCGAACGTGTCGGCGCTCGACGTGACCGGCCCCGGCGGCGCGCCCCGGCAGAAGGTCATCACGACCTTCACCACGAACGTGGACAGGGTCGTCACCCTCACCAGCTCCGCGGCGGTCTCCGACGACGACGGGCGCACCTTCGGCCCGGCGGAGGCCACGCCGCTGCGCGAGTCGCCGGTCGAGCTGCACGACGGCCGCTTCTTCGCCACCGAGTACTATCCGATCAGGACCGGCCCGCACCAGGCCAAGCTGGGGGTGCTCACCTCGTCCGCGCTGGACGACGGCGAGAGCTGGCTGCGTGCCGAGGCCGTCCTGACCACACCCGGCGACCTGCTGCCCGGCGGGGCCGCGCACGGCACGCCGATCCAGCTCGCCGACGGGACGATCCTGATCACCGTCTACGCCCGCTACCACCCCACGGGAGCCTTCCAGGCCGAGGTGTACGCCAGCTCGGACGGCGGCCGCACCTTCGCCCGGCGCGGGGTGATCGCCGAGCCGGAGCCCGGCTTCGCCTACACCGAGGCGGCCGTCGAGCAGGCGATGGACGGCACCCTGGTGGCGGTGCTGCGGCGCGACGGCGGGCCGTACGCGACGCTGCGCCAGAGCCGCTCGGCCGACGGCGGGCACACCTGGTCGCCGGTGCGCGAGCTGCGCTTCGCCGGGCTGGACTGCGTCGCGCGCGGCGTGGCCCCCCGGCTGCTGCTGATGCCCGACGGGCAGCTCGTGCTGAGCGCGGGGCGGCCGGACAACTGGCTGGCGATCTCCCCCGACGGGCTGGGCGAGGAGTGGCACGAGCCACAGGTCACCTACCACAACCGCGACGGGATCTGGGACGCGCACGGCTCGTCCGGCTACACCGGCCTGGCCGCGGTCGGGCCGCACCGGCTGATCCAGGTGTTCGACAACTGCAAGCTCGTGGGGGTGCGCACCGACGGCACGCTCGACGAGACGGCGTGCCCGGCGCACGGGCGCTTCGAGCACGGAGGCTGGTACGCGATCAAACGCCTGCTGTTCGACCTGGCGACGCCCGGCACCCGGCTGGACCTGGCGGGGCTGCGGCGGCGCGGCGACGTACGGGTCTCCACCACGATGCGCTGGTCGAGCCGCTCCCGGCCGAGGACCGGCCCCGGCGGGGCCCTCGACGGCAGCACCGGCTACTGGTCCAGCGCCGTCGCCGCCGGTCGCGGCCGCTACGTGCTGCACCTCGACCGGCCCTACCCGCTGAGCAGGATCGGGCTCAGCCTGCGCCCCGGCCATCCGGCGGACGCCCGCGTGTACGTCTCGCGCGACGGGCGCTCATGGGGCGAGCCGGTCGTCACCGTTCGCGGCAGGACCGACCACGCCATCCAGTACGACGCCATCGGCCGCACCGCCCAGCACGTCAAGATCGTCGTCGAGCCGTCGAAGGGCTGCGACCGCGAGATAGGACGGACGTGCAGCGTGCTGAACGAGATCGAGCTCTATCACTGAACCGCGAAATCACCGAGTCGCGGACCGGCCGCGCTTTTCGCCGGTCGGGCAATTCGCCCCTGACTTTCCCGGGTCGCGGCGAACTGGGCCGGCCGAATTCCGCCGGAAATTCGCCCGGCATTCTCCGCCCCGCGCTCCCGCGCCCGGCATTCTCCGCCCCGCGCTCCCATGCCCGGCGTTCTCCACCGGGCGTTCTCCGCCCGGCATTCTCCGCCGGGCACGGGAGCGCGGGGGACCGATTCCCACCGGCGCCCCCGCACGCCTTTCCCGCGCCCCTTCCCGTCGCGTCTCCGCGCCGGACGGGACCGCGCTCACCGCTTCGGCGGGAGGTTGCCGCCTCGGCCGGGTCCGCGCTTGTCTTCCCTGGTCAGACCCTCCTCGTCGATCTCCAGCCGCTCCCGGCGGACCTGGCCCTCGACGGTCTCCTCGTGCCGGACCGCCTGCTTGTGCACATGGACGCGCTCGACCGGCCTGGTCTCCTTGGAGACCACGGGACGCTCCTCGTGCAGGATCATCTGCCGGTCTTCCTCGCCTATCTCGAACGTCCCGGCCAATTCCCCGTCGCGGATGGGCTCGCGCTCGATCACGACCTCCTCGTGCGTGAGCGGAATCCTTTCCCGGACGGTTTCGGTCTCGACGAACTTGTGCAGGCGGACGCGACCGGTCTCGCGGCTTTCCTTTCCGATGTGGAGCCGTTCCTCCGAACGGGTCATGTCGATGTCGCCGTCGTCCGTCACGCCGCCGCGCGTCTCCCCCGGCGTCCCGCGCGTCTCGGCGGACATGCCTCGCCGCTGCCCGGCGGCCGAGTCCTGCGGCTCTCCGGTGACCGGCCCCCGCGTACGGGTCTCGCCGGTACGCTGCCGCGGGAGGTCCTCGGGCTGCATGCCGTAGTAGCGGTAGAGGTCGGCCTCCTCGTTCAGGGACAGGCGGCCGTCCACGTCGATGTTGGGGGCTCCCTTGATCGTCTCCCTGTCGTAGGGGACCCGGATCTCCTCACCCGATCGTCGGGCGCTGGCCAGAGGCACGAAGGTCTGCTTCACCCCGAAGAACCCCGTGCGTACGGTCACCCACTCCGGCTCGCCCGTACGATCGTTGAGGTAGACCTGACCCACCTTTCCGATCGACTGTCCGTCCGAACCCACCACATGGCAGTCGAGCAGGTTGCGGATCTCTGTTTGCAAAGCCACGGTGATCCCCCCTGATGCCTTGTCCTCTGTGTCCTCTGCGTCAAATAGGACAAATACCCCAAATCACCATTTCGCCACACAGGGGCAGGGCACGTTTCCCTCTAGTTTTCGCGGGACGTCCCCAGTCGTCACCCTGGGATCGGGAGCCTCAGTCGCCCTTCTGGGCCTTCTCCAAGGCGTCCAGGTGCGCCTGCAGCGACGGCGCCGCCTCCTTTGCCAGGGCTTTGACCGTCTCCGACGAACCCTTGGAGATCTCCTCCTCGGTCACGGCCAGCGCCTCCTTGTGCGCCTCGATCATCCAGGACAGGAAGCCCCGGTCGAGGTCCTTGCCGGTGGCGCCCTCCAGCTTGTCCAGCCTCTTGCGCTGGCCGGCGTCCGTGGACGCCGGGAGCTGGATGCCGAGCTGCGTGGCCGCCTGGGTGACCTTGGCGTCGAGCGCGGTGTGGTCCTTGACCAGCAGTTCGCCGACGGACCTGACCGGCTCGGTGGTGCCCTTCTCCCGCGCCAGCCGCCCGGCCCCGATCTCGGCCAGGTTGCCCTGGTGGATGGCCACCATCCAGGCTGTGTCCTGCTCGGACGGCTGCTCGGACGACCGCTCGGACGGCTGGGCGCCGGTCGGCGCGACCAGTGCGGCGGTGTCGGCCGGCGCCCCGCCGGAGCAGCCGGGAAGGGCGATCAGGGCGGTCACGACGCCCAGCGACAGGGACAGACGAGTACGCATGAGGATTCCTCTGACGTAGTGCCACAATCTACACACAGAGCGTAACCATCAGCTTTGCGCTACCCCTGTACCCCTCCGCACTCGGGCGCGTCCGCACGGATCAGTGGGGCGGGATAGCGCCTTCCGGGTGTTATGGGGTGAAATGACAAGAACCTTCTACTGGTTGGAGTACCACCGTGCCGCTGTTCGACCTGCCGCTCGACCAACTCCGCGACTACCTCCCCGACCGTGACGAGCCTGCCGACTTCGACGCGTTCTGGTCGGCGACGCTGGCGGAGGCCGGGGAGTTCGACCTGGCCGTCGAGTACGTCCCGTACGATCTGCCGCTCGCCGGGGTGGACGTGTTCGACGTGTCGTACGCCGGGTGGGGCGGGCATCGCGTCAACGGCTGGTTCCTGGTGCCGAAGGGCGCGCGGGGCCCGCTGCCGTGCGTGATGCACTACATCGGCTACAGCGGTGGTCGCGGCTTCCCGAAGGACCACCTGCTGTGGCCGGTCGCGGGGTACGCGGTGTTCGTGATGGAGACGCGCGGCCACGGCGGCGCGAACCCCGGCAGCCCCGGCGCCACCGGCGACCCCCACGGCAGCGCGGGCCCGCAGGCGCCCGGCATGATGACGCGCGGCATCCTCGATCCCGCCGACTACTACTACCGGCGCGTGTTCACCGACGCGGTCAGGGCGGTCGAGGCGGCCGCCGCGCATCCGGCGGTGGACGAAGACCGGATCGTGGTGTCGGGCGGCAGCCAGGGCGGCGCCATCGCCCAGGCGACGGCCGCGCTGTGCCCGGGGGTCAGGGCGGCGCTCATCGACGTGCCGTTCCTGTCGCACTTCCGGCGGGCGGTGGAGATCACGGGGCGCGATCCGTACCAGGAGCTGGTGCGTTATCTGTCGACCCGGCGTGAGGCGGCCGAGCAGGTGTTCCGCACGCTGGCGTACTTCGACGGGGTGAACTTCGCGGCGCGCGCCCGGGTGCCCGCGCTCTACTCGGTGGCGCTGATGGACGACGTGTGCCCGCCGTCGACGGTGTTCGCCGCCTACAACCACTGGCAGGGGCCCAAGGAGATCTCCGTGTGGCCGTGGAACAACCACGAGGGCGGTGGCGGCTACCAGGCGGAGGAGCAGGTGCGCTACCTGCACAAGCTCCTGGGCGAGGAGTAGGGGCGGTGCCCGCCGCGCCGGTGCGCCGGCGCGGCGGGCGCCGCTTCACGCGGTCTGCTCGGTGACCAGGAAGGACACGCTCCCCTGGTCGTCGGCTCCGGCGTCCAGGGACTTGTCGTCCAGTACGGTGGCGGCCACCGGGTCGAGATAGACCCGCGCCCCCTCCGACTCGACCACCGCGTCCGCCGGCTCCGGAGCGGTGGCCAGCGTAAGGGTGAGCGAACTGGCGCCCTCGCCCTGGGACGAGATGCGGATCCCGCTCTGGGCGGGCTCGGGCGCGGTCGCGGTCAGATCACGGATCGCCTGGGCAGCGTTGGCAGTCAGGGTGAGCACTATGGCTCCTCCTCACGGTCGACGTTCAGGAGTTGGCTGCCCTTCCCTCTCCATCCGGACTCAATCCTTCGTGACCGTTTCTTTACCAACTGGTCCCGGCCGGCGGCCCGCGTCACACCACCCCGGCGCCGCGCTTCACCTGACGGTCCACTCCCCGTCGCGGACGAGGTCGCGCCCGGCCAGTTCGTCCGCCTCGCGCCACGCCTGGATCCGGCGCGGCGTGATGTGGAAGTAGTGGTAGGGGGAGGTCGACTTGCGCGGGTCGAAGCCCGCCTTCCCGGCGAACGCGTCGCCGACCTCGCCGGGGATCTCGTCCGCGGGCGTGGCGCGCGCCGTGCCCTCGACGAGCACGACGTCGCGCACCAGGCCGATGCCCACCCGCACCAGGCCGTTGGCCAGCAGGTTGCGGGCGGTCGGGCTGGCGCTGGCCGTGGCGACGAGCAGCGCGCCGCCGTCCCACAGGAACGACAGCGGCACCATGTACGGCGTGCCGTCCGCGCTCGCCGTGGCCACCCAGGCGTCCACGTCGTGCTCAAGGCGCTCCAGCGTGTCGCGCCTGCGCTGCTCGGGGGTGCGTGGGGTGGGCTGGGACATTCCGTCTCGCTCTCTCGTCGCCGGTCACCCGGGCCTGAGGGCCGCCGTCGCCGACGACGGCCGTCTTTGCCGACGGCCATTATCGACGAGGGCGGGAAAGGACGGCTCAGCGGGTCTCGGGGCGCCCAGTGTCGCTCACGGCGTCGCGCCCGGTGTCGCGCCCGGAGGAGCAGGAGCCCGCCACGGTGCCCGCCACCTTCCAGTCCGCCCCCGGGAACGGGCTCATGAAGTGCGTCAGGAGGTCCACCGCGTAGTCCGGCACCTGCCCGCCCGGATCCAGGAAGGAGACCATCTGCGGCCCGTCGGCGCCGCGCAGCGTGATCGAGCCGCCGCCGCCGTCGGCCACGAACCCGGGCTTGGCGTCCACGGTCACGCACGCCAGGCTGATCCCGGCCGCCTTGATCTCCTGCTCGGCCCCGATCCTGCGCATGCGCTGGTCGTAGCGGCGCAGGGTGAGCGAGGTGGCCGGGCCGATGTGGACCGTCTCGCGGAAGGCGTCGTCGCCGACCTTCCTGCTCAGCCTGACGTCCAGCCGCACGTCGGGCCGCAGGTCCACGCCCTTGGTGCTGATCTTGAGGTCGCCGTAGCTCCCCTCGAAGCCGGGGGCGACGTAGCCGAGGGCAGGGGGCGCCTTCAGGCCGAACGGGACCTTGCCCGGCCTGACCCGCAGCCACGACATCCGGTCGACGGACAGCGAGACGGCCTCGACCGCGCTCCTGCCCAACCCGAACCGGCCGCCGACGTGGTAGGTGAGGAACCCGGTCGTGTACGGGACCTCCTTGCTGACCGCGATCGCCTGCGGCGCCACCGGGTCCATCCGCAGCCCGGCGCGCAGCGTGACGCGTCCGGTGGGCACGGGCTTGGAGACCAGGTCGAGCGACTGGTCGGGGTTGAGCCGGATCGTGGTGTCGGCGGCCAGGTCCTCGACCGAGAACGACACGTCCCCGAGCCGTCCCGACGGGTCCACCAGGCCGCCCTCCACGGCGAGGCCGCCGTCGAGCGTGCTGGCGCCGCCCTCCGCCTTGTACGTGAGCGTGGGCACGCTCAGCCCCGCGGCCGAGGCGTCGGCGTCCACGCCGAAGACGGCGGGCACGTCGGAGAGGTTCAGCTCGCCGGTGCCCTTGCCGGGCAGGGTGACCTTGGCGGTGAGCCGCTTGACGGCGGCGGAGTTGCTGACGCGGATGCGGGTCCTGGCGCCGTACGTGCCCTGGACGGACACCGCCGCGGGCACCGGGTCGATGGCGACGTGACCGCGCGCCCCGCCCGCCTCGGCCCGCACGTCGAGCGCGCCGAGCGTGGCGGCGGGCTCGATCCGGTACGCCGCCTGCACCGCGTTGTCCTGCCCCACTGCGAACGGCCCCACCGACAGGCCGGTGATCCTGGACGGCAGGCCGGTCAGCCTGGCGCTGGCCCTGATCGGCACGGGTGACAGCACGCTGCTGGCCAGGTAGAGGGCCAGGCTGCGGCGTTCCGGGCGGAACCCGGAGAACGCGAACGTCTTCCCGGCCAGGTCCACCGACACCTGGTCGGGCAGGCCGCGCACGTCCAGGTATCCCTGCAGGCCGAAGCACCCGCGCTGGGCGACGCAGAAGGGACCCTGCGCGCAGCCGGGCGAGCCGGCCGCGCAGCCGCCGTCCACCAGCGACACGCCCCCGTCGACGGCCGGGGCGGCCCGCATCCGGTCGAGCGCGGCGGTCTTGCCGAGCCAGGCGCGGGCGCGCACGTCCAGGCGCGAGCCGGAGTAGGTGAGCCGGCCGTCGGCCGAGGTGACGGCGAGCCGTCCCGGCACGGGGCCGAGCGTGCCGATCAGGCCGAAGCGGGTGTCGCCCCGCGTGACGTCGGCGTCCACGGCGAGCGTCTGGCGGGCCGCGCGGAAGTCGGCGGCGAACCCCTGCGCAGCCGGGGTGAACTCGACGTTCGAGAGCCCTTCGACCTGCACGCTGGCGTCCAGGTCGCCGGTGGCCTCGGAGTAGTGGGCGGCCAGGTGCGGGCCCGTGGGCGCCTTGGCGCCGTCGTGGTTGGTGAACGCCAGCGCGGCCGTCCCGACCGGCCCCGACTGGCCGCGGAAGCGGTAGGAGGCGGCGTCCCAGGAGGCGTCGAACCGGGCGGGCACGCCGGTGACCTCGGCGGCGGCCCTGGCGTACCGGTCGCCGAGCTTGGCCCTGGCCAGCGCCGAGACCTTGGCGACCGGGCCGTCCGAGGTCCAGCTCAGGGTGCGGGCCCTGGCGTCGGCGACCAGTTCGGCGAGCTTGCGCACGCCCTCGACGGTGACGCGCACGTCCTCTCCACCCGCCTGCGTGACGTGCGCTTTATTGGCATAAATCCGCACCTGATCGAGCTTCGCGGACGTCTCGACCTTCACCGTCGAGCGCTCGCCCAGCGCCCACGACGCCTTCACGTCGTCGTGCACGCCCAGGAGGGTGCCGTCGATGGTGGGGCCGGACGTGAGGTTCGCGTACGCGGCGCGCAGCTTGTCGATCACACCGCTGGCCTGGTAGACGGCCTTCCTGGCGGCGGGGTCGAGGGTGACGTCCACGGTGGCGGGCGTGTTGGAGATCTCCAGGCGGGCGACGTGGGTGCGGTCGATGCTGGCCGCGCCCGTGAACGAACGGCCGCTGGAGTCCACTTCGAGGTGGGCGTGCGGCGCGGCCCCGTACGTGACGTCGAAGCCGGACAGCCCCGTCAGCAGCCCCGACACCCCCACGGCGGCGCCGTCCTTGATCATCGTGACGTGGCCGCCGCGCGGGCTGGAGACGGCGCCGCCGGCGCGCTGCAACAGCACGGCGAACCTGCCGATGGGCGAGCTGGTCGTCTGCGTCACGCGGTGCCCGGCCAGGTCGTTGACCAGGCTCACCTTGGCGGGCAGCTCGCTCAGCTCGGCCTTCAGCACGGTCCTGTCGGCGGCGCGGTCGTAGTAGAGCAGGCTCGCGGCCCCGGAGCGCGAGCCGCCGGACCCAGTGGCGGACCCAGTGGCGACGGACCCTGCGGCGACGGACAGGGACTGGCGGCCGTTCGCGTTGCCGTACCTGGCGGTGAAGGACGGCGGCACGCGCTCCAGCTCCACCCGGGTGACGCGGGACAGACGGCCGTCGCGGTAGCCGAAGTCGTCCAGCCGGGCCCGGGGGATGGAGGACGGGCTGGCGAAGCGGATCTCGCCGCCCGACAGCCGCACCTCGGCGCGGGTGGGCATGCGCTCCAGCACGGCGTGGGTGAACCGGCTGCCCGTCACGGCCAGCGCCTCCAGCCTGGCGGGCGCGGAGGCGGTGACGTCGAGCGCGAGGGTGTCGAGCGCGGCGTTGACGGTCAGTTTGCCGGTGGCCGGCGACTGGCGCAGGCTCACGGCGGTGCGCCCGCTCAGGCCCGCCACGACGGCGGCCGACTCCCCCGCCTCCTTGCGCTCGACCACGGCCTTGACCCGCTTGCCCGCCAGGTCGACGGTGAACGTCCCGCGGTCGGAGGCCGACAGCGACGACCCGCGGCGCAGGCCGTCGAACCCGACCGAGACCTTGTCGTCGTACTCGGCCCAGACCTGCGCCTTGAGGTTCTCCCCGCCGAGCCGCTTGACGGCGAACGAGAGCCCGACGGCGTTCTCACCGGGATCGGCGGTGGGCACCAGGTCGGCGGCCAGGTCGGGGGTGGAGTCGCCGGTCACGTCGGCGGCCACCGGCACGCCGACCGGCTGCCGGATCGAGCAGGAGACCGGCACGGCGGCGCTCTCCACGCAGATCCGGTACGTCAGGCCGGGCACGACCTTGCCGAGCCCCTCGAAGGTCTTGGCGATCGCCGCCAGCGGCTTGAGCAGCGAGAGCGTCTGGGCCTGTGTGGTGTCGGGCAGCATGTCGCGCACGTCGGGCGCCTGCCCGCCGAAGCCCTGCCGCTCCTGGGCGGCGGCGGCGTCCCTGGCGACCTCGTCGGCCAGTTGGGGCCCGGCGGGCGTGGTGACCTCGGGCGGCTCCGGCCCGACCCGCTCGTTCCCGGCGGGCTGGAGTGCGATGGAGGCTCGCTGCGGGACGGTCACGGCGGCGGCCGGCGGCTCCTGGACCGCGGGCACGGGCGTCACCCTCGTCGACACGGGCCGCTCCTGCGCCCGGACCGGCCCGGTGATCGGCCCAATGATCGGCCCGGTAATCGGCACAGCGACCGATCTTTCTGCTGCCTCTGCGGCCGGTACGGCGACGAGGGCCGTGGCGGCGATGGACGCCGAAGCGAGCACGCGCAGAAGGGCGTGCGGCATGTAGCTTTCTCCCCCGGACCTAGCTAAATCATCCCATCAGAAACATAGGTCACGAGACGACCATACTTCCTCACTGTGCGTCAAACTGGGTCCGACATGGGACTCCAATTTCTTGCGCTCAGGTGCGGTCAAGGCTGGTACGGGCGCAGCCGCGGCCACCAGCCAGGCACGTTCGCGCGGTTACGGAAAACCGGTCGAAGGCGGTCCTCGGGGGCGGTTAGCGTACGCCGGTGCGCATATTCCTGGAGACCGAGCGGCTCACGCTGCGCCCCATCGCCGCGTCCGACGAGGACGACCTGTTCCGCCTGCACAACGACCCCGAGGTGATGCGATACCTCAACGGCGGGAAGCCGACGCCGCGTTCCGTGCTCGCAGGGGAGACCATGCCCAGGTTCCTGAGCGGCGGCTTCTACGCGGCCCTGGACCGGCACTCCGCCGGCTTCCTCGGCTGGTTCCTCCTGCGCCCGGCCAAGGGCGGCCCTGACGACGAGCCCGAGCTGGGCTACCGGCTGCACCAGGCGGCCTGGGGCAAGGGGTACGCGACCGAGGGCTCGCGCGGGCTGATCGACAAGGCGTTCGCGGAGCTGGGCGCGCGCCGGGTGTTCGCCCAGACGATGGTGGTCAACCTCGGGTCGCGGCGGGTGATGGAGAAGTGCGGGCTGCGTCACGTCCGCACGTTCCATCCCGACTGGCCCGATCCCATCGAGGGGTCGGAGCAGGGCGAGGTCGAGTACGAGCTGCTGCGCCCCGAATGGGCGGCCGCGCACGGGCCCGACCGGCACTGAACCGGCACGGGAACTGGCGCCGCACCAGCGCCGAACCGGCGCCGGGCCGACACCGGGTGGTAGACCTGGTGCACTGGTCGGACCAGTCGCTAGGGTGCCTCGTATGGGATATGACGCGCTGTTCCGCCTCGACGGGCGGCGGGCCGTGGTGATCGGGGCGGGGAGCGGCATCGGCCGGGAGGCGGCGCTGGCGCTGGCCGCCCACGGGGCCTCGGTCGTCTGCGCCGACCGCGACCTGCCCGCCGCGCAGGAGACCGCCGCCGGGTGCGGCGGTGACCCCCGGCTGGTCGACGTGCTCGACCAGGGCGCGGTGCGCGACCTGGCGGCGGCGTGCCCGGCCGACGTGCTGGTGTTCACGGCGGCCACGAACGTGCGCAAGCGGCTGCTCGACTACTCGGGCGCGGAGTTCGACCGGGTGGTGGGGCTCAACCTGCGGGCCTCGTTCGACGTGGTGCGCGCGTTCGGGGCGGGCATGGTCGAACGGGGGCGCGGCTCGATCATCGGGTTCGCCTCGATCCGCGCCTCGGTCACCGAGCCTGGGCAGGGCGTCTACGCGGCCACCAAGGCCGGGCTGGTGCAGCTCCTGCGTACGGCGGCGGCCGAGTTCGGCCCGAGCGGGGTGCGGGTGAACGCGATCGCGCCGGGCGTCGTGGAGACCCCGCTGACCAAGCAGATCAAGGACCACCCCGCCTGGTACGACGCGTACGCCGCCAAGAGCGCGCTGGGCCGGTGGGCCACGGCCGAGGAACTGGCCGGGGCGGTGGTCTACCTGGCCGGTGACGCGGCCAGCTTCGTCACCGGCTCCGTCCTGTACGTGGACGGCGGCTGGACCGCGGTGGACGGCCGCTTCGACCCCCCGAACTGACCCACGACCCGCCGGTCCCGTCACCCCTGTGGCCGGATGACGGCCATCCTGGTGACCGTGAACTCCTCGATGGCGAACCTCGGCCCCTCGCGGCCGGTCCCCGAGTCCTTGACGCCCCCGTACGGCATGTTGTCGGCCCTGAACCCCGGCACGTCGTTGACCACCACGCCCCCGGCCTCGATCCGCTCGATCGCCGCGAACGCCGTGGCCAGCGACCGGGTGAACACCGCCGCGTGCAGGCCGTACCTGGAGTCGTTGACCGCGGCGAAGGCGGCGTCGAGGTCGGGCACCGTGCGCACGCACACGACCGGCCCGAAGATCTCCTCGTCCCAGGCGGCGGCGCCGTCCGGCACCCCGGACAGCACGGTCGGCGCGATGGCCCGCCCTTCGCGGTGCCCGCCGGTGACCACGTCGGCCCCGGAGGCGGCGATCCACTCCAGGACCCGTTCGGTGGCGGCCTCGTCGATGAGCGGTGCGACGCGGGTGCCTGGCAGGCGCGGGTCGCCGACGGCGACGGCCTTGACCCGGTCGGCCAGCAGGGGCAGGAAGCGGGCGGCCACGTCCTGCTCGACCAGCACCCGCTGCACGGAGATGCACGCCTGGCCGCAGGCGTAGTAGCCGCCGCGCACGACCGCGTCGGCGGCGGCTTCGAGGTCGGCGTCGGCCGCGACGACGAGCGCCGCGTTCGAGCCCAGCTCCAGCAGCACCTTGGTCGGGGCGGCGGCCCGCGCGATGGCGTGCCCGGCGGCGGCCGAGCCGGTGAACGAGACCGCGCCGACGCGCCGGTCCGCCACCAGCGTCCTGCCTACCTCGACGTCGCCGGTGACGAGCTGGACGGCGGCGGGGGGCAGTTCGCCGCCCGCGCGCAGGAGGCGTACCAGCCGGAGCGTGGACAGCGGGGTCGCGGGGGCGGGCTTGACGATCACGGGACACCCGGCCGCGACCGCCGGGGCGATCTTGTGGGCGGCGAGGAGGAGCGGATAGTTGAAGCCGGTGATGCCGACGACCACACCGATGGGCCGGCGCGTCCAGAACCCGATCAGCCCCTCGCCGGACGGCAGCAGGTCGAGCGGCACGGTCTCGCCGTGCAGCCGGGCCACCTCCTCGGCGGCGGTGGCGAGCGTGAGGAGCGTCCTGGACACCTCCACCTGGCAGTCCACCAGCGGTTTGCCGGTCTCGAGCACGAGCAGCCGCTCGAACTCCGCGCGTTCGGCCCGCAGCGCGTCGTGCGTGCGCAGGAGGGCGGCGCGGCGGGCGTGGGAGGGCAGCGCGGCCATGGCGGGGGCCACGGCGAGCGCCTCGTCCACGGCCCGCCTGGCGAGCTGCGGCGTGCCCAGCGGGGCGGTCGCGACCGTGGACCCGTCGTAGGGGAAGATCACGTCGGTGGTGCCGGCGGTCTCCTCCCATCCGTCGCCGATGGGCAGGCGGGCGTCGTGGTTCATGACTGCCTCCGCTTCATGGCCGCCTCGTGGTTCATGGCCGCCTCCGGTTCATGGCCGCCTCCGCCGGGCGCTCGGGAACACGTCGAGGTAGGCGGGCGCGCCCTCACGGCCGGTGGCGGCGAGGACGGCGTGCGCGACGGCCCGGCTGAACACGTCGGCCGCCGCGGCCAGGACGTCCTGGAAGGCGTCGTGGGCGGGGGCGGGGGCGGCGCAGGTGGCCAGGCCGAAGACGGTGTCGCCGTCGGTCATGGTGTGGGCGGGCCTGATCGCCCTGGCCAGGCCGTCGTGGGCGACCGCTGCCAGTTTGCCGCACTGGGCCTTGGTGAGGGTGAGGCCGGTGGCGACGACGCCGATGGTGGTGTTGAAGGAGGGGGCGTCGGCCGGTTTCCACGCCTCCGCCTCCTCGGGGGCCGGGGGACGGAGGTGGTCGAACTCGCCGGGGAGGCCGTACCTGGTGCCCGCGAGGGTGGCGTCGCGGGGGTCCAGCACGGAGCCGGCGGCGTTCACCACGGCGAGCGCGGCGACGGTGACGCCGTCGGGGAGTATCTCGCTCGCGGTCCCCACCCCTCCGGCCAGCCCGCCCGCCACCGCCCCGGCCCCGGCTCCCACAGACCCGCTCGCGGCCGGATGCGCCGTCCCCGACGGCCCGGCGACGGCGGCGGTGAAGGGTGCGGCGGACGGGGTGGCGAAGGAGGCGGCGTCGTAGGCGGCGGCGCCGAGGGCGGCGTCCGGGACCGCGCGGAAGGCGCCGCCGCGTCCCAGGTCGAAGATGACCGCCGCGGGCACGATGGGCACCACCCCGCCCGCCACCGGATACCCCACTCCGGCGTCGGCCAGCCGGTCCATCACCCCGCACGCCGCGCCCAGCCCGAACGCGCTCCCGCCCGTCAGCACCACGGCGTGCACGCGTTCGACGAGGTTGCGCGGGTCCAGCAGCTCGGTCTCCCGCGTCCCCGGGGCGGCCCCGCGTACGTCCACGCCCGCGACGGCGCCCTCCCCTTGGGCGAGGACGACGGTCGTCCCGGTACGGAAGCCGCCCCCGACCCGGTGCGCGTGGCCCACGCGCAGACCGGCCACGTCGACCAGCGAGTTCGTCGGCCCCGCCGTCATACCGGCTCGCCGCTCAGGAAGCGCCGGGCGGCCTCGGCGAACACCCGCGTGCAGCGGACGATCTCCTCGACCTCCACGAACTCGTCGGCCTGGTGCGCGATCCACTTGCCCCCCGGCCCGTACACGACGGACGGGATCCCGCCCCAGTGCGTCAGCACGGTCCCGTCGGTGGAGCCCGGCACGCCGCCGTACACCGGCTCCTCCCCCGTCACCGTGCGATGGGCGGCGGCCAGCGCGGCCACGACGGGGTCGGTCACCGGCACCTCGACCGGCGGCCGGTCCACCAGCACCGACACCTGCGCCGTGATCCCGTCGGCGGTGATCCCGTCGGCCGCGGCGAGGGCGGCCACCCGGTCGGCGAGGTCCTTGTGCTCGACGCCCGGGATCGTCCGCACGTCCACGAAGAGCGAGGCGACCGCGGGGATCACGTTGACCTGCTCCTCGGAGCCGGCCCGCAGCACGGTCGGCGTCACGTACACCTCGCCGAGGTGCTCGTGGGCCGGGTGCCGCGCCTGGAGCTCCTCCTGGAGGGAGCGCAGCGCGACCAGCAGGGTTCCCACGGCCTGGATGGGGTTGCGGCCGTGCTGGGGCATCGCGCCGTGGGCCATCCTGCCGGTGAGGTCCACGCGCAGCCGCAGCGCGCCCTTGGCTACGGCGCAGATCTCGCCCGCCTCCGGCTCGGCCACGATGGCGCCGTCCACGTCGGCGGTCAGTCCCTGGGAGACGAAGTGGTGCGCGCCGAGCATGAGGCCCTCCTCGTCGGCCAGGGCGCACACCTTGATCCGGCCGGGGAACGGTCCGGCCAGTTGCAGGGCGCGGGTGGCGTAGAGGGTGGCGGCCAGGCCGGACTTCATGTCGGCGCTGCCGCGTCCCCAGAGCCGCCCGTCGCGGATCTCGCCGCCGAACGGGTCCACGGTCCAGGTGGACAGGTCGCCCTCGGTGACGACGTCCGTGTGGCCCTCGAACATCAGCGTCGGCCCCGGGCCGCCGCCGCCCTCGACCACAGCGACCACGTTGGGCCTGCCGGGCGCGGCCTCGTACACGACGGGCTCCCAGCCCCACTCGCGCATCCTGGCCTCGACCAGCTCGGCGGCGGGCCGTTCGCTGCGCCCGCGCGCCGGGTCGTTGGTGCTGGGGATGCGCACCAGCGCCTGCGTGAACTCCACCACTCCGCCGGCATCGACGTCGATCATGCAAACCCCTCCAGAGTCGGTACGGCCTCCAGCAGCGCCCGCGTGTACGGGTGGGCGGGCGCGGCCCAGACGTCGTCCACCGTCCCGCTCTCCACGATCTCGCCCCCGCTCATGACCGCGACGGTCTCGCACACGTGCCGTACCACGGACAGGTCATGCGAGACGAACACGAGCGTGAGACCCAGGTCGTCGGCGAGGTCGGCCAGCAGGTTGAGTATCTGCCCGCGTACGGACACGTCCAGTGCGCTGACGGGCTCGTCGGCGACCAGCACCTTCGGCCGGGGCGCGAGCGCGCGGGCGATGGCGATGCGCTGCCGCTGGCCGCCGGAGAACTGGTGCGGGTACCGCTCGGCCGCGTCGGCGGGCAGGCCGACCCCCTCCAGCAGTTCGGCCACCCGGTCGCCGGCGGGCAGGCCGAGTGCGGTCAGCGGCTCGGCGACGAGGTCGCGCACGCGCATGCGGGGGTCGAGCGAGCCCATCGGGTCCTGGAAGACGATCTGGAGGTTCTCGCGCAGGAAGCGCAGCCGCCGCTCGGGCCTGCCGGTGATCTCCTGGCCGTCGAAGCGGATGGAGCCGCTGGTGGGCTGGTCGAGCGCGCAGAGCAGGCGCAGCAGCGTGGACTTGCCCGAGCCGGACTCGCCGACGATGCCGAAGCGCTCGCCGCGGCGCACGGTCAGCGAGACGTCGCGCAGCGCGTGGACGGCGGCGCCCGGCCGGGTGAGCGAGGCGCGGGGCCGCCGGTAGACGCGGTTCAGCCCGCGCACCTCGATCAGCGGCGGCGGTGTCCCCGCCTCGACCGGCCCCGAGGGCGGCGGCTCAGGCGGGGTGCCAGCAGGCGAAGGCATGTCCGTCTCCTCTCAGCGCCGGGGACGCCTCGCACGCGCTGCTGGCGTGCGGGCAGCGGTTGCGGAACACGCAGCCGCCGGGGAAGCGGCCCGCCGGGGGGACGGAGCCCGCGATCACAGGCAGCCGGGTGCCGCGCGGGGTGAGCCTGGACGCGGCCAGCAGGCCCTGGGTGTAGCGGTGGCGGGGCCGGGTGAAGACCTCGCGGATGGGGCCGGACTCGACGACGCGTCCGCCGTACATGACCAGGACGCGTTCGCACACGGACGCGACCACGGCCAGGTCGTGGGTGATGAACAGCAGCGCGGGCGCGACCTCGGCGATCAGCTCCAGCATCTGCTTCTGCACGGTGACGTCGAGCGCGGTGGTGGGTTCGTCGCAGATGAGCAGCTCGGGGCCGTTGGCCAGGGCGATGGCGAGCATGACGCGCTGACGCTGGCCGCCGGAGAGCTGGTGCGGGTACGCGCGGGCGAGCTGGACGGGCTCGGGCAGGCGTACGCGCTCCAGTAGCTCGACGGCCCGCCGCCGGGCCTCCTGGCGGGGCCGGCCGTGCAGGGTCATGACCTCGGCGACCTGCGCGCCGATCCGCATGAGCGGGTTGAGCGCGGTCATGGGCTCCTGGAAGACCATGGCCAGCTCGCGCCCGCGCAGCGCCTTCAGCCGGCGCTCCGGCACCCCCACGAGGTCCCGTTCGCCGAGCCTGGCCCGTCCTGACGCGGTGACGCCCTCGGGCAGCAGGCCCATGAGCGACAGCGCGGTCAGCGACTTGCCGGAGCCGGACTCGCCGATCAGGCCGACCCGCTCGCCGGACGCGACGGCGAACGACACCTCGCGGACCAGCTCGACGCCGTCCGCGCGCACGGTCAGGCCCTCAACGCTCAGCACGCATCCTCCTGAGCTTGGGGTCGAGGAAGTCGCGCAGGCCGTCGCCGAGGAGGTTGAAGCCCAGCACCGCGAGCGCGATCGCGAGGCCGGGCCACAGCGCCAGGCGCGGGGTGGAGAACAGCAGCTCCTGGGACTCCTGCAGCATGCGCCCCCACGACGGGACGGGCGGCCTGGTGCCGAACCCCAGGAACGACAGCGCCGCCTCGGCCAGGATCGCGATCGCGAACGACACCGACGCCTGGACGATGAGCACGGAGCCGATGTTCGGCAGCACGTGCCGGACGGCGATCGCGGGCCGCCGCCGCCCGGCGGCCCTGGCGGCCAGGATGTAGTCCGTGACCATGACCTGGAGCGTGGCGGCCCGCGCCACCCGGGCGAACGCGGGCACGGTGGCCACCCCGATCGCGATCATGGCGGTGAGCGTGCCCGGCCCGTAGACGGCGCCGAGCATGACGGCCAGCAGCAGCGCGGGGAAGGCGAACACGAGGTCGTTGACCCGCATGATCAGCTCCGACAGCCAGCCGCGCGGCGTCATCCCGGCGACCACGCCGAGCGGGGTGCCGACGAGGGCGGCGATGCCGACCGCGACGACGCCGACGTAGAGGGTGGTGCGGGCGCCGACCATGAGCTGGCTGAAGGTGTCGCGGCCGAACTTGTCGGCCCCGAGCGGGTAGCCGCCGCCGGGCTCGCGCAGCTTGCGGGCCGCGTCCACGAACGTCGGGTCGTGCGGGGTCCAGAAGAACGACACGAGCGCGGCGAGCACGACGAGCCCGACGAGCGTGCCGCCGACGAGCAGCCCGGCGTTCGCCCGCCCTCTCATCGCGGCCTCCTCATCGCGGCCTCCTCATCGCAGCCTCGGATCGAGCGCGCGGTAGGCCACGTCCACCACGAAGTTGATCAGCAGCACAGCCGCCACCAGCACCATCACCACCCCTTGGACGAGCAGCAGGTCGCGCCCGGCGACGCCGTTGAGCAGCAGGTCGCCGAGCCCGGGGATGACGAAGACCCGCTCGACCACGACCGCGCCGATCAGCAGGGTGGCCAGTTGCAGGCCGAGCACGGTGACGACGGGGATCGAGGCGTTGCGCAGCCCGTGCCGCCACAGCGCGCCGGTGCTGCCCCGGCCCTTGGCGCGGGCGGTGCGCAGGTAGTCCTCGCGCATGACGTCGAGCACGGCGCTGCGTACGTAGCGGGTGAGCACCGCGCCCTGGACGAGGCCGAGCGACAGCCACGGCAGCAGCAGGCCGCGCAGCCACTCCCCCGGGTCGTCCGCGAACGGCACGTAGCCGCCGGACGGCAGCGCCTGCGCCCGCACGGCGAACACGAACACCAGCAGGATGCCCGCCAGGAACGCCGGGATCGCGATGCCGACCTGGCTGGCCGCGCTGATGAGCGCGCCGAGGGGGTCGCGGTGGTGCACGGCGGCGAACGTGCCCAGCGGCACCGCCAGCACCAGCGCCACGACCATGCCGCCGAGCACCAGCACGGCCGTGACGCCGAGCCGGTCGGAGATCTGGGGGCCGATGGGGGCGCTGGTGACGTACGAGGTGCCGAAGTCGCCCTGGAGCAGCCCGCCGGCCCAGTCGAGGAACTGCGCCACCGGCGGCCGGTCGGTGCCGAACTGGCGGCGCAGCTCGGCCACCGCCTCGGGGGTGGCGTTGACGCCCAGCGCGATCTCGGCGGGGTCACCGGGCAGCAGCGCCATGAACGCGAACACCGCCACCGCCGCCACCGCGGCGCTCGCGATCAGCACCGCCAGTCGTCTGACCAGGTACAGCGTCACTGCTGCCTGGCGAGCGCGGTGAAGTCGAAGGACTCCGCGATGGCGTTCTCCGGCAGCCCGGTGACGCCCTTCTTCGCCACGATCAGGTTGGGGAACAGGAAGAGCCAGTCGGCCGCGGCGTCGTCGGACAGCAGCTTGGCGGCCTGTTTGAGGTCGTCGGCCTGCTGCTGCTCGGTGCCCTCGTCGGCGGCGGCGAGCAGCTTGCCGAACTCGGGGTTGTCGTAGCCGAAGTAGTACGACCCGTCGGCGAAGATGCCCAGGTCGCGGGGCTCGACGTGGTTGATGATCGACAGGTCGTAGTCGCCCTTGGTGAACACCTGGTCCAGCCAGCGGGCCGGGAACTCCAGCGGCTCGATCTCGGCCGTGATGCCCACCTGGGCGAGCTGCGACTTGACCACCTGGGCGCTGTTGACCGCGTACGGCAGGTTGGGCACCCGCATCCTGACCGTGTACGTCCTGCCGCCGAGCAACTCCTTGGCCTTGGCCGGGTCGTACGGGTAGTCGCCGGTGCGGTCCTCGTACCAGGGGTCGGTGGGCGGCACCATCGAGCCGATGAGCTGCCCGCGCCCGGCCCAGGCGGTGTCGAGCAGCGCCTTGTGGTCGATCGCGTGCCGGACGGCCTGCCTGACCTTCTTGTCGTCGAACGGCGGGCGGCCGTTGTTCATCGACAGCACCACCTCGCCGTTCGTGGTGCCCTCGACCGTCTGGAAGCGGCCGGGGTCGGCGAACTGCTGGAGCGACTCGGGCGCCTGCACGCTGGAGATGACGTCGATGCCGCCGGTCAGCAGGGCGTTGTTCATCGCCGTGGCGTCCTTGAAGTACTTCAGGGTGATCGACGACAGCGGCGGCTTCGTGCCCCAGTAGGAGGGGTTGGCGTCGAGCTGGATGGAGTCGCCGCGCCGCCACGAGCTGAGCGCGTACGGGCCGGTGCCGACCGGCTTGTTGGCCAGGTCGGCGACCCCGGTGCGGCTGAACATGGCGCCGAGCCTGGTGGCCATCGAGTACAGGAAGCCGTTGCTGGGCCGCTTGAGGGTGACGACGGCGGTGGAGTCGTCCTTCTTGGTCACCGTGTCGATGACGTCGAGCTGCGACTTGATCTTGAGCTTCCAGTCCGTCCTGACCCGGTCGAGGGAGAACACCACGTCGTCGGCCGTGAACGGCGCTCCGCCGGTGAACTTCACGTCCTTGCGCAGCGTGAAGGTGTAGGTCCTGCGGTCGGCGGAGACGTCCCACTTCTCGGCCAGCAGCGGCACGATCCGGCCGTCCTGTCCGAGCTTGACCAGCCCCTCGTAGACGTTGACGAGCAATGCCTGGGGGATCGCGGCGCCCTCGGTGGAGGTGAAGTCGAGGTTGGCCGGCTCGGCGACGAATCCGACCGCCAGCGACTGGGCCTTGGAACCGCCGCCCGCGCCACCGCCCGCGCCGCCTCCGGAGCCGCCGCCGCACGCGGCGGCGGCCAGCAGGAGGCCGCCCGCGGCGAGCCAGATCCCGATTCGCCTCATGTCTGACAGCCTCCTGGCTAGTGCACTGGTCGGACCAGTAGGCTACGCACATTGCCAGTCGGCGGCGGCTCGGGTCAAGGGGGCTTGCATGGGTGGTCCGCGGTTCGAGCCGGTGCGCGCCGTACGCGCTTACGAGCGGGTCGTGGAGCAGATCGAGGAGGCCATCGAGAGCGGTGCTCTCTCTCCGGGCGGGCGGTTGCCGAGCGAGCGCGAGCTGATGGTGCAGTTCTCCGTGAGCAGGTCCACCGTGCGTGAGGCGCTGCGGGTGCTGCAGGCCCGTGGCCTGGTGCGGTCGCGGCCGGGCGATCCCCACGGGGCGGAGGTGCTGCCGTTCTCCCCCGCCGCGCTGCACAAGTCGATGACCACGCTGGCCCGCGTGGAGGAGCTGTCGCTGGCGGAGCTGGTGCAGTTCAGGATGGTGCTGGACTCGGCGGCCATCCTGCTGGCCGCGCGGCTGCGCACCGAGGAGCAGCTCGCCGAGATGGGCCGGGCGGTGGAGGCCATGCGGGGCGCGGTCGAGGCGGGGGAGGACGCGTTCGGGGCGGCCGACGTGGCCTTCCACGACGCGGTCGTACGCGCGGGCGGCAACAAGCTCATCGAGATCTGCACCGACGTGGTCCGGTCGATCGTGCTGAAGCTGATCGCCGAGCGCATCGCGGAGGCTCCCGACCGGGAGGCGCTGATGCGGCGGAGCATCCGCCACCACGAGGAGGTGATCGCGGCGGTGCGGGCCGGCGACGGGCCGCTCGCCGCGAGATTGTCGAGAAAAGCGATGTATGACTATTACGCCGGGTATGTAGAAGAATGTGAGCGAGGTGCCCTCCGGGCTCTGCTGGAGTGACCTGGCCCACAGAGTGTTATGTTGCCGAGGTGGCGCGCGTGGACGGGGACGGGCTGGCGGAGGCCTTCCTGCGCGAGCCGCGGCGATACACCAGTCACCAGGTCGCCGAGATGGCGGGGGTGCCGGTCTATCGCGCGCGGCGGTTCTGGCGTGCGCTCGGGTTCGCGAACGTGCCCGACGACGCGGTCGAGTTCACCCAGTCCGACGTCGAGGCGCTCAAGACGCTGCTCGGCATGGTGACCGCGGGCGTCTACGACGAGGAGCACGTGCTGCTCATGGCCCGCTCGCTGGGCCGGGCCACGGCCAGGCTCGCCGAGTCGCAGGCCGAGCTGGGCGTCGAGGCGCTCGACCAGGCGGGGGTGCCGCTGGCGGAGCGCTCGCGCGCCTGGCGCGTGCGGGCCGAGCGGGTGGTGCCCGACCTGGCGCGGCTGCTGGTCTACGCCTGGCAGCGCCAGCTCGCCGCCGCCGCCGGGCGCATCGCCGACCAGGACATGAGCGCCGTACGCCTGGCGGTCGGGTTCGCCGACCTGGTCGCCTTCACCCGGCTGAGCCGGCAGATCACGGCCGGTGAGCTGGCCCGGCTGGTCGACAGGTTCGAGGGCCGGTCGGCCGACATCGTCACCTCCTCCGGCGGGCGGGTGGTCAAGACGCTGGGCGACTCGGTGCTGTTCGTCTCCGACAAGGCGCACGTGGCGGCGGAGATCGCGCTGCGGCTGGTGGAGACGCACGCCCGCGGCCGGGACATGCCGGAGCTGCGGGTGGGGCTGGCGTCCGGGCCGGTGGTCTGGCGCATGGGCGACGTGTTCGGCACGACGGTCAACCTGGCCAGCAGGCTGACCGCGCTGTCCCTGCCCGGCACGATCCTGGCCGACCCGCAGCTCGCCGAGGAGCTGGAGGGCGACCGGGCCTTCCGGCTGAGCGAGGTCAACCGGCTGTCGGTGCGCGGGCTGGGCGAGCTGGCTCCGTTCACGGTGGTCCGCGCCGAGAGCGCCTGACCCAGGGCGAGCGCACGGGCCACCCGGTTCGCGAGCCCACCGGACGATACGTAAAGTAGATCATCGTGAACGGACGCGTCGCCGTCGACGGCGAGCTCATGGGCGCCGAGGCGCTCCTCATGCTGGAAGCCCGCTACGGGCACTTCACCGCCATGCAGGTCAGGGACCGCGGGGTGCGCGGGCTGGAGCTGCACGTCGAGCGACTGGAGCGGGCCAACCGCGAGCTGTTCGGCGGCGGGCTCGACCGGGCGGCGGTGCTGGGCTCGATCCTGGCCGTGCTGGGCGACGACGCACGCGACGCCAGCGTACGCGTCTACGTCGTCGAGGCCGGCGGCCGGCCGCGCGTCGTGGCCACCCAGATGCCGCCGCACCTGGCGCCGAAGGGCCCGCTGCGCGTCCTGCCGGTCGTCTACCAGCGTTATCTCCCGCACATCAAGCAGGCCAGCGGCTTCCAGCAGGCCCACATCCTGCGGCTGGCCGCCCGCGAGGGCTACGACGAGGCGCTGCTGACCACCGGCGACGGCCTGATCAGCGAGGGCGCGATCACGAACCTGGGCGGCTTCGCCGGCGGCCGGCTGGTCTGGCCGGACGCGCCGATGTTGCACGGCATCACGATGCGCCTGCTGGAGCGCATGGACGTGCCGCAGGAGCGGCGGCCGGTGACGGTGGCCGACCTGAGCGGGTTCGACCAGGTCTTCGTCTGCAACTCCTGGGGCGTGATGCCCGTCGGGCAGGTCGGCGAGGTGCCGCTGCGCGAGGATCCCGGGCTGGTGGCGCGGCTGCTGGAGTTCTACGAGGGCGTCGCCCGCGATCCGCTGGATTGATCCGGGAGGCGGGCGCGTTGCACCAGGACGTGACCGCCTACTCGATTCTCGACCGCTCACTCGTCCGCCGGGGGTCGACACCGGCCGCCGCGCTGCGCGAGACCGTACGGTTCGCGCGGCAGGCCGAGGAGCTGGGATACCACCGGTTCTGGGTGTCGGAGCACCACAGCGTGCCCGGAGTGGCGGGGTCGGCCCCGACGGTGCTGGCGGCGGCCGTGGCCGCGGCGACCACGCGGATCCGGGTCGGCACCGGCGGTGTGATGGTGCCCAACCACCGGCCGCTGGTGGTGGCGGAGCAGTTCGGCGTGCTGGAGTCGCTGTATCCCGGCCGGGTCGACATGGGGTTGGGGCGTTCCGTGGGCTTCACGGGGGGCATCCGCAGGGCGCTCGGGCACGACAAGGACGACGCCGACCGCTTCGGCGACCAGCTCACCGAGCTGCTCGGCTACTTCACCGGCACGCAGACCGCGCACCCCGGGGTGCACGCGCTGCCCGCGGAAGGGCTGCGGCCGCAGGCGTTCGTGCTGGCGATGGGGTCCGGGGCGGACCTCGCGGCCGAGCACGGGCTGCCGATGGTGATCGGGGCGGGGGCGCGGATGCCGGACGCGGTGGCCCGCTACCGGGCGAGGTTCCGGCCGTCGGCGTGGGCGGCGCGGCCGTACGTCGTCGTCGCGGTGAGCGTCGCGGTCGGCGCGAGCGCGGAGGAGGCGGCGCCGCTGCTGCTCCCCGAGGCGTGGTCGACGACGCGCTCGCGCGTCGGCGGAGCCTTCCCGCCGCTGGTGCCCGCCGAGGAGGTCGCGGCGACGGAGATGGGCGCGCGGGAGCGGGCGTACCTGGAGGAGTCGCTCAAGGGGCAGCTCCACGGCACCGAGAGCGAGGTCGCGGTGGCGCTCGGTTCGCTGGTCGCGACGAGCGGCGCGGACGAGGTGCTGGTCACCATGAACACCTACGACCTCGACCGGCGGCTTGACTCCTACCGCCGCCTCGCGTCGATCTTCAGGGGTTAGGATCACCCGAACATCGTTCCGTGCCAGTGAAGGGTGCTCTGATGACACGCCAGCACGCCATCGGTGACCTCCTGCGGCGCACCGCCGCGCGCCAGCCCGCCAAGACCGCCGTCGTCTACGGAGACCTGCGGCAGAGCTACGCCGACCTCGATCGCACCGTCAACCGGACGGCCAACGCGCTGGCCGCCCGCGGTGTGGGCAAGGGCGACCGGTTCGCCGTGTTCAGCCACAACAACCACGCGTTCGTGGTGGCGTACTTCGCGCTGGCCCGGCTGGGGGCGATCTCCGTGCCGGTCAACTTCATGTTGCGGGCCGAGGAGGTGGCGTACGTGCTGGAGCACTCCGGCGCGACCGGGCTGCTGGCCGAGGAGGCGCTGCTGCCGGTGGCCGCCGCCGCGGTGACCGATCGGGTGCGGGTACGCGGCGTGATCGGCGCGGGAGCGGACGGCTGGGAGCCGTTCGGCGCGTGGTCCGCCCACGACGACGACGCGGAGCCCCGGGTGGAGATCGGCGACGACGACCCGATCCAGCTCATGTACACCAGCGGCACCGAGGCCCGGCCGAAGGGCGCCACGCTGTCCAGCCGGAGCCTGATCGCCCAGTACGTCACCTGCGTGGTCGACGGCGAGATGAGCCCCGACGACGTGGAGGTGCACGCGCTGCCCCTCTACCACTGCGCCCAGTTGCACTGCTTCCTCACGCCGGGCGTCTACCTCGGCGCCACCAACATCATCCTGCCCGGCGCGAGCCCCGCGGCCATCCTGGCCACGATCGAGGGCGAGCGCGTCACGAAGCTGTTCTGCCCGCCCACCGTGTGGATCTCGCTGCTGCGCCACCCCGACTTCGACCGCCGTGACCTGTCGTCGCTGCGCAAGGGCTACTACGGCGCCTCGATCATGCCGGTGGAGGTGCTGAAGGAGATCGCCGCGCGCCTGCCCGGCGTGCGCCTGTTCAACTTCTACGGGCAGACCGAGATGGCCCCCGTCGCCACGATCCTGGGCCCGGAGGAGCAGCTCACCCGGCTGGGCTCGGCCGGGCGGCCCGCGCTCAACGTCGAGACCAGGATCGTGGACGACCACGACCGGCCGGTGCCGCCGGGCGTGGTCGGCGAGATCGTGCACCGCAGCCCGCACGCCATGCTCGGCTACTGGAACGACCCCGACACGACCGCCGAGGCGTTCCGCGGCGGCTGGTTCCACAGCGGCGACCTGGGCGTCATGGACGACGACGGCTACCTGTCGGTGGTCGACAGGAAGAAGGACATGATCAAGTCGGGCGGCGAGAGCGTGGCGGGACGCGAGGTGGAGGAGGCCATCTACGGGCATCCGGCGGTGGCGGAGGCGGCCGTGTTCGGGGTGCCGGACGAGAGGTGGATCGAGGCGGTGACGGCCGCGGTGGTGCTGCGCGAGGGTGCGGAGCTGACCGCCGACGAGCTGATCGGGTTCCTGAGGGAGCGGCTGGCGGCGTTCAAGACGCCCAAGCGGGTGATGTTCGTGGACGCGCTGCCGAAGAACGCCTCCGGCAAGGTGCTCAAGCGCGAACTGCGCGACAGCCTGGGGTGAGGACCGGCCGGGCGTGAACCGTGTGCGGGGCCTGGTCAGGCGTGAATGGTGTGCGGGGCCTGGTCGGGCGTCACCCGGCCGGACGTGAACGGTGTGCGGGCCCCGGTCGGGCGTCACCCGGCCGCTCGTCGTCCTTCCGGCGGGCGGCGGTCGAGTGCCTGCGTCCACTTGACCGCCACGGCGGCCACCTGGATCAGCTCGGCGCGCAACCGCTCGGGGTCGGACTCGGCGAACGCCTCCATCACCTCCTCGGCCAGGATGTGCCGCCAGGTCAGGCCGCCGTCCTCGGCCGCGGTGTCGGTCGCCCGCCGCGCGCGTGCGGACTCGCCGGCCGCGCCCGCGCCGCCGGTGCCGTCGGGCAGCACCTGCATGCCGAACCTGGCGTCCTGCGCCGCGCGCTCGGCCGTGACCTCGGCCAGGACCCGGGCCAGCGAGCCCGGCACGCCCGCGTCGCCGTCATGTGTCATGGCCCCCAGTCTGGCGCACCCGGCGCTCCGCTCAGCTCGCGGGCGCGGGACGGAAGCCGCGCCCGAGGCCGAGGCCGGCGTGGTGGGAGCAGACGTGGTCGCGGAACGAGCGGGCCGCCGGGGTGAGGCGGTCGCCCGCCGGCCAGCTCACGCAGATCGTCCTGAACAGCGGCGGCGAGAGCGGGATCTCCACCATGCCCGCCGCGGCCGGCGGCAGGTCGGAACGGGGCAGGACGGCGACGCCGAGCCCCGCCGCCACCAGCCCACGCACGGTCTCCGTCTCCTGCCCCTCGAACGCGATCCGCGGCTCGAACCCGGCCGCCGCGCACAGGTCGTCGGTGATCTGGCGCAGGCCGTACCCGGGCTCCAGCGTCACCAGGTCCTCCCCCTCCAGATCCGCCGCCCGTACCCGTCGCCTGGCGGCGAGGCGGTGCGACTCGGGCGCCGACAGCACCAGCTCCTGGTCCGCGAGCGGGCGGCTGACCAGGTCGGGATCGCCGAGCGGCATGGGGGCGACGAACACCAGGTCGATCTCGCCCGCGCGCAGGGCGTCCAGCATGTCCTGACGGGACCCCTGCGCCAGGCTGAAGCGGATCGACGGGTTGCGCTCCCGGAAACCGCCGATCAGTGACGGCACGAGCGTGCGCCCGAGCAGGTGCAGGAAGCCGAGGACGACGTGCCCGCTGCCCGGGTCGATCTCCTCGCGCACCTCGCGGGCGGCAGCGGTCATGGTGGCCAGCGCGCGGCCGGAGGCGGCGGCCAGGGTACGCCCGGCCCTGGTCAGGCGGATGCCCCGGCCCGAGGGGAGGACGAGCGGGGCCCCGACCAGGTCCGCGAGGGCGGCCAGGCGGCGGCTGGCGGTGGGCTGGGGGATGCCGAGCAGTTCGGCCGCCCGGGTCACGTGGCCGGTCTCGCCGACGGCGGCCAGCAGGGCGAGGGCCGGGGCCAGGCGGGCGGCCAGCCGGTCGGCCGATTCATCCATCACAGTATGAATTATCGCCCATTACCGCATTGGACGTATTTATTAGCCGTGCTTAGCGTTTGAGGAGTGACGCTTCTCAAGGCTTTCCCCGTCTCCGGCGGCACCCGGCGGGTCAGCGCGGCCGTCGCGGCGGCGGGCCTGTCGTCGTTCGCCCTGCTGTACGCACCACAACCGGTGCTGCCGCAGCTCGCGACGGCCTACCGGCTGGATCCGGGGAGCGCGTCGCTGGCCATCGGGGCGGCGACCGGGGCGCTGGCCGTCGCGGTGCTGCCGCTCGCCTGGCTCGCCGGGGTGGTAGGGCGGCGGCGGGTGATCCTGTGGTCCGTGGTGGTGTCGGCGGTGCTCGGGCTGGCGTTGCCGCTGGCGCCGTCCTTTCCCGCGCTGCTGGTGATGCGCGGGGTGCAGGGGGTGGCGATCGCGGGGTTCGCGGGGGTGGCGGCGGCGTACCTGGCCGACCGGCTGGGGACGGGACGGCTGGCCGGCGCCGTCGGGGTCATGATCGCGGGCAACTCGGTCGGGGGGATGCTGGGGCGGCTCGGGGCCGGGTTCGCGGCCGAGCCTCTGGGGTGGGAGGGGGCGCTGCTGGCGGTCGCGGGGGTGGCGTCGGTGTGCGCGGCGTTCACCGCACTGACCCTCCCCCGCGACACCACCGCCACCCCTGCCGAAGCCCCCGCCGAAGCCGCTACCGAAGCCGCTACCGAAGCCGCTGCCGACGCTCCTGCGGGCGGGACTCCGGCCCATGGTGCTCCGGCCGACGGCACTCCGGCAGGCGACGCTCCGGCCGACGGCGCTCGGACCCACAGCGTTCCGGCGGACGGCGGTCGAGCCGACAGTGCTTCGGTGGACGGCGCTCGGACCCACAGCGCCTCGGCGGCGCGGGGGCGCTGGGGTGGGGCGGGGCTCGTGGTGCCGGTGCTCGTCGGAGGGCTGGGGATGGGGGCGTTCGTGGCGTTGTACAACGCGGCCGGGTTCCGGCTGGCCGCCCCGCCCTTCTCGCTCGCCCCGGCCGCCGCGTCCCTGGTCTTCCTGTCGTACGCGATGGGCACCGCGTCCTCGGCCGCGGCCGGGCGGCTGACCGGGCGTCTAGGGCGGACGCCGGCGCTGGTGACCGCGCTGGCCGTGACCGTGGCGGGGTCCGCGCTGACCGCGCACCCGTCGCTGCCGGTCGTCGCCGCCGGGTTCGCCGTACTGACTGCCGGGTTCTTCGCGGCGCACGCCATCGCCAACGCCTGGGCCACCGCCGAGGCGCCCCCCGCCGCCCGTGGCCGGGCCGCCGGGATCTACACCCTCAGCTACTACCTGGGCAGCGGCGCCGGCGGCACGGCCGGGGCCGTCGTGTACGGGCACGCGGGCTGGACCTGGCTGATCGTGATGACGTCGGCGTGGCTGGCACTGGCCGCGCTCGCCGTCGTCCTGACCCACCGGCACGCGCGGGCTCCGGCGCTCGCAGGCACCGCGTCCGGGGCGTCGGGTGCGTCGGGTGCGTCCAGGAGGTTCGGGTCGTTCGGTAGGTTCGGGGCGTTCGGGGCGAAGGGGCCCACGGTGGAGGATCGGGTGGAGGGTCGCCGGGGCCGGGCCCGCGTCACGTGACGGAGCGCTCGAGGGAGTCGGTCAGCCAGCCGTGCATCGCGCCGACCGTGGCCCGCTCGCCGCTGACCTCACCGACGAGCCGCCAGTAGCGGCGTACGCGGGGATCGCGGTCGCGCTCGACGGCGCCCAGCAGCTCGCGGCGGAACGCCGGGGTGTCCTCACTGCGCCTGACCGTGGCGTGGGCGGCCACGAACCGGTCCAGCTCCGGCCCCTCGCGCGGCGGCTCACCCGCGATCACGGGCGGCCCGGCCAGCGTGATCGCCTCACCGATGCCGTGCAGCAGCTCGTTCTCGTCGCCGATCGTCCGGGAGTTGGCCCGCGCGCTGTCGCGCAGCTCGCGCCGCAGCGAACGGTCACCGGCCAGGGCGACCAGCTCGGCGTACGCGACCACCTGCGACGGCGTCGGGTCGAACGGCGGCTGCGGAACGGCCATGGCCACGAACGAGACGAACAATTCCTCGGAGACCGGCGCCACCATCTGCAGCCGCCAGAACTCGACCAGCGCCTCGCGGGCCGCTGCACTGTCCTCGACCACGGCCAGCAGCGCGAGCCTGGCGGCCTGTTCGCCCGGGTCGGCCTCCTCCACGGACCGCAGCGCGGCCCGCCGCCAGGCCAGCTCGGCCAGGCGCAGATCGAGCGCGGCCCGCTCGGCGGCGACCGCCTCCGCCATGGAACGCTCGCCGCTGAACACGGCCGCGATCGCGGTCAGCCCGAGGCCGAGCCCGCGCAGCCGCCTGATCATGGCCAGCCGCTCGACGGCGTCGCGGCCGAACCTGCGGTGACCGCCGACGCTCCGCACCGACGCGACGATGCCCTCGTCGCAGTAGAAGCGGATGGTCCGCACGGACACACCGGTGAGACGGCTCAGGCCGCCGATCCCGAGTGTGTCGTCGCGCACAGGCACCTGAACCTCCACTGAGACCGAACGTCTCAACGACACCAACACTACCGATGGCCGGAGAAGCCCTTCAGCGGCCCTTCTATGGAACGCTCGCCGCGATCAACCGGGACCAGGAGCCGCCCTGCGGCGTCGTCACCCCACCAGGTCGTCGATCTCGGTGAGCAGCGCCCGCTTGCGCTCCTCGGCCAGGTACGACGCCTTGACACCGTTCCTGGCCAACTGAGCCAGCTCGCTCCTGCCGAAGCCGAAGGCCCGCGCGGCGGTCCGGTACTCGTCGGCCAGCGTCGTGGCGAACATGGGCGGGTCGTCGCTGTTCAGCGTCACGTACAGGCCCTCCTCCAGCATCCTCGGCAGCGGGTGCTCGCCGATGGCGGTGACCTGGCCGGTGCAGACGTTCGAGGTCGGGCAGACGTCCAGCGGGAGCTGGGTGTCGCGCAGGTAGGCGACCAGGCGCGGGTCCGCGAGGCAGTTGATGCCGTGGCCGATGCGTTCGGCCCCGTAGCCCTCGATGACCTCCCAGATCGTCTCGGGTCCGGACATCTCACCGCCGTGCGGGACGCTGTGCAGACCGGCGGCGCGGGCGGCCGAGAACGCGGAGCGGAACGCGTCCCGATATTTCGGGCGCTCCTGCTCGATGCCGCCGATCCCGAAACCTACCAGCGCGACGGGAGGTTCCTGCAACGCGTGCTCCACCGTCACCCTGGCGGCCTCCTCGCCGTACTCGCCGATGATGTCGAAGATGTACGCCACCTCCACCCCATGGTCGGCCAGGGCGCGGCTCGCGGCCAGATCCAGGGCCTGCGTCACCTCGCGCATGGGCATGCCGACCAGGTGGTGGGCGTACGGCGTCACCTGGAGCTCCACATAGCGGGCGCCTTGCGGGGCCAGGTCACGCGCCAGGCCGAGGACAAGGGTCGCGACGTCCTCCGGCTCCCTGACGAGGGCGTTGACGGCCTGGTAGACCTGGGCGAAGTGGGGGAAGTCGCGGAAGGCGTAGAAGCGGCGCAGCTCCTCCTCGGTCGTGGGGACGGTACCGCCGGGGTGACGGCGGGCGAGCTCGAGCACGGTGGCGACCGAGGCCGAGCCGACCAGGTGCACGTGGAGCTCGACTTTGGGGAGCGCGTCGATGAAGTCGTCGATGGTCATGGCCACGACCATATGAGCGACATTTCCCAAAACAACAGCCTTCACCGGGAAGTCTCACAAAAGAATGTCAGGTTCGACATCCTGGAACGATCGGAGCCCGTGACCAACGCAGAAGCGCACGACCAGGAAGCACTCCGACATGCCCTGGAAGGATGCCGCCGCGGTGTTCGAAGCGGCGCCGCGCTGCGCGCCGACTCGGCTCATCTTTTGGGGTTCGGCATCCGGCGGCGATAAGCACGGGGCAGCCCCGTCGGGGAGCGGCAACCGGCACACGTTCGGAGGGCTGCCCGACGCGGCCTTCCGACCTACTCCGCTACTGGAAGTCAGTCGCAACGCTGCCTGACTGTTCTGAGGCGCAAAAGGCTCAAGCGTCACCCCGCGCTCTCCTCGCCCCCTGGGGCGCGAACACTTGGGATGGAGTGAATAGGGCCCACGCCCCAGAGCCGCCGGGGCGACGACCACTACCTGCGGCCCGCCTGAGACCCCTGAGTCCTGACGAGCACCGCTAGTTGCCGTACCCCCGCTGCCCTGGGATGCCGTGTGGCAAGGTCGGTCGCAATCTTGTGGATGGAGGGGCGCCGGATCTCACCGGGAGCCTCGCGGTGTGCGACCAGCAGCGCGCGGGCGGTCTCTTCCGGACGGCCCGCTTGCCACCAGGCGCGCGCCATGTCGGTGTGCAGGCGCCCGCGGCGCTCGGCGGTGGGGAACTGGCCTGGGTGCAGTAGCCGGCCGACCCGTAGTGCTGCCCCTGCGTCACCGAGAGACCAGTGGATTCCGACTCGGTACAGCGCGACGCTCGCGGGTGTGACCGTGAACGGCTGACCATGAGAGTCCGATAGACGCGCTGCGGCGCGTTCAGCGTCGGTGATCATCTCCAGGGCGCGCTCCCGGTCGCCTGAATGTGCCGCGTTGTACGCGCACGTGCACAACAACTGCGCGTAGGTCGCCGCCTCGGCGGGAGTCGTCAGGCCGGCCGCCTCCAGTCGGTCGGCGGCCTCCGCCGTCACCCGGTCGGCCAGAGTATGCCGTCCCTCGTGGCGCAGAACGATGCTGAGCTGACGCGCTGCGGACGCCATCGCGACCGGCGACCCGGACAGCCGGGCGTACGCCGTCGCGCGGTCGGCTGTGATTCGCCGCGCCGGCGCACCGAGCTTGGCCAGGACGTCGGTGGCGAGCTCATAGCACGAGGCCAGCCGCGCGTACCCGCTGGGGCCACGGTCCTGCTTGGCAACGGCGTGCGCGACGCTCAGCAGCCCCGGGAGCCGGTCCACGAGCGTGTCCAGCCCTCCGGCGTCGAACAGCGTGCGGGCGCGGGCGAGGCGAGCGGCGACCTCGCTCGCCGTCGGCGGAACGGCCGGTGCCGGCAGGATGGCCAGAGCATCGTCCAGCGAGGTCAGCATGTGCGCGGGGACCGCGAGGCCCGCTGCGGCCAAGAAGGTACGGCGTCTCACTGGATCCTCCTGGGACTGAGGCTGGAGGGCGGTTGCCGCCACCCGCGAGCCTGCCGGGCGGCCTTGAGCACGCCACCGATGTCCTCAACGCTGATGAGCGCCCGGACCCATGCTGAGTCCCATAGCGCATCGCGTGCGTACATGTAGCGCTCCTGCGATCACCCAGAGTCCTTCCAACGGTACGCCGCCCAGTCGCGATCAGTGAGCGGAGTTGCACATTCTGCACACGGTGTGCGGCATCAGACCGGCGCATGGAGCCGACCCGCGCGTGTGGACTTGACTTCCAGTCGGACTGGAGTTTCTACGGTGGCGGCGTACCCCCGTGGAGAGGAGTCACGTCATGACCGTAGGGGATGGCTCGGTGGATGCCGCCCGGATCGTGGAGGGGCTGTGGGAGCAGACGGCCGGGTTCGCGCGCGCCGTGGCCGGAGGGGAGCCCGAGGCCCGGGTGCCCACCTGCCCCGAGTGGCGGCTGCGCGATCTGGTCGGGCACATCGGGCAGGCGCACCGCTGGGCGGCCGAGGTCGTCCGCGCCGGGACGCCGCTGCCGGTGCCCGACCCGCGCGAGGCCGGCCCGGGCGCGCCCGCCGCGTGGGAGGAGTGGCTGCTGACCGGCGCAGGGGAACTGGTCGCCGCCCTGCGGGAGGCCGAGGACCGGGGACGGGCCGAGGTGTGGTCGATGTTGGGGCCGGTGCCGCCGCGCTTCTGGCTGCGCAGAATGTTCTGCGACACCGCCGTGCACCACTACGACGCGGCCGTCACGACGGGCGCGGCGTTCGAGATCGCCGACGACCTGGCGGCCGACGTGCTGACCGAGGGCATGCAGCTCCTGGCGACGCCATGGGCGCGGTCCGCCAAACCGGAGCTGGCGAGGCTGCTCGGCCGGGGCGAGCGCCTCGCCGTCCTGCCGGACGACGGGATGGCGGGCTGGCTGGTCACCCGTGGTCCCGAGGGGATCCGGTGGGAGCGCGGGCGCGGGCACGGCGACGTGGTGCTGTCAGGGCCGGTGGCCGAGTGCATGCTGGTGCTGGCGCGGCGGCTGCCGCCCCGGGACGTCACCGGCGACCGGGCGCTGCTGGAGCACTGGCTGGCGCACACCGCGTTCTGAAGGGCGGTCGGGTCACAGCTCGACGTACGTCTCCGGGTCGCCGCCGATGCGTCCGCCGGTGGACAGGTCGTCGAGGCGGGCCATGTCCTGCGGCGACAGGTCGAAGTCGAACACCTCGAGGTTCTGCCGCATGCGGCCGGGATCGGCCGACTTGGGGATGGGCACGGTGCCCAACTGCAGGTGCCAGCGCAGCACCACCTGCGCAGGAGTACGCCCGTGGGCGGCGGCCAGCTCGGTCACGACGGGCTCGTCCAGCAGCTTGCTCCCGGCGCCGAGCGGGCTCCACGACTCGGTCACGATGTCGTGGTCGGCGTGCCAGGCGCGCAGGCCGCTCTGGGGGAAGCCGGGATGCAGCTCGATCTGGTTGACGACCGGCCGGACTCCGGTGTCGGCGACCACGCGTTCGATGTGCTCGGGCGTGAAGTTGGACACCCCGATCGAGCGGACCAGGCCCTGCTCGCGCAGGTGGACGAGGGCCCGCCAGGTCTCGGTGTAGAGGCCGCGGCCGGGCAGCGGCCAGTGGATGAGGTACAGGTCGACGTAGTCGAGGCCGAGCCTGGCCCGGCTCGCCTCGAAGCCGCGCAGGGCCGCGTCGTAGCCGTGGTGGGAGCCGCGCAGCTTCGTCGTGACGAACAGGTCCTCGCGGGCCACCGGCGTCTCCGCCACGGCGGCCCCGACGCCGCGTTCGTTGCCGTACGAGGCGGCCGTGTCGATCAGCCGGTAGCCGAGCGCGAGGGCGGTCGTCACGGCCTGGTGGGCCTCCTGGTCGTTCATCGGCCAGGTGCCCAGGCCCAGGCGTGGCATCGAGTGGCCGTCGGCGAGCATGACGGTCATGGCGTGGTCCTTCCCCCGTTGACCTGACGGGATCCGCTTCGGCGTGGCGGGTCCCTTCGGCGAGGGCTCCTCCTACCCTCGCGATCCGCCCCCAACCGGCCGGTCCCGGGGGGCGGGGCGGCCCGGTCAGCTTTCGAGGTAGCGCAGGATGGCCAGCACGCGGCGGCTGTAGCCGGGGTCGCGGGGCAGGTCGAGCTTGTCCATGATGGCGTTGACGTGCTTCTCGACCGTGCTGAGCGAGACGTGCAGGCGTTCGGCGATGGCGGCGTTGACGTATCCCTGGGCGAGGTGGCGCAGCACCTCGCCCTCGCGTGGGCTGAGCCTGCTCAGCGGGTCGGCGCGGGTGGTGCGCGCCAAGAGCTGGCGCACCACCTCGGGGTCGAACGCCGTGCCGCCCGCGCGTACCCGCTCCAGCGAGTCGAGGAACTCGGCCACCTCCGAGACGCGGTCCTTCAGCAGGTAGCCGAGCCCTTCGGTGGAACCGGCCAGGAGCCGGGCGGCGTAGTGCTGCTCGACGTACTGCGACAGGACGAGCACGGCGACCCCCGGCAGGCGCTCGCGGATCTCCAGCGCCGCCCGCAGCCCCTCGTCCTTGTGCGTGGGCGGCATGCGTACGTCGATCACGGCCACGTCGGGACGGTGCCGCGCGGCGGCGTCGAGCAGCGCGGGCGCGTCGCCGACGGCGGCGACGACCTCGTGCCCGGCGTCGGCGAGCAGCCGGGTGAGGCCCTCGCGCAGCAGGACGGAGTCGTCGGCCAGGATCACCCGCACGGCGGCGCCTTGGGCAGCGTGGCACCGATCCTGGTGGGGCCGCCGGGCGGGCTGTCGACGGTGAACGTGCCGTCGAGGGCCAGCACCCGCCGCGCCAGCCCGGACAGGCCGCCGCCGGAGGGGTCGGCGCCCCCCTTGCCGTCGTCGGATATCGCCACGCTCACCGTCCGCTCGTCCTCGCTCAGGACCACCAGGATGTCACGCGCGGCGGCGTGCTTGACCGCGTTGGTGAGGGCCTCGCGGGCGACGAAGTACAGCGCGGTCTCGACCTCCGAGGCGAGCCGCGCGCCGAGACCGTAGTGCACGGTGACGGGCACCCCGGCCCGCTCGGCGGCTCCGGCGAGCGCGGCGCGCAGGCCCAGCTCGTCGAGCGCGGTGGGGTAGACGCGCCAGGCCACGCTGCGCAGTTCGTCGAGGAGGCGGCGCGACTCGGTGTAGGACTGTTCGACCAGCTCGGCGATCTGGTCGTGGTCGCCGCTGTGCCGGGCGCGGCCGAGCAGCATGGCCAGGGCGACGCCGCGCTGCTGCACGCCGTCGTGCAGGTCGCGTTCGATCCTGCGGCGCTCGTCGTCGACGGCCCTGACGATGCCGGAACGGGTGGCGGTCAGCTCGGCGATGCGCCTGCGCAGCCGTTCCTGGGGGCCGGGGCCGAGGAAGTGCTCGGCCAGGCGGCGGTCGGCCGCGGCCATGGCCACGGTCAGCAGGGCGAGCACGACCACCGTGAGCAGGCCGGTGGCCAGGCCGAGCGCGCCGTCGCTGGTGACGATCTTGACGCCGGGCAGGTCCAGCGGCACCGGCCGCGAGTGGCCCCACAGCAGGTCCCACGTGCCGCCCAGCAGCAGGAGGACGGCCAGGAACAGGACCATCGCGCACGCGTAGCCGCCCAGGACGCCGAGCGCGGCGCGGGCGGCCAGGAAGGCGTACCGGTCTTCGCGAACGGCCGTGTCGGTGCCGAGCCAGCGGGACAGGCGGGCGCGTTCGAGCGCGGTCAGCCGGGCCAGCCCGCGCCTGGCGGCGGGCCGCAGCGCGGGGATCAGCGCCGCGGGCCCCGCGGCGATCAGGAAGACCAGCTCGGCCAGGGCGAGGAGCGTCCCGAGCACGACCGCGGCCGGCACGCGGGCGATCCGGCCGCCTGTCACGCGCCCTGCGACGCCCCCAGTGACCGGCCCAATGATCGGCCCAGTGATCGGCCCAGTGCCCGGCCCTGCGACCTGCTCTGCCGCGGGCGTGGAGTCCATGTGTCGCGAGTCTATGCGTCGCGGCGGCGCAGCACGGCGTGGCCCGTCACCACGGCCGTCGCCGTCCAGGCCAGCAGCCACACCAGCCCCTCCCCCGCCGAGTACGGCATCGGCCCGGCCGTGACGTTGTCCGTGCTGCCCATGAACGCCAGCCCCGCGAACGCCGGCATGCGCAGCGCCGCGGCCACCGCCGCCTGGCTGCCCGTCATGAGCAGCATCAGCGGCAACCCCAGCAGCAGCATGAACACCACGGTGAGCGTGCCCGCCGCACTGCGCACGGCCGCGCCCACGCCCAGGGTCAGCACCGACACCAGCGCGAAGAACACGCCGACCCCCAGCAGGTCGGCCACCACCTGCCCGGCGGGGGCCACGACGAGGCCGCCGAACACGTCGAGCGACAACAGCGCGTAGACGGCCGCCGTCGCCGCCGCGCCCGTCAGCACCCCCACCGCGACCATCACGGGGGCCACCACCAGCGCCTTGGCCGCCAGCAGGATCCCGCGCCCGGGCGTGGCCTGGAGCGTGACGCGGATGCCGCCGGAGGCGTACTCCGAGGTGATCGTCAGCATGGCCAGGGCCACCAGCGCGAACTGCACGAACGTCGTGGCCGACACCACGGGCTCGCTGGCGACGACCCGCACCCCCGTCCCACCGTCACGCAGGGCCTCGGTGGCGGTGGCGCCGCCCAGGGTGACGGCGGTCAGCACCATGAGGGCGGACGCGCAGGCCAGGCACCACCACGTGGACCTGACGGACCACAGCTTCGCCCATTCGGACCCGATGGCCTGCCGCAGTGTCCTCATCTGCCCACTCCGTACTCGACGCTGCCCGAGGTCAGCTCCTGGTACGCCTGCTCCAGGGACGCCTCCCTGCTCCGCAGCTCGTGCAGGCGGATCCCGGCCTCGTGGGCCAGGTCGCCGATCCGCTCGACGGGGGCGCCGGTGGCTTCCAGCTCGTTCTCGCCGAGCCGCCGTACCGCGATCCCGGCGGCGCGCAGGCGCTCCGCGAGGTCGCCGGCGTGCGGGGTGCGGACGAGTACGGCCGTCAGCGAGCTGCCCGCCAGGACGTCGGCGAGCGGGGCGTCCATGATGAGCCGGCCCTTGCCGATGACCACGAGGTGGTCGGCGGTGAGCTGCATCTCGCTCATGAGGTGGCTGGAGACGAACACCGTGCGGCCCTCGGCCGCCAGCGAGCGCATGAGACCGCGGACCCAGCGCACGCCGTCCGGGTCGAGCCCGTTGACGGGTTCGTCGAACATCAGCACCTCGGGGTCGCCCAGCAGCGCCGCCGCGATCCCGAGCCGCTGGCTCATCCCCAGCGACAGGGCTCCGGCCCGCCTGCGCGCCGCGCCCGCCATCCCGACCGTCTCCAGCACCTCGTCCACCCGCCGCCGCGCGATGCCGTTGCTGCGCGCCAGCGCCGTCAGGTGGGCCCGTCCGCTGCGGCCCGGGTGGGCGGCGCGGGCGTCGAGCAGCGCGCCGACGGTGCGCAGCGGATCCCTGAGCCGGGCGTACGGGACGCCGCCGACGAGCGCGGTGCCGGAGGTGGGCCGGTCGAGGCCGAGGACCAGCCTCATCGTGGTCGACTTGCCCGCCCCGTTCGGGCCGAGGAAGCCGGTCACCGTGCCCGGTCTCACCTCGAGCGACAGGTCGTCCACGGCGAGACGGTCGCCGTATCTCTTGCTCAAACTCGTCAGGCTGATCACGCCGCCCACGCTAGGAGCCCCGCCGGGCCGCCACCATGGGGGTGAGCCGCCGAGCTGAATGGCGGAAAACCGTAACGGCGGCCGCCCTTCGCGCCCGAGCCGGCGGGCCTCAGGTCAGGAGTAGGCGGCGTTCATCCACTCGGGGGCCTCGCCGAGCAGGGTGCGCAGCTCGTCGAGCAGGGCCTCGTCCACGGCCTGCCCGGCCCGCGACAGGTCCTCGATCCGGCGGCACAGCTCCGCCTCGCGGGTCGCCCCGACGGTCGCGCAGGCGCCCTTGAGCCGGTGCGCCAGCTCGGCCGCCGCCGCCAGGTCACCGGCCCGCACCGCCTGCCCCAGCTCCTCGAACGTACGCGTCGCGGTCGCCAGATAGGCTCGCGCGACGTCCGCCAGCGCCTCCTGAGACAGCCCCGCCAGCTCGGGCGGGAGCCCGGCCGAGGCCGCCCACTCCGGGATCCTGGCCAGCACGCGCGGCCAGTCCACCGGCTTGGCCAGGTGGTCGTCCATGCCCGCCTCCAGGCACCGGATCCGGTCGTCCGGCATGGCGGCGGCGGTCATGGCGATGATCGGGGTGTGGACCTGCTCGCGTCTCCTGATCTCCTCGGTGGCGGCCAGGCCGTCGAGCACGGGGAGCTGGCAGTCCATGAAGACCAGGTCGTACTCGCCGGCCAGCACCGCCCGCACGGCCTTCTCGCCGTCGTCGACCACCTCGACCGCGTGCCCGGCCTGCGCCAGCACGAGCAGCGCGACCTGGCGGCTCACCTCGTCGTCCTCGGCCACCAGGATCCGTACGCCGCCGTCGGGGCTGCCGCCGTTGCCCGTGACGGCGTCGCCGGGGGAGTCGCAGGTGCCCAGGGCGTTCTCGGCGGCGGCGAGCAGGCGGCGGCGGCTGAGCGGCCGGGTGATCGACTGGACGGCCCGCTCCCCCGCCGCGCCCGGCCAGGCGAACCCGGCCCGCCCCGGCGTCACCACCACGATCACGCTGGTGGCCTGGAACAGCGGGTCGGTGAGGATGACGTGGGCGAGCGAGCCCGGCGCGCCCGCTTGAAGAGGGCCCGCCTGGGTGGGGCCTGCCGGGTGCGGGCCCGCGCCCAGGTCGAGCGCCACGACGGCCAGCTCGTACGGCTCCCCGCTCCCGGCGGCGGCCCGCAGCAGCGCCAGGGCGGACTCCTCGTCCATGGTCTCCTCGACCTCGGCCCCGGCCTGCGCCAGGAAGCGCGCGGCCAGCGTACGGTCCTCGGGACGCTGGTCGGCGACGAGCGCGCGCCGCCCCTCCAGCGCCCCGGCCCCCGGCTCCGACCAGTCCAGGACGTCCACCGGCAGGGTCGCCCAGAACCGGCTGCCCACCCCCTCCACGCTGTCCAGCCCGATCGAGCCGCCCATCAGCTCGACGAGCTGCCGGCTGATGGCCAGGCCCAGCCCGCTGCCGCCGGTCCTGCGCGTGATCGGCGAGTCGACCTGGCGGAAGACGCCGAACACCCGCTCGCGGTCATGGGGGCCGACCCCGATCCCGGTGTCCGCCACCGCGAACCTGAGCACCGCCCGCTCCTGGCCCGGCTCACCCTCGTGCAGGCTGACCTGCAGGTCCACGCCGCCCTGGACGGTGAACTTCAGCGCGTTGCCGACCAGGTTCGTCAGCACCTGGCGCAGCCGGGCAGGGTCGCCGCAGACCTGGCCCGGCACGTTCTCGTCGAGGCGCAGGGTCAGCCAGAGCCCCTGCTCGTACGCGTGCGGCGCGAACGGCGCCACCACCTCGTCGCACAGGCGCGGCAGGTCGAACGGGACCGCCTCGACCTGCAGGTGCCCGGCCTCGATCCTGGACAGGTCGAGGAAGTCGTCGAGCAGGCGCAGCACGTTCTGGGCCGACTCCTGGGCGGTGGTGGCGTAGTAGCGCTGCTCGTCGTCCAGGCGGGTGCCCATGAGCAGGGAGTTCATGCCGAGCACGCCGTTGATCGGGGTGCGGATCTCGTGGCTGATCTTGGCCACGAACTCCGACTTCGCGCTGGAGGCGCTGACGGCCTCGTCCCTGGCGGCGGCCAGTTCGGCGGCGTACCTGGACAGGGTGTTCTGGGCCCGGCGGCGGACCCGCGTGCTGTGGATCTGCAGGCCGAGCCCGATGAGGATGAGCAGGGCGAGCAGGGCGGCGACGGTGAGCACGTTGGCGCGCACCTGTTCGGCCGAGGCCAGCGCCTCGGCGGCGGAGACCTCGGCGGTGACCGTCCAGCCGATGCTCGGGATGGGCTCGGAGGCCGACAGCACCGTGCCGTCGATGCCGTGGAACATGCCGTTCCACGCCTTCCCGGCGAGCGCGGCGTCCACCCGGGGGTCCTCGCGCAGGGAGGTGAGGGCGTAGAGCTTGCGGCCCGGGTCGGCGACCAGCACGCCGGCCTTGTCGGTGATGAGCAGCCGGATGTCCTGCGCCTCCGCGGCCTCCTCGGCGAACTCCTGGATGGCGTCGAGGCTGTAGACGACGGTGAGCATGCCGAGCATGCGGGTGCGGTCGGCGCTCTCGATGGGCACGGCCACCGCCACCGCCCTGGACACGCCGACCATCGTGGGCGTGTACGCCTGCGAGACGTGGGCCGTGTGCCGGTCGCGCACGGCGCGGTACCAGTCGGTGCTGGTGGCGTCCTGCGGGAGGACCGTCGGCGGCTCGGCGCCGAGCATGTCGCCCTCCGGGGAGATCATGATCAGGCCGCTGACGCCGTCGCGCATGCGCTTCAGCTCGCCGAGCCAGTCGCGCAGGGTGACGGGGGTCGTGTCGCCCACCGCGTCGCGTACCTGGGGGCGCTGGGCGAAGGAGGTGACGAGCTGCTTGAGCGAGCTCATCTGCTGCTCGACGACGACCCGGCTGACCGAGGCGGTGGTCGTGACCCGGTCGGTGACCTCCTGGCGGACCGCGTCCTCCGACATGGAGATGCTGGAGGAGGTGAGCAGCGCCAGGGGCAGCAGGCCGAGCAGCGTCCACAGGGCCGTCACCGCGAGCAACCACCGCACGGGCGTCCGTCCCTCCCCCCACTCGTTCGGGTACAGAGTAGGAAAGAACCAGCCGGTTCGCTGGTTCCCCGTGAGCAGAACGCACAAAAGTCGATCTTTTTTAATAAAACCCACCTAAGCTGGAATGATCTACCAGTTTGACGAGGAGCGTGGCGATGCCTGAGCTCAGGGACATCACCGTTCTCATCGTGGACGACGACCCGGTGGTCACCGCCGCACTGCACGCTCAGGTGAACCGGGTGCTCGGGTTCAGGGTCGTGGGCATCGCGCACACCGGGCACGCGGCGCTGGCCGCCGCCGGCCGCTTCGCGCCCCGGCTGGTCCTGCTCGATCTGCACCTTCCGGATATGCCCGGCCTGGAGGTGGCGCACCGGTTGCGGCGGCCCGATCAGCCGCCCACCGACGTCATCGTGATCTCCGGCCGCAAGGAGTCGGCCACGGTACGCGCGGCCATGCAGCGCGGCGCCCTGTACTACCTGGTCAAGCCGACCAGGGCGGGCATACTCGAACAGACCCTGCTGCGCTACGCGGCGACCGCCGAGCAACTCGAGTCGGGCGGCCGCTTCGCCGAGCAGCAGGAGATCGACCGCATCTTCCGCTCACTCCACCTCGACCAGGCCGCCCGTCCGAAGAGCATCTCCGCCGCGACCGAACAGGCGGTGCTGGACGCGCTGGCCGGGGTCGACGAGGACGCCTCGGCGCACGAGCTGGCGGGGATGATCGGCGTCAGCCGGGCCACCGCCCGCCGCTACCTGGAGCACCTGGCCGAGCGCGGCCTGGTCGAGGGCCGCCCGCGCTACGGGCCGACCGGCCGGCCGCAGAACCGGTACCGGGTCCGGTGAGAGCGCTCCGGGCGCTGGTCGCGGCGATGCTGGTGTGCCTTTCGACCGCGGGCTGCACCGAGCCGGGCACCTTCCCAGAAGGCTCCACCATGGCCCGCATCAGGGAGCGCGGCGTGCTGACCGTGGGCATCAAGTTCGACCAGCCCCTGTTCGGCTACAAGGACCCGGTCAGCGGGCGGATCACCGGGTTCGACGCGGAGATGGCCAGGCTGGTGGCCAAGGACCTGACGGGCAGCGAGCGCAACATCCGCTTCGTCGAGACCGTCTCCCGCGAGCGCGAGAACTTCATCGAGCAGGGCATGGTGGACCTCGTCGTCGCCACGTACTCGATCACGCCGTCGCGGGCCGAGCGGGTCTCGTTCACCGACCCGTACTACTACGCCGGACAGGACCTCCTGGTCAGGCGGAACGACTCCACCATCAACCAGGTGTCCGACCTGAAGGGCAAGGTCGTCTGCACCGCCATCGGCTCCACCTCCGTCGACCGCCTGCGCACCACCGTGCCCGAGGCCGACCTGGAGATCGTGGACGCCTACAGCATCTGCGTGCCGGCGCTGGTGGCCGGCCGGGTCGACGCGCTCAGCACCGACGACACCATCCTGCTCGGGCTGCTGGCCCAGCACCCCGACACGTTGCGGCTGGTCGGCAAGCCGTTCGGGCGCGAGCCGTACGGGATGGGCATCCGCAGGCAGGACGTGGCCTTCCGCGACTACCTCAACGGGCTGATCTCCCGCTGGCTGCGCGACGGGGAGTGGGACCGCGCCTACATGGCCACCATCGGGATCACCCCCGGCGCCACCTCCGACTCCGCCCGGCCGGCCAATCGCTGAGCAGAACGATCAAACGCTGAGCAGAACGATCACAAGCCTCTCCCCGGCACACCCGGCTCCTACGGTTACGCCAACGCTGACCGACACAAGGAGCGTGACGCATGAGCCAGGCGGATCTGATCGTCCTGGACCAGGTCAACAAGCGCTTTGGTGATCACCATGTGCTGAGGGACGTCAGCCTGACCGTCGGGCAGGGCGAGGTCGTGGTGATCATCGGCCCGTCCGGGGCGGGCAAGTCCACGCTGTGCCGCGCGATCAACCGGCTGGAGACCATCGACTCCGGCACGATCAGCCTCGACGGGACGCCGCTGCCCGCCGAGGGCAAGGCGCTGGCCCGGCTGCGGGCCGAGGTCGGCATGGTCTTCCAGTCGTTCAACCTCTTCGCGCACAAGACCGTCCTGGACAACGTCGTCCTCGGGCAGGTCCACGTGCTCAAGCGGTCGAAGGAGGAGGCCGTGCGCAAGGCCCGCGAGCTGCTCGACCGGGTCGGCATCGGCAGCCAGGCCGCGAAGTTCCCCGCCCAGCTCTCCGGCGGGCAGCAGCAGCGGGTGGCCATCGCCAGGGCGCTGGCCATGGACCCGAAGGCGATCCTGTTCGACGAGCCCACCTCGGCGCTGGACCCCGAGATGGTCAACGAGGTGCTCGAGGTCATGACGGCGCTGGCCCGCGAGGGCATGACCATGGTCGTCGTCACCCACGAGATGGGCTTCGCCCGGCGGGCGGCCGACCGGGTCGTCTTCATGGCCGACGGCGAGATCGTCGAGCAGAACACCCCCGACGCCTTCTTCGGCGCGCCCAGCAGCGACCGCGCGCAGTCCTTCCTCGCCAAGATCCTCACCCACTAAGGAGTGTCATGTTCGGCAGATCCCTCTACGCCGTCTTCGCCGTGGTCGCCGTCACCGCCACCGTCGCCGGGTGCGGCGGCGGCCAGGGCGACTACGCCTCCGTCGTGGACAAGGCCAAGAACGACAAGAAGCTGGTGATCGGGGTGAAGGCCGACCAGCCCGGCCTCGGCCTGCGCACCCCGGACGGCGGCTTCACCGGCTTCGACATCGAGGTCGCCAAGTACGTGGCCAAGCAGCTCGGGGTCGAGCCGGCGGGCATCACGTTCAAGGAGACCGTGTCGGCCAACCGTGAGGCGTTCATCGAGCAGGGCCAGGTGGACCTGGTGGTGGCCACGTACTCGATCACCGACGCCAGGAAGCAGAAGGTGTCCTTCGCCGGGCCGTACTTCGTGGCCGGGCAGGACCTGCTGGTCAGGACCGACGACGCCGCGCTGACCGGGCCGGAGACGCTCAACGGCAAGAAGCTGTGCTCGGTCGCCGGCTCGACCCCGGCGCAGAAGGTCAAGACCGAGTACGCCAAGGAGGTGCAGCTCCAGGAGGAGCGGACGTACTCGGCGTGCGTGGACCGCGTGCTCGGCGGCCAGCTCGACGCGCTCACCACCGACAACGTCATCCTCGCCGGGTACGCCGCCCAGCACGCCGGCAAGCTCAAGGTGGTCGGCAAGCCGTTCAGCACCGAGAAGTACGGCATCGGCCTGAAGAAGGACGACACGAACGGCCGCAAGGCGGTCAACGACGCCCTGGAGAAGATGTTCTCCGACGGGAGCTGGACCAAGGCGCTGCAGGCCAGCGTGGGCTCCTCCGGTTTCACCGCGCCGCAGGCCCCGCAGCTCGAGCGGTACTGAGGCGGCATGGACGCGTTGCTGACCGAGGGCGGCACCATCCTGGCCGCCTTCTGGATGACGGTGCGGCTGACTGCGGTCAGCGCGCTCGGCTCCCTCGTGCTGGGGACGGTGCTGACCGCCATGCGGGTCTCCCCGCTGTCCTCCCTGCGCGGCGCCGCGAGCGCGTACGTGACCGTGGCCCGCAACACGCCGCTGACCCTGGTGCTGCTGTTCACCGGCCTGGGCATCGGGGCGAACCTGGGGCTGGAGCTGTCCGACGACCTCGCGACCAACAACTTCTGGCTCGCGGTCATCGGGCTGACCGCCTACACCTCGGCGTTCGTCTGCGAGGCCCTGCGCTCCGGGCTCAACACCGTGCCCGTGGGGCAGGCGGAGGCCGCCCGCTCGCTGGGGCTGAGCTTCGTCAGGACGCTGCTGCTGATCACGCTGCCGCAGGCGTTCCGCGCGGTGGTGGCGCCGCTGGGCAGCATCCTCATCGCGCTGACCAAGAACACCACGATCGCGCTGGTCGTGGGCGTGGGCGAGGCGTCGGTGCGGATGCGCGAGCTGATCGAGACCTACGGTGACCAGGTCATCGAGATCTTCCTCGGCTTCGCCGCCGGCTTCGTGCTGCTGTGCCTGCCGACGGGGCTGCTGTTCGGCTGGCTGTCGCGGCGGCTGGCGGTGGCCAGGTGAGCGCCTACACGAACCTGTACGAGGCCCCGGGGCCGCGCGGCATCGCCCGCAACCGGATGCTGACGGCGGCCGTCGCGCTCGGCCTGCTGGCAGTGGCGTACGTCGTCTACGTGCGCTTCGACGCGAAAGACCAGTGGGCGGCCGAGAAGTGGCTGCCGCTGCTGCGCGGGGACGTCTGGGCCACGTTCATCCTGCCCGGCCTGGCCGGGACGCTGTCCGCGGCCGTCGCCGGGGTGGTGCTGGCCGGGCTGTTCGGGATCGTCTTCGCCACGGCCCGGCTGTCGGAGCACCGGTGGATCCGGGTGCCGGCGGCCGTGGTGGTGGAGTTCTTCCGCGCCGTGCCGCTGCTGTTGCTGATCTTCTTCGCCTTCTTCGGCTCGTACGTGCTCATCGGGGTGAACATCTCGGCCTTCGCGGCGGTGGTGTTCGGGCTCACGCTCTACAACGGGTCGGTGATCGCCGAGATCATCCGGGCCGGGGTGCTGAGCCTGCCGAAGGGGCAGCGGGAGGCGGCGTACGCGGTCGGCATGCGCAAGGGCCAGGTGATGCGGCTCGTCCTGCTGCCGCAGGCGCTGAAGGCCATGCTGCCCGCGCTGGTCAGCCAGTTCATCGTGCTGCTGAAGGACTCGGCGCTCGGCCTGATCGTGGGCTACGACGAGCTGGTGGACCGCGGGCTGAACGGGATCGCGGCCAACTTCTCCAACGTGATCCCGGCGGCGATCCTCATCGCGGCCATCTTCATCGTGATCAACATGGCGCTGGACCGGCTGGCCCACCGCCTCGGGGCCGCGAACCAGCGGTGACCCGAAGGGCGGGAATGTGTAGAAAGAGAGCCATGTCCTTCTCCCCCGGCTCTCTCACCGGCCACACGATCCCGCCCCCCGGCCCCTTCACCGGCCGCACCATCCCCGAGCTGGCCCGCGACCTGCGCGACGGCAGGACGACCTGCGCCGCCCTGGCCGAGCAGGCCCTGGACGCCGCGGCGGCCCTGAACCCGGCGCTCAACGCGTTCGTCACCGTCGACGCCGCCGGAGCGCTGCGGGCGGCCCGGCAGGCGGACGACGAGCTGGCCAGGGGCGCCGACCGGGGCCCGCTGCACGGGATCCCGGTGGCGGTGAAGGACCTGATCATGGTGGCCGGGCTGCCCGCCACCATGGGGTCGCGGCACTTCGCCGGGTACGTCCCCGGCGAGGACGCCGAGTGCGTGGCCCGCCTGCGCCGGGCGGGCGCGGTCGTCGTCGGCAAGACCACGACCCACGAGTTCGCCTACGGCCCCACCGGCGACCGCTCCGCCTCCGGCCCGTCGCGCAACCCGTGGGACCCGGCGCGCATGTCGGGGGGATCCAGCGGGGGCAGCGCGGTGGCCGTGGCGGCGGGCATCGTCCCGCTCGCCCTCGGCACGGACACGGGCGGCTCCGTCCGCATCCCGGCCGCCCTGTGCGGGATCGCCGGGTTCAAGCCCGCGTACGGCGCGATCCCGGCGGACGGCGTGTTCCCCCTGGCGACGTCCTTCGACCACGTGGGCGTGCTCGCGGGCCACGAGGCCGACTGCCTGATCGCCTACCGCCGCCTGGCCGGAGCGGAGCCCGCCGGGGACGAGGAAGAGCGCGCGGACGCGCAGGGACGGATCGCGTGGCTGGACACGGACGGCCCGGACGCTTGGGACACGCGGGTGGTGCGGGCCGTCCGGGCGGCGGCGGGCCCCATGGACGAGGTGCGCCTGCCCGAGGGGCTGGCCCAGGAGGCGCGCGTGACGTACACCGTCATCCAGTCCTGCGAGGCGGCGTCCGTGCACGCCGAGCGGCTGGCGGACGCGCCCGAGCTGTTCGGCCCCGAGGTGCTCGAACGCCTGGGCGCCGCCGCGGAGGTGCCCGGCTGGCGGCACGTCCGCGCCCTGGCCGCCCGCGAGCGCCTGGCCGCGGAGTTCGGCGCGCTGTTCGAGCGGCACGACGTGCTCGCCCTGCCGACCGTGCCGCTGACCGCGCCGCCGCTCGACCGGCGCGAGGTGGCGCCGGCGGGCCGGACGGTCGAGGTCCGTCCCGCCCTGCTGGCGCTGACCTGCCCGTGGAACGTGCTGGGTCTCCCCGCGCTGACGGTCCCCGCGGGCACCGTGGACGGCCTGCCGGTCGGCCTGCAGCTCGTCTGCCGCCCCGGCGACGAGCCGCTGCTCTTCCGCGCCGCGGCCACCCGCCTGGCCGGGAGCTGACGACCGGTCAGCGCTCTGGGGCCGTACGGTCGTGGGCGGCGGGGTCGAGGGCGTGCAGGATGCCGGTCTCCAGGCCGGTGTCGTAGCCGGCCAGGAAGGCCGCCCGGTACGCCCGGTCCCCGAGCAGCTCCCGCGCCTGCCGTTCGCAGCGCTCGCGGGCGGCGACCCACTGGCGGATGCCGATCTGCGCCCGCCCGACCGTGTCCCACACCTGCTGGGCCAGCCCGAGCCGGCGCGCGGCGGGCTCGGCCTGCCCGGAGGCGGACGCGGCGCACGCCAGCACGTCGAGGGCCAGCGCGATCCCGATGTTGTCACGCAGGCGGTGCTTGACCGCCAGCGCCGCGCGGGCGAAGCCCTGGGCCGCCTCGAAGCGCCCGAGCGACAGCTCCACCTGGGCGCGGAACAGCTCGGCGTACGCGCGCATCCAGCGTTCCCCGTGCCTGTCGCACTCGGCGCACATCGCCTCCAGCGTCTCGATCGCCTCCTCGACGCGGCCCTGCGCGGTGTGCACGTGGCTCTGCCCGAGCCGGGCCAGCAGCGTCGGCAGGCTGAGCCCGTGCTCGGGCCTGTGCACGGCGAGCAGGCTCTCGGCCAGCGCGAGCGCCAGCGCCAGGTCTCCCCTGATGGTGGCGGCGGCCATGACCATGGCCTGGGCGGCGAGCGCGGCGGCGGGGTCGCCGAGCTGCTCGGCGACCCCGGCGCACTCGGCGGCCCAGGCCATGCCGGCGGCGGGGTCGCCCTGCACCATGAGCATCAGGCTGCACACCCACAGGGCCCGGTTGCGCACGACGCTGGGCTCGGTGTCGAGTTCGAGCGCGCGTTCCAGGTAGTGCTGGCCCTCGCGGAGGAAGCCGCAGGGGTACCAGAAGAACCACAGGGCGGCGGCCAGCTCCAGCGCGGCGTGGTCGCCGGGGGTGGCCAGGCTGAAGTCGAGCGCGGTCCGCAGGTTCTCGTGCTCGGCGGTGGTGCGGTCGATCCACGAGACCTGGTCGGGCCCGAGCCAGGCGGTGTCGCCGCGGCGGGCCATGGCCAGGAAGTGGTCGCGGTGGCGGCGGCGCAGCTCCTCCTGCTCGCCGAGGGCGCGCAGCCACATGGCGCCGTACTCCCGGATGGTGTCGAGCATGAGATAGCGCTCGCCGCCGCCGGTCGGCGCCCAGATGAGGATCGACTTGTCGGCCAGCCCGGCCAGCAGGTCCGGGATGCCGGCGGCGGGCAGCAGCGCGTCCGCGCAGACCTCCGCCGCGGCCCGGTCGTCGAAGCTGCCGGCGAAGGCCGAGGCGCGGGCCCAGAGCAGCCGTTCCTCGGGGGTGCACAGCTCGTGGCTCCACCCGACCGCGGTACGCAGCGCCTGGTGCCAGGGCGGGTCGGCGTCGAGCACCTCGGCCTCGACGTCGCCCAGCAGCGCGAAGCGGTCGTCCAGCCGGTCGCACAGCTCCTGCGCGGGCAGCTCGCGCAGCCGGGCCGCGGCCAGCTCGATCGCCAGCGGCAGCCCTTCCAGGCGGCGGCACAGGCGGACGACCTCGGCGCGGTTGCCGTCGGTGACGGTGAAGCCGGGGACGACGGCGGCGGTGCGCTCGGCGAGCAACGTCACCGCGTCCTGGCGGCCGCCCCCGGCGGCGTCGGGCAGGGGCAGCGGGTCGATACCGAGCACCTGCTCGTCCGGCAGGCCCAGCGGGCGGCGGCTGGTGGCCAGGATCGACAGCCGGGGCGCGGCGGCGAGCAGCTCGCGGGCCGTGCGGGCGCAGGCGTCGATGAGGTGTTCGCAGGTGTCGAGCACCAGGAGGAGGTCACGGTCCATGAGGTACTCGCCGAGCACCTCGGTCATGGGCCGGGTCGTACGGTCGGCCAGCGGCAGCGCCTCGGCGATCGCGTACGGCACCAGCGCCCCCTGGTCGAGCGCCGAGAGCGCGACGAGCCAGGCCCCGTCGGCGTAGCCGGGCTCCATGAGGGTGGCGGCCCGCAGCGCGAGCCTGGTCTTGCCGACGCCGCCCACGCCGGTCAGCGTCACCATCCGGTGCTCGCCGCACAGTCGGCGGATGTGAGCGAGTTCTCCGCGACGACCCACCAGGCTGGTCATCTCCGGCGGCAGATTCCCGGCGTGCCGCCCACCCATGTTCATGATCCCCACCCGTCCGGCTTCCGTCCGCCGCCTTCGGTGAACAGCAGCTTGCCGGACGCGAGCCGGATCCGCCACGAAAAGTGAGAAAGTGACTACCCAACCGGCGCGGTCACGGGCGTTTCCGCCCGCTCACCCGGCCAAAGGCGGGTCCGTGAAGCTCCGGTAACCCACGCGAAAACCTGGGCCTATACACCAAACCAAGCGCTTGCTACGCTCCGCCCATGGTGTCCACGATCGTCTGGGGTACCGGCAACATCGGCCGCGCCGCCATCCGCGCCGTCGCGGCCCATCCGGCGCTGGAACTCGCCGCCGTCGTCGTCCACGACCCCGCCAAGATCGGCCGTGACGCGGGCGAGCTGGGCGGTCTCGGCCGCCGCCTGGGCGTCGCGGCCACCTCCGACGCCGGGGCGGCGCTGGCCGCGGGCCCCCGCGCCGTCGTGTACGCGGCCTCCGGCGACATCCGCCCCGACGAGGCCCTGGCGGACGTCGTCCGCGCGATCCTGGCCGGTGCCGTGGTCGTCACGCCCTCCCTCTACGCCCTCTACGACCACCGCGGTGCCCCGCCCGAGGTACGCGAGCCCGTGCTGGCCGCCATCGCCGAGGGCGGCGGCTCACTGTTCGTCTCCGGCGTCGACCCCGGCTGGGGCAACGACGTGCTGCCGCTGCTGGTCAGCGGGCTGGCCACGACCGTGGACACCGTACGGTGCCAGGAGATCTTCGACTACTCCACCTACGACCAGCCCGACTCCGTCCGCTACCTGGTCGGCATGGGCCAGCCGATGGACTACGAGCCGCCGATGCTCGCGCCGACGGTGCCGTCCATGGTGTGGGGCGGCCAGGTGCGGCTGATGGCCCGCGCCCTGGGCGCCGAGCTGGACGAGATCCGCGAGCACGTCGAGCGCCTCCCGCTCGACGCCACGGTGACGACGGCCTCGATGGGCGCGTTCGAGGCGGGCACCCAGGGCGCGGCGCGCTTCGAGGTGCAGGGCGTCGTCGGCGGCGTGCCGCGCATCGTGGTCGAGCACGTCACCCGCATCCACCCGTCCTGCGCCCCCGGCTGGCCGCTGCCGCCGAGCGGCGCGGGGGCGCATCGGGTGATCATCGAGGGCCTGCCGCGCATCGAGGTCACGGTCGAGGCCGTCGACGAGGAGGGCAACCGCTCCGCGGGCGGCAACGCCACCGCCGTGGGGCGGCTGGTCGGGGCCATCGACTGGCTCGTGGCGGCGGGGCCGGGGCTCTACGACGCGCTCGACGTACCGCTGCGACCTGCCGCCGGCAGGCTCGGAAGGAGGCTGCCATGAGGATCGACATCCCGGAGGGCAAGGACGCGATCGAGTACGTGTGGGGCGAGCTGGTGCCGGGCATCGGCCCCGCCGCCTCCCGCTTCTCGATGGCCGTCTACGCCCACACCACGCTCGGGCTGCGCGAGTTTGAGGCGGCCCGGCTGCGGATGGCGCAGATCAACGGCTGCGCCTTCTGCCTGGACTGGCGGACCGAGCGCGACGGGCACAGGGTCGAGGAGGACTTCGCCGAGTCGGTGGCGCAGTGGCGCACGACCGGCGCCTTCGACGAGCGCACCCGGCTGGCCGCCGAGTACGCCGAGCGGTACGCCCTCGACCACCACGGGCTCGACGAGGAGTTCTGGGCCCGGATGACCGCCTGCTACAGCCAGGTGGAGATCGTGGAGCTGAGCATGTGCCTCGGCTCCTGGCTGGCCTTCGGCCGGCTCAACCACGTCCTGGGCCTGGACACGATGTGCCGGCTGCCCAGCGGTCGCTCCCCTTCCCCAAGCCGAGAGTGAGGCCCGCCAGATGAGTCAGAACAGCGTCTCCCGCCGCGGCTTCATCGCCGGAACAGGCTCCCTGCTGGGCGCCGCCGCCCTCGGGGTGCACGCCGGGCCGGCCCGCGCGATCCCCTCCGGCGCGCGGGTCCCGGCCCTCGTGATCGGCACCGGGTACGGCGGCTCCGTGGCCGCCCTGCGCCTGGCCCAGGCCGGCGTGGACGTCCACCTGGTCGAGATGGGCATGGCCTGGGACACCCCCGGCCCGGACGGCAAGATCTTCTGCAACACGCTGGAGCCCGACTACCGCTCCTACTGGCTGCGGACGCGGACCAAGGCCCCGCTCAACTACTTCCTCGGCTTCCCCCTCGACCGCGACATCCCCCGCCACACCGGTGTCCTGGACGCGGAGGAGTTCGGCGGCATCACCGTCTACCAGGGCCGCGGCGTCGGCGGCGGCTCGCTGGTCAACGGCGGCATGGCGGTCACGCCCAGGCGCGAGAACTTCGCCTCCGTGCTGCCGTCCGTGAACGCCGACGAGATGTACTCCGTCTACTACCCGCGCGCCAACGCCGCCCTCGGCGTGGCCACGATCGACCCGGCCTGGTTCGAGACCACGGCCTGCTACCAGTACGCCCGCGTCGGCCGCAAGCACGCCCAGCGCTCCGGCTTCCCGTTCGTGTTCGTCCCCGACGTGTACGACTGGGACTACATGAAGCAGGAGGCGGCCGGCACCGTCACCAAGTCGGCGCTGGCCGGCGAGATCCTCTACGGCAACAACCATGGCAAGAAGTCGCTGCAGAAGACGTACCTCGCCCTGGCCAAGGCCACCGGCCGGGTCACGGTCTCGGCGCTGCACAAGGTCACCTCGGTCGCCCCCGCGGCGGGCGGCGGCTACACGGTGGCCATCGAGCAGATCGACACCACCGGCGCCACGGTCGCCACCAAGACCGTCACCGCCGACCGGGTGTTCTTCGCCGCGGGCAGCGTCGGCACCAGCAAGCTCCTGGTCAGGCTGAAGGCCACCGGCGCGCTGCCCGCGCTGAACGCCGAGGTCGGCAAGGGCTGGGGCGACAACGGCAACGTCATGTGCGGCCGGGCCAACCACCTGTGGGACCCGACCGGCAGTCTCCAGTCGTCCATCCCGTGCTGCGGCATCGACAACTGGGCCGCCGGGGGCGCGTTCGCCGAGGTCGCGCCGCTGCCGACCGGCATCGAGACGTTCGCCTCGTTCTACCTGTCCATCACGAACAACCCGCACCGGGCGCAGTTCTCCTGGAACGCGGGGGCGGGCAAGGTGGAGCTGAACTGGCAGACCGCCTGGAAGCAGCCGTCCATCGACATGGCCAAGACGATCTTCGACAAGATCAACGCGAAGGAGGGCACGATCTACCGGACGGACCTGTTCGGCATCTACAAGATCTGGGGCGACCACCTGACATACCACCCGCTGGGCGGCGCCGTGCTGAACCGGGCCACCGACAACTACGGCCGCCTGACCGCCTACCCGGGCCTGTACGTCATCGACGGCGCGCTGATCCCCGGCAACGCCACGGTCAACCCGTTCGTCACCATCACGGCGCTGGCCGAGCGCAACATCGAGCACATCATCGCCACCGACCTGTGACCGGCGCGACGCGGCCGTCGAGAGCGGCCGCGTGCCCCGCACTTCCCCAGAGGGCACATCCGCATACGTCCACCACTGTGTGCCCACCCGTAACTCGCGGTCCACCTGGGCCGCCTACCGTGCGCGCATGACGATCCGCAGGTTATTCGCGAGCGTGCTGTCCGCCGTCCTCGCAGGCGGTACGGTCGCCGTCGTGCTGACCCAGACGCCTCCCGCCACGGCCGAGCGCCGTGGCGACACCCCTCTCGTGATCGGCCACCGGGGCGCCAGCGCCGACCGGCCCGAGCACACCCTCCTGTCGTACGAGGCGGCCATCGCCATGGGCGCCGACTACATCGAGCCCGACCTCGTCTCCACCAAGGACCACGTGCTGGTGGCCAGGCACGAGAACGAGATCTCCGGCACCACGGACGTGGCCGCGCGCCCCGAGTTCGCCGACCGGCGCACCACCAAGACCATCGACGGCCGTCCCGTGACCGGCTGGTTCACCGAGGACTTCACGCTGGCCGAGCTGAAGACCCTGCGCGCCAAGGAACGCGTGCCCGACCTGCGGCCCGACAACACCGCGTTCGACGGGCTGGCGGAGGTGCCGACCTTCGAGGAGGTCGTGAAGCTGGCGCTGGAGCACGGCGTCGGCGTCTACCCCGAGACCAAGCACCCGACCTACTTCGACTCCATCGGCCTGTCGCTGGAGGAGCCGCTGCTCGACGTGCTGAACCGGTACCGGGTGCGCAAGGCGTACATCCAGTCCTTCGAGACGGCGAACCTGCGTGACCTGCGCGGCAGGACGCGGCTGCCGCTGATCCAGCTCATCACGTCCGGCGGCGCCCCCTACGACTGGGTCGCCTCGGGCAGCACCCGCACCTACGACGACATGGTCAAGCCGGACGGGCTGCGCGAGGTCGCGCGCTACGCCGACGGGATCGGCGTGGACACCCGCCGGGTGGTGCCGCAGGACGCCTCCGGCCGTACGCTGGAGCCCACCACGCTCGTCTCCGACGCCCACCGCAAGGGCCTCGACGTGCACGTCTGGACGGTCCGCAACGAGAACTCCCAGCTCCCTGCCGACTACCGGCTCGGCAACCCGGCCTCCCCCGCCTACGCGCGGGCCACCGGGAACGTGATGGGCTGGCTGCAGCGGCTGCTCGACCTGGGCATCGACGGCGCGTTCTGCGACGACCCGTCGATGGGCCGCGCGGTGGTGGCCAAGCGCTCCCTCTGACGGGCCAGGCACGGCGGGCGCTCACCGCCCCTCCCGGAGGTCCCGGGGAACGCCCGCCGCGCCCATGAACTTCGCCGTCGTCCAGGTGCGGTCCTCGCGAGGAACCTGCTGGGGCAGCGGGAAGAGCCGGCGGTGTCCTGACGGGGAGGCGGGGTGCCGGAACTGTCGGGGGCTGCGAGTAGTGTGTCGGCCCATGGATCGGCAACTCACTCTGATGGTCGTGCACGCCCACCCCGACGACGAATGTCTCAGCACCGGCGGCATCCTCGCCCGCTACACCGAGGAGGGCATCCGCACGGTCCTGGTCACCTGCACCAACGGCGAGCAGGGCGACGACGAGGGCGGCGTCAAGCCGGGCGAGCCAGGCCACGACGACGCTGCGGTGGCCCGGCGGCGGCTCGGCGAGTTGCGCGAGTCGATCGCCCACCTGGGCATCGACCATCTGGAGCTGCTCGGCTACCGCGACACCGGCATGGTCGGCTGGGAGACCAACGCGCACCCGGAGGCGTTCGCCAACATCCCGGTCGAGACGGCCGCCGCCAGGCTCGCCGCGCTGATGGAGCACTACCGGCCGCAGGTCGTGGTGACCTACGACGAGACGGGCGGAGGCGGCTACGGCCACCCCGACCACGTGCAGACGCACCGGGTCACGATGGCCGCCGCCGAGCGCAGCGGCATTCCCGACAAGCTCTACTACACGGCCATGCCCAGGTCGGCCATGCGGCGGATGTTCGAGCTGATGCAGGAGCACGGCGTCGACCTCGGCGACTTCGAGCCCGGCGACGACTTCGGCACCCCCGACGAGCGGGTGACCAGCGTCATCGACGTCAGCCCCTTCGTGGAGCGCAAGATCAAGTCCCTGCGGGCGCACGAGAGCCAGGGGGAGAACATCTTCCTGCTGCGCATGCCCGACGAGGTTCAGCACCTGGCGTTCGCCCACGAGACGTTCGAGCGGGTGCTCGACAAGACCGACGCCCCCGACCGCGAGGACGACCTGTTCGCGGGCCTGCGCGACACCTGACCACCCCGCCCGGACACGGGAAGCCCGGACGCTGGAAGCCCGGACGCTGGAAGCCCGGGAGCCGCGGAACGCGGAACGCGGGGAAAGTTTCACCGCTACGGCACTGTCACCTTGATCGGGTGGATCGGATCGGGCGTGCCGGTTGAGATCCGGCCGCGGGCATCCTACGGTGCTGACAACACCCCCCATTGTCCGGTCAAGGAGTCCGTCATGCGCGCCCGCCTCGTCCCGGTCCTGATCATGGTCCTGCTCGCCCTGGGCATCGGCGTCCCACCGGCCCAGGCCCAGAACGGCTTCGACTTCTCCCGAGCGGAGGTGTCCGTCACGGGCCTGCGGGTCCCGTGGGCAATCGCGTTCCTGCCCGACGGCAGCGCGCTCGTCTCCGAGCGGAACACCGGCCGCATCATGCAGGTGCGCCCCGGCCAGGCACCGGCCGCGGTCGCCACGGTCAACGGCGTACGCGCCTCCGGCGAGAGCGGCCTGCTCGGCATCGCGGTCTCGCCCACCTACGCCCAGGACGGCTGGGTGTACGCCTACTTCACCAGCACCAGCGGCGACAACCGCCTGGTCAGGCTGCGCCTGAGCGCCCCGCAGACGCAGCCGGTGATCTTCTCCGGCGTGCCGAGCGCCACCATCCACGACGGCGGCCGCATCGCCTTCGGCCCCGACGGCCTGCTGTACGTGGCCACCGGCGACGCGAACAACACCGCCAACTCGCAAAACCTCGGCAGCCCGGCCGGCAAGATCCTGCGTATGACGCCGACCGGCGGCGTCCCGTCCGGCAACCCGTTCACGAACTCCCGCGTCTGGAGCTACGGCCACCGCAACGTCCAGGGCCTGGCGTGGGACTCCCAGGGCCGGATGTACGCCAGCGAACTGGGCCAGAACACCTGGGACGAGCTCAACCTGATCCTGCCGGGCGGCAACTACGGCTGGCCCACCTGCGAGGGCACCTGCTCCGGCACCACCTTCCGCAACCCGATCGTCACCTGGCCCACGTCCCAGGCGTCCCCCAGCGGCCTGGCGTACGCCCACGACACGCTCTTCATGGCGACGCTGCGCGGCCAGCGCCTCTGGACGGTGCCGATCAGCGGCGGCATCCCGGGCACGCCGAGCGCCGAGTTCACGGCCACGTACGGGCGGCTGCGCGCGGTGGCCGCGGGGCCTGACGGCCGGTTGTGGGTGGCGACCAGCAACCACGACGGCCGCGGCACCCCGGTGCCCCAGGACGACCGCATCGTCCGCGTCCCCCCGGCCGCCGAGTAAGCACCAGACCCGTTCCCCCTGGCCGCCGGGTAAGCACCGAACCCGTACTCCCGGCGGCCGAGAACGCATCAAACCCGCCCTCCCCGACCGCCAGGTAAGCACCGAACCCGTACTCCCGGCGGCCGAGTAGGCACCGAGCCCGTACTCCCGGCGACCGTGGCGGTCGCCGGGAGCCCTACGGGGTGGGCGGGGGCAGTTCGCCGGAGCCGCGGACGACCAGCCGGGTGGGGACGATCGCGCGGCGTGCCTTCGAGCGGTCGCCGTCCAGCCGCGACAGCACCAGCTCGGCCGCCGCGGCCCCGACCGCGGCCGGGTCCTGTGCCACCGCAGTCAGGGGCGGTTCGAGCGCCTCGGCCAGCGGCAGGTCGTCGAACGCGACCAGCGCCACGTCCCTGCGTCCCGCCCTCGACAGCGCCACCACCGCGCCCGTGGAGGCGAAGTTGTTGCCGGTGAACAGCGCCGTCGGCGGGTCGTCCCGGTCTAAGAGGCGCTGCGTGGCGAGGGTGGCGGCCTCCACCGAGTGCCCCGTCTCCACCAACGATCGGTCGAACGGCAGGCCCGCGGCGGTGAGGGCGTCGCGGTAGCCCTGGAGGCGTTCGCGGCGGGTGTAGAGGGTGGCGGGCAGGTCGCCCACGAACCCGATCCTGCGGTGGCCGTGGGCGATCAGGTGGGCGACCCCGGCCCGTGAGCCGTCGCGGTTGGCGCTGACCACGCAGTCGGCGGTCAGGCCGACGGCGGGGCGGTCGAGGAAGACGATCGGCAGCCCGGCCATCCGCTCGGAGCGCAGGTGGCGGTGGTCGCTGGCCGCCGCAGGCACCACCATGAGCGCGCTCACCCGGCGGCCCAGGAACGTCGCGATCAGCGACTGCTCCAGGTCGGCCGTCTCGTCGGAGGTGCCGACGATGAGCGTGAGCCCGCGGGCGCGTACGGCGCTCTCCACGCCGTCCGCGACCGTGCCGAAGAACGGGTTGCCCAGCTCGGGGATGACCAGCCCGATCGCGGCGTCGCGTGCGCCGATCCGGATGTTGCGGGCCATGAGGTTGGGCCGGTAGCCCAGTCTGCTGACGGCCGCCAGGACCCGCTCGCGCGTCTCCACGGCGACCGGGCCCTCGTCGTTGAGCACCCGGGAGACGGTCTTGGCCGTGACCCCGACCTCACGCGCCACGTCTGTCATCGTCGGACGCCGCATTTCGCTCATGCTAGCCGTCTCTTACCGGCCATCTCATACCAGCCGTCTCATGCCAACCATCTCATTTCGGCCATCTCATTTCGGCCGTCTCACTCCGCGTCGCACCGTTGTGGCCGCACCATTGCGGCGGCACCGTTGCGGCGGCACCGTCATGGCGGCATCGTTACGGCCGCCCCAGTCAGCCGCCCGCGATCAGGACAGGCCGATCGCCTTCGCCGCGCCCTGGTCCGCCACCACGGCCCTGCCCTCCGTCACCTGGAGCGCCCCGGTCATGATGGCCACGACCTCGGCCATGCTGTGGTCGCGCGGGCTCAGCTCGGCTACCCTGCGACCGAGCCGCTGGACGTGGACCCGGTCGGCGATCTCGAACACGTGCGGCATGTTGTGGCTGATCAGCACCACCGGCGTGCCCCGGTCGCGCACCTGCCTGATCAGGTCGAGCACCTGCCCGGACTCCTTGACGCCGAGCGCGGCGGTGGGCTCGTCCATGACCACGACGCGCGTGGCCCAGGCCACCGCCCTGGCCACGGCCACGCCCTGCCGCTGCCCGCCCGACAGGGACTCGACCGGCTGGGTGAGCGAGCGCAGCCCGATCTTCAGCTCGGCCATGTGCCGGGCCGACTCCTCGCGCATGCGCCTCTTGTCCAGCATGCGGAAGACCTTGCCGAGCACACCGGGTTTGCGCAGCTCGCGGCCCAGGAACATGTTGGTGGCGATGTCGAGCGAGGCGGCGATCGCGAGGTCCTGGTAGACGGTCTCGATGCCGTGCCTGCGGGCGTCGAGGGGGTCGCGCAGGCGCACCGCCTCGCCGTCGAGCCGGATCTCGCCCGCGTCCGGCTGCAGCGCGCCGGTCAGCGCCTTGATCAGGCTCGTCTTGCCCGCGCCGTTGTCGCCGATGACCGCCAGCACCTCGCCGGGCAGGAGGTCGAAGTCGGCGCCGTCGAGCGCGGTCACGTGGCCGTACCTCTTGACCAGGCCGCGGGCCTGGAGCACCGGAGTGGTCATCAGGGTGGTCATCGGGTCCTCCTGCGGGAGAGCTGGTCGACGGCGACCGCGAGGATCACCAGGACGCCGGTGATGAGCGTCTGGTAGATCGACGCGACGCCCATGAGCTGCAGACCGTTGCGGAACACCCCCACGATGAGCGCTCCGACGAGCGTCCCGAGCACCAGGCCCCGGCCGCCGAACAGGCTGGTGCCCCCGAGCACGACCGCGGTGATGCTGTCGAGGTTGTCGGTCTGCCCGGCCTGCGGGTCGCCCACGCCGGTACGCGAGACCAGGAGCAGGGCGGCGACGCCGTACACGAGGCCGGCCAGCGTGTAGACGCCGACCAGCAGGCGGCTCGTCCTGATGCCGGCCAGGCGGGCCACCTCGGGGTTGTTGCCGAGCGCGTACACGTGGCGGCCCCACGCGGTCGAGCCCAGCAGGTACGCGAACAGCAGGAACAGCAGGATCGTCAGCAGCGAGCCGTAGGTGACGTTCGTCTGGCCGACCTGGAACGTCTGCCCGAGGAACGTCAGCAGCGCCGGCAGGTCGGTCACCGTCTGCTCGGCGGAGTAGATGTGGGTCAGGGCGAACGCCACGTTCAGCATGCCCAGCGTCACGATGAACGGCGGCAGCGAGATCCGCGTCACCAGCAGCCCGTTGACCAGCCCGAACCCGGCGCAGACGGCCAGCCCGGCGGCCACCGCGAGCAGCGGCGGCAGGCCGGAGTCCACGGCCAGCTTGGTCATCACGATCCCGCCGAACGCCATGACCGCGCCGCACGCCAGGTCGATGCCCGCGGTCAGGATGATCAGGGTCTGCCCGACGGCCAGCGTGCCGACCACCATGACCTGCTGGATGATGAGCGAGAAGTTGGGCCCGGTGAAGAACTGGCCGGTGTTGAGTCCGAAGAACAGGCAGGCCAGCAGCAGCGCGGCCAGCGGCCCGGCGACGGGGGTGCTGACCAGGCGGCGCGGCAGCGACGCTTCCATCACGGCCATGCTCAGCCCCAGCAGTTGGCCAGGCCGAAGGCGGTGTCCTCGGCCTCGACCCCGGGGACGGCCCGGTCGGTGATGAGGGTGACGCCGGTGTCGGTGTACCCGGTGGCCTTCTGGCCGCCCTTGGCGAACGCGGCCACCGCCTTGACGCCGTCCTCGGCCATCTTGAGCGGGTACTGCTGGCTGGTGGCGGCGATCTGGCCGGACTGCACGGCTCTGGTGCCGGTGCAGCCGCCATCCACGGAGACGATCAGCACGTCCTTCTCCCGGCCCTTCGCCTTCAGCGCCGTGTACGCCCCCAGGGCGGCGGGCTCGTTGATGGTGTAGACGAGGTTGATGTCGGGGGCCTTCTGCAGGCAGTTCTCCATGGCGGTCTGGCCTCTGGCCTGGTCGCCGCGGGTGTCCTGGGAGCAGACGACGGACGGGTCGCCCTCCTGCACGCCGAAGCCCTTCAGGAAGCCGTCGTGCCTGAGCCGGCCGACCGTGACGCCGGGGGCCAGGTCGAGAGTGGCGATCTTGGCGGGTTTGCCGGCCAGGGCGGCCTTGGCGTACTGGCCGATCAGTTCGCCGGCCCTGAGGTTGTCGGTGGCGAACAGGGCGTCGGTGGCGTCCTGGGGCTCGGTGGGGGTGTCGAGGGCGATGACCATGACGCCCGCGTCGCGGGCCTTCTTGATGGCGGGCACGATGGCCTTGGTGTCGCTCGGCGTGATGAGGATGCCCTTCACCCCGGCGGCGACCATGTTCTCGACGGCCGTGATCTGGGAGGCGTTGTCGCCGTCGAACTTGCCCGCGGCGCTCATCAGCTCCAGCCCGTTGGCCTGGGCCGCCTTCTGGGCGCCTTCCTTCATCTTGACGAAGAACGGGTTGGTCTCGGTCTTGGTGATGAGGCCGACCTTGGGGGCGCCGGCGGAGCCGGGGGTGCTCTGGCTGCCTGCGCCGCAGCCGGTGATCAGGAGGGCGGCGGTGAGGAGTCCGGCTGGAAGTTTCGCGTTCATGCCGTTCCTATCAGCGGGGATTCGATGTCATCGTTGACACCTGTCAACGTTGACATCTGCTGTTCTGCGATGATGAACTCCGATTTCAGAAACGTCAATGCCCCCGTGCCGTAACGAATCGGCAATGTGCCTGATGAGAGGCCGACTCGATGATCGCTGTCCTGGGCGAGTGCGTCGCCGACGCCTTCACCGGCCCTCGGGGCCGGGCACCCGGGCTGGAGTTGCGGGCGCTGCCCGGCGGCAGTCCCGCGAACACGGCCGTGGCGCTGGCGCGGCTGGGCACGCCCGCCAGCTTCCTCGGGCGGATCTCGCGTGACGTGTTCGGGGAGCTGTTCCGCGACCACCTGACCGCCTCAGGGGTCGACCTGTCGGCCGCCGTCGAGGCCGGGGAGCCGAGCACGCTCGCGGTGGCCGCCCTCGACGCGGGCGGCCGGGCCGACTACACCTTCTACGCCGAGGGCGCCGCCGACTGGCAGTGGAGCGCGTACGAGCTGGACTCCGCCCGGCTCGGCCCCGCCTCCTGCCTGCACACCGGCTCGCTCGCGCTGGTCAGGCAGCCCGGCGCGGCGGCGGTGGAGGAGTTCGCGCGCAAGGCGTCGGCGCGGGCCACGGTCTCCGTCGACCCGAACGTCCGCCCGACGCTGGCCTCGAAGGACGACTACCAGGTGGCCCGGTGGTGCGAGTGGGCCGACATTCTCAAGCTGAGCGACGACGACCTCGAGTTCCTGCTGCCCGGCACCTCCCTGGAACGCGCCTGCGACCTGTGGCACGCCGCCGGCGCCCGGCTGATCGTGATCACCCGTGGGGCTCGCGGGGCGCTGGTCTCGCTCGACGGGGAGCGCGCCCAGGTGGCCGCGCCGCGGGTGGACGTCGTGGACACGGTGGGGGCCGGCGACTCGTTCACGGCCGGGCTGCTGCACCACCTCGGCGGGCAAGGGCTGCTCGGCGGGCGGCTCGACGCCCTCGATCTGGAGAGCGCGGTGGCTGCTGCGGTCTTCGCGGCCTGGGTGGCGGCGCTGACGTGCTCGGTCCCGGGCGCCGACCCGCCGTGGGCCGACCGGCTCGCGGCCGACGGCTGACCCGCCGCGTACGAGACCGCCCGGCCCGTACGCGGGTGCCCCGGCACGCGCGTCAGAAGTCGAAGTCGTCGATGTTGTCCGCGGTGAACACGAACGGGTCGCCGAGCAGCACGACGCCGTCCTCGCCGACGGTGTACTCGCCCAGCCTGCCCGCGGTGAACGTCTCTCCCTCCTGGCCGGTGATCAGGCCGGAGGCCAGCGCCGCGCCGGTGTAGGCGGCCAGGTAGCCCAGCTCGGAGGGGTTCCACAGGGCGAACGACCCGACCGTGCCGTCCTTGACGTAGGCGCGCATCTGGTTGGGCGTGCCCAGGCCGGTGAGCCGAACCTTGCCCTTGTACTCCGAGCCGGACAGGTAGCGGGCCGCCGCGGCGACGCCGACCGTGGTGGGCGAGACGATGCCCTTCAGGTCGGGGTAGCGGGCCAGCAGGCCCTGCGCCTCCTGGAACGACTTCTGGTCGTCGTCGTCGCCGTAGACGGTGGCGACCAGCTTCAGCTTGGCGTTCTCGGGCTTGGCCAGCTCCGTCCTCATCATCCCGATCCAGGCGTTCTGGTTGGTCGCGTTCGCCGTCGCCGACAGGATCGCGATCTCGCCGCCGTCCGGGCCGACCGCCTCGCTGATCAGCTTGATCTGGGAGGCGGCGATGCCCTCGGCGCTGGCCTGGTTGATGAAGGCGTCGCGGCAGGCGGGGTCGGTGTCGGAGTCGTAGGTGACGACCTTGGCGCCGGCCTGGCGGGCCTCGTTGAGCGCGCCGCAGATGGCGTCCTTGTCGTTGGCCGAGACCACGATCGCGTCCGCGCCCTGCTGCGAGAGCGTGTTGATGTAGCTGACCTGCGCCGACGGGCTGGCCTCCGACGGGCCGGTCTGGCTGTAGACGCCCTTGAACTCCGCCACCGCGACCTTGCCGCCCTTGTTGTCGGAGGCGTCGAAGTACGGGTTGTTCACCTGCTTGGGCAGGAAGGCGATCTTCAGGCCCTTCTCGATGGTCGCCGCCGCCCCGCTCGCGCCGGGCTGGGGGACGGCCGGTTCCTCCTGGGCGGCGCATCCGGTGACGGCGAGGCTGAACGCGGCGAGCACCGCCAGGGCGATGGCCCGGCCTCCTCGACTTGTCGCTGCCATGTCGTGCTTCCTTTCGTGGACCGCGCCGGGTCGACGGCGGGTCTTCCGCGGCCGGGGCCGCGGGGTCAGGGAACGGCTGGGTCAGGAACGGCGGGGTCAGGGAACGGCGGATCGCCGGCGGCGCAGACGGTCGCGCAGCAGGCCGGCCACGTTGGGTCCCACTACGGAGACGATGAGCAGGGATCCGGTGACGATCGTGAGGGTGTTGGCGGGCACGTACGCCAGTTGCAGGACGTTGCGCAGGGTGCCGAGCAGAATCACCGCGGCGATGACGCCGAGCAGGCCGCCGCGCCCGCCGAAGATGGACACCCCGCCCAGCAGCACCGCGGCCACCACGGCGAGTTCGAGCCCCATGCCGTTGTCGGCGCGGGCGCTGGCGAAGCGCAGCGTCCAGAACACCCCGGCCAGCGCCGACATCGTGCCGGTGGCCACGAACAGCCAGAACTTCGTCCGGGCCACGCGGATGCCGGTGAAGCGGGCGGCCTCGGCGTTGTTGCCCATCGCGTACAGGCCGCGGCCGACCGGGGTGGCGTGCAGCACGATCGCGGCGGCCGGCGCGAGCACGGCCACCACGACGACCACCCAGGGGATGGTCAGGCCGGGGATCGCGCCGATCGCTCCCGTGGTCCACTCCGGCGGGTAGTCGGCGACCGCCCGGTCGCCGAGCACCACGTACGCCAGGCCGCGGTAGAGGGCGAGCGTGCCGATCGTCACGGCCAGCGACGGGAGCCCGAACCCGGCCACGAACAGGCCGTTCACCGCGCCGAGCAGCGCTCCCAGCAGCAGGCAGAGCACGATCAACAGGGGCAGCGAATCGACTCCCCAGGCCCAGAGCCCGCCCATGACCGTGCAGGTCAGGCCGAGGACGCTGGCCACCGACAGGTCGATCTCGCCGGTGATGACCACCAGGGTCATGGGCAGCGCGATCAGCGCGATCGGGATGGTCTCCAGCGTGACGAACCGCCAGAACCGCGGACCGGCCACGCCCTCGACGCTCACCGCGCCGACCACGACGACCAGGACCAGCGCGACGATCAGGAACGCCGCCCACGACCCCGCGACGGAACGCACCCGTGCCGCCGTCCCTTCAGCCACGACCACTCCTCCCTCGGATGTCCTGCCCGCCGGTGTCCTGGCCGTCCGCGTCCCCGTCCGGGCCGCGGGAGGCGGGGCTGCGGGAGGCGGGGCTGCGGGCGTTCTGGTGTCGCAGGGTCCGGGCGAGCCGGACGGCCAGCGCGCGGTCGAGGCCGATGGCGGCCAGGATGAGCGCGCCCACCGCGGCCCGCTGCCAGAACGGGCTGACGCCGAGCACCGGCAGCGCGCTGCCGATCGTGGTCAGCAGCACCGCGCCCAGGGCCGCGCCGTACACCGAGCCGCTGCCGCCGAAGATGGCCACGCCGCCGACCACCACGGCGGCCACCACGTTGAGTTCGAGCCCGTTGCCCGCGTTGGCGTCCAGCGTGCCGAAGCGCGCCGCGTACAGGACTCCGGCCAGCCCCGCCAGCGCCCCCGAGACGACGAACGCGGCGAACACGCGGCGGCCGACCGGGATGCCCGCCAGGCGGGCGGCGGCCGGGCTGGACCCGATCGCGTACAGCTCCCGGCCCCCGCGGTACGAGCGCAGGTAGTAGCCCGCCACCGCTAGCACCACCACGGCGAACAGGGCGAGCACGGGCACGCCCAGCACGGTCGCGCTGCCCAGGCGCAGGAAGCCCGGCGGCATGTCGGCCGCGTTGATCTGCCGCCCGGCCGCCCAGGTGTGGTCGAGGCCGCGGAAAACGTACAGGGTGCCCAGGGTGACCACGAGCGCGGGCACCCGGGCGGCGGCGATCAGCGCGCCGTTCACGACGCCGCAGGCGGCGCCGAGCAGCACGCCGAGCGCGAGCGCGACCGGGATCGGCAGGCCCGGGTTCGCCGCGAACAGGCTCCCGGTCGCGAACGCCGACAGTCCGAGCACCGAGCCGACCGACAGGTCCACGTTGCGGGTGATGACGACGATGCTCTGACCGACCGCGAGCACGGCCAGCACGGTCGAGCCGAGCAGCAGGTCCTTGACGCCCTGCGCGGTCAGGAAGCGCGGGTTGACGAGCACGGTGGTCACGACGAGCAGCGCCAGCGCGACCGCGATGCCCAGCTCCCTGATCACGAACACGCGCTGGACCAGGCGGGCGCCCTCCCCCGCCGCGACCGCCGCTCCGGTCCTGACCGCCGTCATCCGGCGCCGCCCTGGCCGGTGGCGGCGTACATGACCGACTCCTCGTCCGCCCGTGCGCGCGGGAGGTCGGCGACCAGGCGGCCTTCGTGCATCACCAGGACGCGATCGGCCAGGCCGAGCACCTCGGGCAGCTCGCTGGAGATCATCAGCACCGCGACGCCCTGCCCGGCCAGCTCCGCCAGCAGCCGGTGCACCTCGGCCTTGGTGCCCACGTCGATGCCGCGGGTGGGCTCGTCCACGATCAGTACGCGCGGCTTCGTCGAGAGCCACTTGGCCAGCACGACCTTCTGCTGGTTGCCGCCCGACAGGGTGGAGACGGGGTCGGTGAGGCGGGCGCTCCTGACGCGCAGGCGCTCGGCCCACTCGCGGGCCGCGGCGCGTTCCCGGCCGCCGAGCAGCAGGCCGAGCCTGCTCAGTGACCACCGCCTGGTGAGCGTGGCGTTCCGCGCCACCGACAGCTCCATGACCAGGCCCTGCTGGCGCCGGTCCTCCGGGACGAGGGCCAGCCCGGCGGCGATCGCCGCGGCGGTGTCGCCCGGCGGGAGCCGGACGCCGTCGAGGAGGACCTCCCCCGCGTCGGGGCGGTCGATGCCGAACAGCGCGCGGGCGACCTCGCTGCGGCCCGCCCCGACCAGCCCGGCCAGCGCGACGATCTCGCCGGCGCGCACGGCGAGTCCGACGTCCGCGAAGACGCCGTGCCGGGTCAGGCCGCGCACCTCCAGCCGGGGCTCTCCCCCGGCCGTCCCCGTGCCGGGGTCCGCCGGCTTGGGGTACGGCGTGGAGACCTCGCGGCCGACCATGCGGCGTACCAGTTCGTCCACGGTGAGGTCGGCGGCGGGGTCGGTGGAGACCCGGCGGCCGTCGCGCATCACGGTGATCCGATGGCACAGCGCGAAGATCTCGTCGAAGCGGTGGGAGACGAACAGCACCGCCGCACCCGCGTCGCGCAGCGAGCGCACGACCGAGAAGAGCCGTTCGACCTCGACGCCCGACAGCGCGGCGGTGGGCTCGTCCATGATCAGGATGCGGGCGTCGGACGCCAGCGCCTTCGCGATCTCCACGAGCTGCTGGTCGGCGATGGACAGGCCACGGGCGGGGCGGGCGGGGTCGAGCCGGACGCCGAGCCTGGCGAACAGGCGCGCCGCGCCCTCGTGCATGGCCCCGGCGTCGACGCGGCGCAGGGAGCGCAGCGGCTGGCGGCCCATGAAGACGTTCTCGGCCACCGTCAGGTCGGGGAACAGCGTCGGCTCCTGGTAGATCACCGCGATCCCGGCGGCACGGGCGTCCGCGGGCCCGGCGAACGTCAGCTCCGCCCCACCGGCCCGCAACGTTCCCGCGTCGGCCGGATGGGCGCCGGCCAGGATCTTCACCAGGGTGGACTTGCCCGCCCCGTTCTCCCCGACCAGGCCGTGGACCTCGCCGGCGCGCAGGTCGAGCCGTACGTCGCGGAGGGCCTGTACGGCGCCGAACGACTTGCTCACGTTGCGTAGCGACAGAAGGGCAGGCGGTTCACTCATGCGGTCCTCCGGCACCACTTCCGGCAAAACGTTTTAATTTTCCCCGAACGTAAAACGATCGCCGGATACGTGTCAATCGGACGGGACGGTCCGGTAGCCGTTCCACACGAAACGGGCCGTCGTCACCGCGTCGTCGCCGTCGCCCGTGATGAGCTGGTGGATCGCGATCCCGTCCAGCTCGCGATACTCACACCACTCGTGGTCGGAGGTGAGCACGAGATCCAGCCCCAGATCCACCAGCAGCTCGAACACCTGCCCCCGGTTCGTCTTGTCCACCCCCACGAACACCTCGTCGAGCAGGATGAACCGCGGGCAGCCCGGATCGGTCTGGTAGTGGGCGGCCACGGCCGCGAACAGCGGCAGGTGCAGCGCGATCGCCTTCTCCCCGCCCGACAGCGCCCCGTGCAGCTTCCTGGTCAGGTCCTGCCAGCCGTGGCCGTCGCCCCGGTCGAGCTTGACCACGAACCGGTGCCAGGCCGTGTAGTCGAGCACCTTCATGAGCTGGTCCGCCCAGCTCGCGGAGGAGTCGTCGGCCCGCGCCTCCTCCACGCGGTCCATGAAGAAGACGTACAGCGCCTCCTTGTCGGCCTCCGTCAGCCCCGCCGGGTCGCGCAGCAGCAGGTCGCGGGCGGCCCTGGTGCCCGGCGGCTGGGTGGGGTCGACCTGCCAGACCAGCCGCACGGCCACCCTGGAGGCGGTGCGGACCCGTTCGAGGCGCTGGTTCATGCCCTCGACCAGCGCCGTCGCCTGCCTGATGCGATCGGCCAGGTGCCGCCGGGTGTCACCGGCCAGCGTCCGGTCGAACAGGTCGCGCTCGGCCTCCGTGATGTCCGAACGCCGCTCGTCGCGCTCCTTGCCCAGCGCCTCGCTGAGTGCCGCCGCGCCCGCGCGCACGCCGTCGACCGTGGCGGTGAGCACCTGGACGTCGTCGTCGGGCGCCAGCTCCAGATCGGCCCGGTCGGCGAGGACCTCCCTGGCGTGGTGGAAGGCGTCCTGCAGGCGCGCCTCGGCCTCCCTGACGCTCTTCAGCTCGTACGGGACGGACCCGAGCCGTTCGGCCACCGCCTTGGCCGCCGCCAGCACGGCCCGCACCCCGGCCTCGGGCGCCAGCTCGACGGCCACCCGCGCGTCCGCCGGCAGGTGCCCGGCCGCCAGGCGGCGGAGCCGGTCGGACACCTCGTCGCGCAGCCGCCCCGCCTCGGCGTGCCTGTCCTCGGTGGTGCCCAGCTCGCCCTTGAGCCGGCCGACCCGGCCGTTGAGCCGGGCCAGCTCGGCGTTGACCGCCTTGATGAGACGGCGGCAGCTCTGGTGCGCGCCCTGGACCTCCTGGAGCCGGTCGAGCACGCGCCGGTGCTCCACGCCGACCGCGGACTCGATCGCGGCCAGCCGTTCGGCCAGCACGACCGCGGCGGCGGCGGCCTCCTCGGCGCGTTCGACGGCCTCGACGGCGAGCCGCTCGTACTGGGCGGCGGTCTCGGCGGCCAGGTCGGCGCGCTCGCCCGCGGCGCGGGCGTCGGCCCGCCGGTCGTGCCAGACGGTGCCGGTGGTCTCGGCGGTGCGCAGCGCCTCCTCCAGGTTGCCGAGCGCGGACGGCGCGGTGGGCAGGGCGTGGCGGTCGGCCGTCTCGGTGAGCCGCCGCAGCGACCTGGCGACCTCCCGCTCGCGGTCGTGCAGCCGCCGCTCGCAGGTCCTGAGCCGGTCCTCCAGCAGCGCGACCCTGCGCACCGCGCCGTCGAGCGCCTGGACGGCCTCGGCGTAGGGGCCCCTGCCCGGCCTGCGCCGCAACTCGGCGGTGAGCGTGCCGCGTTCGGCGTCGGCCACGGCGAGCAGGTGGTCGCACTCGGCGATCCGCCCGGCCAGCTCCCCGAGCCGGTCGTCCAGCTCGGCGATGCGGCGCCGCCTGGCGCGTTCGCGGGCGGTGGCGCCCAGGTACGACGGCTCGGGCTTGACCCACCGACCGGTCGCCGGGCCCAGCCGCCAGGTGCCGTCGGCGCCGATGACGGCGGGGTGGTCGACGCCGATCGCCGTGGGCGCGAACGCGATGCCCGACAGCACCCCGTCGGCCTGCACCGGCGAGTCGGCCTCCGTGAACAGCACGTGGGCCAGGCTGTAGCCGGGGGCGGGCCTGGTCAGCGAGGTCACCGCGAAGGCGTCGTGCTCGCCGGGGTCGAACCCGCCGTCGGGCCGCAGCCACAGGTCGAGCAGGCCCGAGGCTTCGAGCGCGGCCTCGATCCCGGCCTGCGCCACGGGGTCGAGCCCCGACCTGAACGCGACGGCCCGCCACAGCGGGGTGCCGGAGCGTCCCGTCCTGGCGGCCGTACGGCTGTGGGGGGCGGGCGGCTCCAGCACGGCCTCGTCGTTGAGTCGCTCGCGCTCGGCCGCCAGTTCGGCCCGCGCGGCCGTCAGCCTCTCCCGCTGCGCGGTCAGGTGCTGCTCGCGGGCGGCCAGCTCGACGGCGGCCATCGTACGGGCCGTGCCGACCAGGTCGTCGGCCCGCTCGAAGTCGTCGGCCAGCCCGGCGAGCGTGGCCGGGTCGAGCTGGAGCTGGGTGCAGCCGCCCGACCAGTCGGCCAGGGCGGCGGCCAGGTCGCGGGCGCGGTCGTCGCGTACCCGCTCGGCCCGCTCCCGTGCCTCCTGGGCGGCGGCCAGGTCGTCGCGGGCCTGGTCGCGGTCGTGCTCGGCGGTGGTGCGGCGGTCGATCGCCTCGTCGTGCCGGGCCACCGCGGCCCTGACCTCCCTGATCTGGGCGGCGCGGCTGGTGACGGCCGCCCGCAGCAGCTCCCTGGCCCTGCGCACGGCCGCCTCGCCGTCAAGCCCACCACCGGACCCGTCGTCGGGCGCACCGCCGGACTCGTCGTCGCGGTTCCTGGGGGGCCTGGCCGCCTCCTCGTGGACGGTGAGCAGCCCGGCGCGCTCGGCCGCGTGGCGCGCCTCCGTACGGGCGCGGTCGGCCAGCGCCGCGGCCAGGCGCGCGGTCTCGGCGGCGCGGGCCGCCAGCTCCTCCCGCGCGGACACGGCCCGCGCCGCCTGCCCCGCCTGGTCACGCAGGCGGCCCGCCACCTCGTGCGCCGCCTGCGCCTCGGTACGGAGCCGGTGCAGGTCACCCCCCGCCTGGTACGCCTGGCTCTCCTTCAGCCCGTCGAGCTGCGCGGCCAGCGCCAGTTCCTGGGCCTCCTCCTCGCCCAGCCGCACGGTCGCCGCGTCCAGCTCCCCCTCGGCCTCCTTGAGTGCCTGCCGCTTGGCCTTGACCTCGGCGGCCAGCGACTCCAGGGCGGACCCGGCGGAGGTCACGGCCGCGGCGGCGGCGCGCAGCACCCGCTGGGCGTAGCCGCGCTGCCGGACGGCCAGCCGCTCGGCCTCCTCCACGTCGCGGTCGAGCAGCCGCAGCTCCTCGCGCTGCCGGTCGAGCCGCTCGAACCCCTCGGCGATCTCGTGGATCTCGCCCTCCCCCAGCGGCGGCAGGGCGCTGGACAGCAGCTCCGACAGCAGCCCCGGGTCGAGGCGCTCGGACAGCTTGGGCGTGCGCAACTGGCGCAGGGCGGTCAGCAGCGAGTCGTAGCGCTGCTCGTTCAGCTCCCGGTAGAGCGTCCCGCGCACGACGGCCCGGTAGGACTCGGCCGAGTCGTGGACCGTTCCCGACGCGTCCAGCTCGGCGGCGAGCTGCGCCTTGGTCAGCGGCTGACCGGCGTCACCGGTGAGCCGGATGCCGTCGGGGGCGTCGATGCGCGCCTCGGTGGTGAAGTAGGCGGCGGTGACGTTCTTGGTGTGCACGGTGGCCTGCAGCCGGGCCCCGCAGGTGAACCAGCGGCCGTCGGCGTGCCGGAACTCCAGCCACACGTAGCCGACCCGGGTGGTGCCGGTGGCGCCGTCGCCCATGAGGTTCCAGTGCATGGTGCGCTCGCCGCCGCCGAACGTGGACAGCCTGCTCGGCTTGAGACTGGCGTCCAGCACGAACGGGAGCAGCAGCTCCAGCACCTTGGACTTGCCGCTGCCGTTGGGCCCGCGCAGCAGCAGCCGCCCCCGGTGAAACTCGAACACCTCGTCGTAGTAGCGCCACACGTTGAGGATCCCGGCGCGTACGGGGGTCCAGCGGGCGTCCACTCCCTGCACGGCGCGCGACGGAGCCAGCTCGGTAACGGTCATGCGTCCTCCTCCTGTACGGCCTCCTGTACGGCGCGGTCGACCCGGTAGCGGGCGGCGGCGGGCAGGGCGGCGACCCGGTCACCCGTACGGCGGGCCAGCCCGAACAGCGAGAGCACCTCCAGCGCGTCGGCGGCCAGCCGTGGCCCGCCCCCCTCGGACTGGTACGCCTTGGCCCACTGCGGGAAGCGGCGCAGCAGCCCGGCCGCCTCGGCGTCGAGCCGGGCGGCGGTGACGGGCCCGGAGGTGACGAGCAGGTCGAGCATGAGCAGCGCGGCCACCTTGGCGTGGCTGCCGTCGTCGGGGAAGCGGGCGTCGGTGGCGATGGCGTCGGGGTCGATGAGCAGGAAGCCCTCGGCCCGCTCCTCCAGCACGAACCCGGCCTCCTCGGCGGCGCGGCGCAGGAGCCGGCGGCCGGTGAGGGAGGCGGCGTAGGCGGCCTGGGCGGGGGTCAGCTCGTCGCGGTAGACGGCGGGCTCGTCGAGCAGGCGGCGGATGAGGGAGTGGCGGGCCCACAGGTTGCGCTGGGTCTCGGTGGGCTCGTCGCCGCCGTAGCGGGCCTCGACGGTGAGGGCGGCGGGCCCGCCGGGTGGCGCGTCCGCCCCGAAGGACGCCTCTCCGTCCGACGCCTCGGCCGGGTCGCCGACGGTGCCACCCGCTGTGTCACGCACTGGGTCACCCGCTGGGTCACCCATTGGGCCCGTACCGGACGCCGCGACCTGCCGGGAGGGCGGCACCGGTGCGGCCAGCAGCCGGATCACCCGCGTGGTGTCCACCCGGTAGAGCACCTTGGCCTCCTCGTCGTCGAGGTAGGTGTCGGTCGCGCCGTCCATCGCGGTGACGGCGCCGTAGTGCTCCAGGAGCTTGAGCGCGTCGACGAAGGCCGCGCGCTCCTCGCCCCGCACCGGCTCGAACGCGGGCACGCCGGGCTCCACCGCCGCCGCCTGGACCACCCGCTGGGCCAGCATCCCGATCGTGGTCACCGGCGAGGCGAGCAACTCGGCCGCGCACAGGCACAGCAGCGTGTAGCGGCGGCGGTCGAACGGCGCCCTGGTGGTGCGACGGCGGCGGGCCGGGCGGGTGGCGCCGGGCTCGGAACGCACCTTGACCAGGCGGGCGTACCCCTGGCGCGGCTCGACGACCAGCCGCCAGCCGCAGAAGTAGTCGAACCACTGGATCAGCGGGCGGCGGCGCTTCCTGATCAGGTCGAAGGCGGCCGGGTCGTCGTGCTGGGACACCAGGGGCCGCCCGAGCAGGGTGCGGATCGCGCGGGCGATCTCCTCCTTCTCGGCCCTGACGAGCTGGTTGGCCAGGCTGCTCACGCGCCCACCACCCGTCCGCGGCGGGCGCCGGGCGCGCGTACGTCGATGAGGTAGTCGGGGCCGCGGAACCAGCCCTCCGACGTACGCAGCACCGCCACCGACCCGTCGTCCGGCGCTCGCAGCACGATCTCCACCCTCCCGTCCGAGGTGACGGCCCGGCGGAACCCGGTGGAGTCGGGCCGCTCGGCCAGCGCCCTGCCCAGCAGGTCGAGCAGCCTGCCGAACGTGTCGTGGTCCAGCTCCGCGAACTGCGACAGCCGCATCGCGCCGCTCGTGGCCAGGGCCGACCAGGCGGCCTCCAGCTCGGCGCGTTCCCGCTCGGCGCGCGAGCGGCGCTCGGCCCGCAGCGCCGCCACGTCGCGGACCTTGCCCGTACGCCCCATGCGTTCCGTCCGCCCGCGCGAGCGCAGCAGCGCCGACACCTCGACCGGGTCGGCCTCCGCCCACGGCACCCCGGCCGGGATCAGCTCGGCGTCGGCGTGCCCCAGGTGGGCGTGCCTGGCCGAGCCGAGCCCGAACGCCGCGTCCCACAGCCGGTGCGCGTCGTCCTCGGCGGGCGCGGCGGCGAACCAGCGGGCCAGCGTACGGAAGTCGGCGGCGGCGCTGGAGGAACGGCGGCGGGAGTCGGTGATCCGATCGAGCACCTGGAGGAGGGAGACGATCGCCCGCCGCGCCACGTCGTGGAGCAGGCGCACCCGCGGCACGGCCTCGTCCGCGGTGGCCGGGTCGAGCGCCACGTCGGGGGCGAACCACCGGCACAACCCGTCCCAGGCCGCCACGCGGGCCGCGAGCCAGGGCGTGGCGTGGTCGGCGCCGGGCGGCTTCGGCAGGTCGGCGCCGCGCAGGGCGCGGGCGTGCAGCGCGCCCACCCCGTGCCCGGACACCGTCCGCAGCGCCGCCGCGATGGTCTCGCCCCGCTGCTCCAGATTGGTCACGAACTCCTGCAGATAGGCCACCGTGGCCGCCTTGACCTCGTGGAACGTCGCCAGGTCGGCGTCTTCGAGGCGCAGCAGCCGTTGCAGCTCGCCGTTGAACCGCCTGGTGTTGCTCCGCAGCCCGTCGAGGTGGCACTCCAGCTCCTGCAGGCAGGCGAAGACGCGCCGGTCGCGCCCTGGGCTCGGGTCGCGCAGCAGGCCGTCCAGCTCGGCCAGCCGGTCGGCGAGGGCGTCGAGCACGGCGGTCTGCAGCGCCCCTGACGAGGCCAGCGTGGCCATCGCGTGCCGCACCGCCGCGAACGCCGCCTCGCCCCGCCTGGTGAGCGAGTACTGCAGGTTCCTGCGCTCGTACTCCTCGGCCGTGGCGAAGCTCCCTGCGTGGTTGAAGACCGCGTCGAGCAGCCCCCAGCCCACGAGCTGCCTGAGCGTGCCGGACAGGTCGTGCTCGCCGACCGGCGCGTACCATCCCACGGTACGCAGCCGCTCGCGCACCTCCTCGACCGTCAGCGCGCTCTCCAGCCACTCACCGGCCTCGCCGAACGCGTAGAGCACCGCGGTGTGCAGGTCTGCCCGCTCGGTGGTGGTGAACCGGAACATCTCCGGCGGCACCCTTGGCGGCTCCGCCATCGCCCCGCTCCCCTCCCCGCTGGATTGGCACCGACGCCACCGTAGCGGGAGAGGCCCACGGGACGGCTGGTGTTTGCGAGCAGATCACAGGGGTACGGCGCTGGCATTGGAAGCCGGGGGGCGGTATGGCGGAGTTCGAGGCGTCGCGGGGGATGCCGGCGGGGAGTTCGGTGGTGTTCGGCGTCGCGTCCGACGTGGAGATCATGGACCGGTGGCTCCCGCAGGGGCTGTCGGTGCACGACACCGGCCCGGGGACGGTGGAGGCGGATGGGTCGCTGGTGCCCGGAGCCGGGAGGCACGAGGGGTTGTTCCGCGCGTCGGAGGAGCAGCTCCGGGTGGAGTGGGGCGGCCGGGACCATCCCGACTATTCGGGCTGGCTGCAGGTCTCGGACGCGGCGGCCGGGGCCAGCGAGGTCACGGTGCACATCAGCCTGCTGGACGAGCCGCAGTCGGGGGCGCGGGCCGACGAGGTGCGCGACCTGCTCGACCGCTCACTCGACCGGCTGGCCGACGAGGTCCGCCGCCGCGTGTCCGACCCGGGCTGACGACCCGGGCCGACCGAACCCGGCTGTCCGGCGCGGGGAGGTGGTCGCCGGGCGGGCGGCTCAGAGGAGGCGTCGCTGCACGACGTCGGCCATGACCGTGCCGACGATCTTCTCGACGGCCGGCTCCATCGCCGTGGCGTCCCGCGAGGCGCCCTCCTGCCCGGCGTACAGCAGGTGCGTGGCCCCGATGAGGGTGAGCGCGAGCGTGTCGACGTCGGCGTCCGCCGCGATGCGCCCGAACGCCCGCTCCTCGGTCAGGTAGGAGGCGATCATGGCGGCGGCCTCCGCCAGCAGGGGGACGCCGCGCGGCGTGGTCTCGCGCAGCCGGGCGCGCAGCTCGTCGCGGAAGACGACCAGGCCCACGATGCCCACGACCACCGGCCCGAACAGCTCCGTCAGCGCGCCCGTGAGGTTGGCGGTGACGCCGCCGGTGCCCGCGGCGGCGCGCAGGGCGGCGTGCCGGGCGTGGATCCGCGCGATGCGCTCGCGTACGAGGTCGGCCAGGAAGGCGTCGAAGTCGGCGAAGTGCCGGTGCAGGACACCCTTGGCGCAACCCGCCTCCGTGGTGACCGCCCGGCTGGTCAGCCCGTGGGCCCCGTCGCGGAGCAGGACCCGCTCGGCGGCGTCGAAGAGCTGCGCGCGGGCGTCGCGCATGGCCACCCCTGTCGGCAATGTGCCCTCCCCTTCTCGTTCCCGGCCGGTCGCCACCAGACTGGCAGAGTGACCAAGTGCCCATTCATGGCGGGCGAACGACCACTTCGACGTGGCCCGCGCGAGCACGGCACGGGAACGGCCGATCCACGAGGCGGCCCACCCCGGGCCGTCGCCGCCACCCGCCGAGAATCCCCGCAGGGAAAGGAAATCCCGGCGGCAAAGGCCGGGACCGCGCGAAATCAGGGCCGCAGGACCGCTCTTCGACGTCCGGTATCGTGTTTCCCCGGATGGACACTCTGTCTGCCCTGCCGCTGCCCTGGGAATAACTTTCCTTGCATTCGATCTTTTCCTATGTCTATAAAGGGCGGCATACGGTTTACCGACCCACCTCTGAGTATGCGATCTCTTATCAGATTCCTTACGCCCGTCCTGGCCTGCCTGGTGGCCGTGACCGGCTCGGCCGGCGCCGCGAAGTCCGCCGCCCGCGACCGCCTCGACGACTTCTACGACCAGCGTCCGTCCTGGTCAGGGTGTGGCGACGGCTATGAGTGCGCGACCCTGCCGGTCCCGCTCGACTACTCCGAGCCGACCGGCGACCAGATCGGGATCAGCATGGTCCGCCTGCCGGCCACCGGTGACAAGATCGGCTCGGTCGTGCTCAATTTCGGCGGTCCGGGCGCGTCCGGCGTGGATTCGCTGAAGGCGAGCAAGGAGACCGTGACCGCGGACCTCCGCGAGCGTTTCGACGTGGTGAGTTTCGACCCGCGCGGCGTCGGCGGCTCCGCTCCCGTGCACTGCATGGGCGCGGTCGACCTCGACGCCTATTTCGCCATCGACCCGACCCCCGACACCGACGCGGAGGTCAAGCAGGCGGAAGAGTGGGACAAAGTATTCGCCAAGAAGTGCCTGGCGAAATCCGGCGAGAAACTGCTCGCCCATGTGGGCACGGTCGACACCGCGCGCGACCTGGACGTGATGCGCGCCGCCCTCGGCGAGCAGCGCCTGACCTACCTGGGCTTCTCGTACGGCACCTACCTCGGGGCGATCTACGCCGACACGTTCCCGACGCGGGTGCGCGCGATGGTGCTCGACGGGGCCGAGGACCCGTCGCAGAGCAGCGACCAACTCGTTCTCGACCAGGACCGCGGCTTCCGGATGGCCACGGAGTCGTTCCTGCGCCAGTGCCTCGACCAGGGCGACTGCCCGGTGCGCGGGCACACGGTCAAGGCCGCGACGAAGCGGCTCGACGCGCTCTACGACCGCGCCGACCGGACGCCGCTTCGCAACGACTCCGACGGGCGGCAGGTCACCGAGGCCGTCGTGCGCAGCGCGGTGGAGTACGCGATGTACCAGCCCGACAACTGGCCCCGCCTGCGGCTGGCGCTGACCGACGCCTTCGGGGGCGACGGGACGAGGCTGCTGGCGCTGTCCGACGAGGGCAACGGGCGGCGGTCCAACGGGCGCTACGACAACAGCTTCGAGGCGCTCATGGCCATCAACTGCGTCGACCACCCGGAGAACCCGTGCCCGAACTGGCCGGTCAAGGGCACCCGCTACCCGAAGAAGGTGCAGGCCAAGGGCGCGCCGCCGATCGTGGTCGTGGGCACGACGCGTGACCCGGCGACGCCGTACAAGCTGGCCGAGGCGCTGGTGGCGCAGCTTCCCGGCGGCGTGCTGCTCACCAACGACGCCGACGGCCACACCGGGTACGGCAGGGGCTCCGCCTGCCTCGACGGCAAGATCGACCGGTACCTGATCACGGCCGAGGCGCCGCGCCCCGGAACGTGCGCCGATCTGACCACCGCCGCGATGTCCGACCCGGCGTGAGTGCGACCGTCCGCGCTGAAGCGACCGGGTAGGCACACCGGGTGAGCACAGCGGTCTGGTGACGGTTCAGGAGGGCAGTCCCACACCTCGGTGTGGGACTGGTGTCGTTCGGGTCAACCCTGGCCGTGCCTGCGTGGTGGCCCGGGTCGCAGCGGGAGAGATTGGGCGGACGTAGCCGGAGATTCCCGCCCGAGGAGCCCATGGAGTCGCTGCTGATCCTGCACGCGGTGGCGGCGGCCTGCGCTCCCTGGCTGGTGGCCCGTCTGGGTCGCGCCTCCTTCGCCCTGCTGGCCCTTCCCCCGGCCGCCGGGCTCGCGTACACGATCTGGCTGGCGGTGCGGGGCCTGCCGAGCCGGGAGAGCACCCCGTGGGCGCCGGTGCTGGGGCTGGAGCTGTCGTTCCGCGTCGATCCGCTCGCCGTGGTGATGATGTCGCTGGTCACCGGGGTCGGCGTGCTCGTGCTCTGCTACAGCGCCCGCTACTTCCCCGAGGGCGAGGCCGGGCTCGGCCGCTACGGCGGCGTGATGGTGGCCTTCGCCGGTTCGATGCTGGGCCTGGTGACGGCCGACGACCTGCTCCTGCTGTACGTGTTCTGGGAGCTGACCACCATCTTCTCCTACCTGCTCATCGGGTACGACCCCGCGAGCCGGACGAGCCGGCAGGCCGCGATGAAGGCGCTGGTGGTCACCACGTTCGGCGGCCTGGCCATGCTGGCCGGGTCCGTGCTGCTCGGGCAGGCGGCCGGCAGCTACCGGATCTCGCAGATCGTCGCCCACCCTCCCGCCCTGGCCCCGGCCGCCCTGGTGCTGATCCTGGCGGGGGCGCTGTCGAAGTCGGCGATCTTCCCGTTCAGCACGTGGCTGCCGGCCGCGATGGCGACGCCGACGCCCGTGTCGGCGTACCTGCACGCGGCGGCCATGGTGAAGGCGGGGGTGTACCTGCTGGCCCGGCTCGGCCCGGCGTTCGGCGACCTGGCGTGGTGGCGGGCGGTGGCGGTGCCGCTCGGGGTCGCGACGATGCTGCTGGGCGGGTGGCGGGCGCTGCGGGAGAACGACCTGAAGCGCCTGCTGGCCTACGGCACAGTCAGCCAGCTCGGCCTGCTCGTGGTGCTGTTCGGGGCGGGCACGCGGGGGGCGGCGCTGGCGGGGGCGGGCATGCTGGTGGCGCACGCGCTGTTCAAGGCGGCGCTGTTCCTGGTGGTGGGCATCGTCGACCACGCGGCCGGCAGCCGTGACCTGCGGGAGCTGAGCGGCGTGGGCCGGGCGGCGCCGTGGGTGTGCGGGGTCGCGGTGCTCGCGGGGGCGTCGATGGCGGGGCTGCCGCCGCTTGCGGGTTTCGCGGGGAAGGAGGCGGCCCTCGAGTCGCTGCTGGACTCCCCGTTCACGCTGGCGGGGGTGGTGGCGGGGGCGGCGCTGACGGCGGCGTACACGCTGCGGTTCCTGTGGGGGGCGTTCGCCGGCAAGCCGGGCAGGCAGGCGCGGCCGGTGCGCGGGACGCCCGCCGCCATGTTCGCGCCGGCCGCGCTGCTGTCGGTGCTGGGCCTGGCGCTCGCGCCGTTCGCCCCCTGGTACGCGGGCGCGGTCTCCGGCTACACGGGCACGTTCCGCGACCCCGGACACCAGGCCCACCTGGCGGCCTGGGCCGGGCCCTCGCTGCCGCTGCTGCTGTCGGCGGCGGCGCTGGCGGCCGGGGTGCTGCTGTTCCTGGCCAGGGAGCCGGTGGCGCAGACGGGCGTCGCGCTGCAGGCGGTGGACTCCGGCCAGGTGTTCTGGTCGGCGGTGCGGCGGCTGGACCGGTTCGCCATCCAGGTGACCGGCCTCATCCAGCGCGGCTCCTTGCCCGACTACCTGGTGCTGACGCTGGTGGCGACGGTCGGGGTGGGCCTGTTCTCCCTCGCGTACGGGGGCGCCCCCCACCTCGACGTGCCGGTCGTGGCCTGGCAGCGGCCCGAGCAGCCGGTGATCGCCGTGCTGCTGACGGCGGCGGCCGTACTGGCGCTGTACGCCCGCGCCTCCATCCTCCTGGCCCTGGTCGCCGGCCTGACCGGCTACTGCACGGCGCTGCTGTTCCTCGCCCACGGCTCCCCCGACCTGGCGCTGACCCAGTTCCTCGCCGAAACGCTGAGCCTGGTGGTGTTCGCGCTGGTGCTGCGGCGGCTGCCGGTCGACCCGGTCAAGGGGCGGCTGCCGATGCCGTTCCGGCTGGGGCTGGGGCTGGCCGTGGGCGTGGTGGCCACGGGCGCGGGCATGCTGGCGACGGCCGCGCGGACCACCGAGCCGGTCGGCGCGCTGATGGGCGGGGCGGCCGAGCAGGCCGGGGCCCGCAACGTCGTCAGCGCCATCATCCTCGACATCCGCGCCTGGGACACGCTGGGCGAGAGCGCCGTGCTCGTGGTGCTGACGCTGGGCGTGACGAGCCTGGTGTTCCTGCGGCGCAGGGCGTACCGGATCGAGCCGAGCGAGGCGGGGCGACGGCGGGGCACGCACTGGCTGGCGGCCACGCTGCCGCGCGGGCAGCGGGCGCTGGCGTTCGAGGTGGCCGCCCGGCTGACGTTCCACACGGTGCTGGCGCTGTCGGTGTTCCTGATGGTCATCGGGCACAGCGCGGTGGGCGGCGGGTTCGCGGGCGGCATCGTGGCCGGGCTGGCGATCACGGTGCGGTTCCTGGCGGGAGGCAGGAACGAGCTGGCCGCGGCGGTGCCGGTGCACGCGGGCGTGCTCATGGGGGCCGGGCTGACGTTGTCGGCGGGCACGGCGCTGATCGGGCTGCTGTTCGGACGGGCGGCGCTGGAGATGCTGGCCACGGACGTGAGCGTGCCGGTGGTGGGACACGTGCACCTGTCCACGGGCCTGCTGTTCGACCTCGGCGTCTACGTGTCGGTCGTCGGCATGGTCCAGGACGTGCTGCGCGCCCTGGGCGGCGAGCTGGACCGCCAGATCGACACGGAGCCCGGGGCCGAGACCACCGCGGGCGGCGCCGCTGTGGGCGACGCCACTGGGAGTGGCGCGGAGGGGCGGGCGTGAACAGCGTCTCCCTGGCGCCGTTCGCCGCCTGCTGCGTGATGATCACCGTGGGCGTGACGCTGCTGCTGGAGCGGAGCCTGGTACGGGTGCTGGCCGGCGTCATCGTCCTCGGCAACGGCGTGAACCTGCTGATCGTCACCTCCGGCGGCGACGCGGGCGGCCCGCCCTTCGTGGGCGACCGCGGCATGGCCGACCCGCTGCCGCAGGCCATGGTCCTCACCGCCATCGTGATCACCCTGGGGGTGACCGCGTTCCTGCTGGCCCTGGTGCACCGCTCGTGGCAGCTCACCGGCAGCGACGAGGTCCAGGACGACACCGAGGACCGCCGCGTACGGCTGCGCGCCCGGCGCGGCGAGCTGGGCGACGCCGTACGCGCCCGGCGCGACGCCTACCGGCGGCTGGTCGTCGAGCAGCGGGCGGAGCTGGCGAACCTGCAGGCCGAGCAGGCCGAACGGGAGCGGCTGGAGGAGGCCGATCTGGAGCGGCGCATCGCCCGCGTGCACACCGAGCTGGAGCGGTGGATGCGCGGGCACCGGCAGCGGGGCGTGACGGAGGAGGAGCTGCAGCGCCGCTTCGAGGACGTGGGCCTGCGCGACGACCTGGGCGGCCTGAGCAACCTCGAACGCATCGAGCAGTTGCGCGAGGAGTACGAGCGGGGCCGCAGGGAGCAGACGGCCAGGGAGAAGACGCTGCGCAGGAAGCTCAGGGCCCGCCAGCGCGAGTCGCGCAGGCAGTTGCGGGCGGCGATCAGGGAGGAGCGGGAGCGCCAGGCCCTGGCCCAGGACCCCGAGCTGGAGGGCGAGGACTGACGCCATGGACGGCCCGATCCGGCTGGAGAGCCTCGTCTGCGTGCCCGTGCTGCTGCCGCTGCTGGCGGCCGGGGTGAAGCTGGCGATCGGCGCGCGGCTGCGCCGGCTGCAGTCGTTCATCAGCCTGGGCACGCTGGGCCTGTCGCTGGCCGTCTCGGTGGTGCTGCTGGTCGCGGCCGACTCGCGCGGGCCGCTGGTGACCGACCTGGGCGGCTGGGCGGCGCCGGTCGGCATCTGCCTGGTGGCCGACCGGCTCTCGACGCTGGTGCTGGTGGTGTCGTCGGCGGTGACGTTCTGCGTGATGGCGTACTCGGTGACGAGCGCGTACGACGAGCAGGAGCACGACGCGCCGATGGCGATCTTCCATCCGGCGTTCCTGGTGATGGTGGCGGGGGTGGCCGACGCGTTCCTGTCGGGCGACCTGTTCAATCTGTTCGTGGCGTTCGAGCTGCTGCTGAGCGGCTCGTACGTGCTGCTCACGTTCGGCGGCACCGAGTCGCGGATCCGGGCGGGGGCGACGTACACGGTGATGGCGCTGGCGTCGTCGATGTTGTTCCTGATCGCGCTGGCCGTCACCTACGGCGCCACGGGGACGCTGTCGATGGCCCAGCTCGCCGAGCGCTTCTCCACCCTGCCCGCGCAGGTGCGGACGCTGGTGGAGCTGACGCTGCTGCTGGCCTTCGCGATCAAGGCGGCGATCTTCCCTGTGTCGGCGTGGCTGCCGGACTCCTACCCCACCGCGCCCGCCCCGGCCACGGCCGTGTTCGCCGGGCTGCTCACCAAGGTGGGCGTCTACTCGATCATCCGCCTGGAGGCGCTGCTGTTCCCCGGCGGGCCGGTCTCGACGCTGCTGATGTGGGTGGCGCTGGCCACCCTGCTGACCGGGGTGCTGGGCGCGGTGGCACAGACCGACATGAAGCGGATGCTCTCCTTCACCCTGGTCAGCCACATCGGGTACATGGTGTTCGGGGTGGCGCTGTCCACGGTGGCGGGCCTGGCGGGGGCGATCTTCTACGTGGTGCACCACATCACCGTGCAGACGAGCCTGTTCCTGGTGACGGGGCTGGTCGAGCGGCGTACCGGCACCACGTCGGTGACCCGGCTGGGCGGGCTGATGACGGCGACGCCGCTGATCGCCGTGCTGTTCTTCGTCCCGGCCATGAACCTGTCGGGCATCCCGCCCATGTCGGGGTTCCTCGGCAAGCTGATGCTGGTGCAGGCCGGGTTCGCCCGAGGGGGGTGGCTGCCGGTGACGCTGGTGGCGGCGGGGCTGGTGACGAGCCTGCTCACGCTGTACGCGGTCGCCAAGACGTGGGGCAAGGCGTTCTGGCGCGGCCCGCGCTCCGAGCTTCCCGGCCAGGTCGTGGAGAGCGAGGAGTACACCGGCGAGGACCCGACGGTGACCACGACCAGGCTGCCGGCTGGCCTGACCGTGGCGGTGTCGGCCCTGGTCGTGCTGGGGCTGGCGTTCACGGTGCTGGCGGGGCCGCTGTCGGCGCTGGCGCACCGGGCGGCGGCCGAGCTGATGGCGCGCGAGCCGTACGTCACGGCCGTGCTCGGGAGGCCGTCATGAGGCGCGGCCGGGGGCGGGCGGGGCCGGGCGGGGTGGTGAGGCTCCCGTGAGGCGGGACGTGCTGGCGCCGCGCCTGTTCGGGCGGCGGGTGCCGCTGCCGCTGGTGGCCTGGCTGGCGCTGGTGTGGGTGACGCTGTGGGGCGACCTGTCGGCGGGCAACGTGCTGGGCGGGCTGGTGACGGGCCTGGTGGTGACGTGGGCGTTGCCGCTGCCGGTGCTCGACCCCGGCATCCGGGTGCGCCCGCTGCCGCTCGTGCGGTTCCTGCTCTGGTTCGGCTGGGACATGGTGACCTCGACCGTCCGGGTGGTCTTCTGGGTGGCGCATCCGGGGCCGCCGCCGGTGCGGCTGGTACGGGTGCCGCTGCGCACGTCGTCGGAGTCGATGACCGTGATGATCATGATCGCGCTGACCACGGTGCCGGGCAGCCTGGTCGTCGAACGGTATCCGGGAGAGCTGCTGCTGCACGTGCTGGGCCGCCCCGGCGACATCGCGGACGCCGTACGCGCCGACGTGGCGGGGCTGGAGTCGCGGATCGTGGCCGCGTTCGGCACCCGCCGGGACCGGGAGGAGCTGGGATGACGACGGTGTACCTGCTGACGCTGGCCCTGCTGGGCTGCGGCGCGGCGGCCGCGCTCTACCGGGTGGGGCGCGGGCCGTCGATGCTGGACCGGGCGGTGGCGCTGGACGTGTTCACGTCGCTGTCGATGTGCGGCGTCGGGGCGTTCGCCGTGATCAGGAACGACTACTCCGACCTGCCGATCCTGCTGGTCCTGTCGTTGCTGGGGTTCGTCGGGTCGGTGTCGCTGGCCCGGTTCTTCGCCGATCGCACGGGAGAATCGGGCCGGGCGGGGGACTCGGGCCGGGCGGAGGAGGGGCCGCGATGAGGGCGCTGGACGTGGCGGCCGGGGCCTGCCTGCTGACCGGCGCGGTGCTCGCGCTGTCGGCGGGGGTGGGGCTGGTGCGCTTCCGCACCACGCTGGAGCGCATGCACGCCGGTACGAAGCCGCAGGTGCTCGGCGTGCTCCTGGTGCTGCTGGCCATGTGGCTGCACCGGCCCACCTGGACGGACGCCGGGCCGCTGCTGCTGGTGGGCCTCTCCCAGGTGGTCACCGTGTCGGTCGCGGCGTACATGGTGGCGCGGGCGGCGTACCCGCGTCAGTCGTCCGGCGACGACACCGGGCCGCCGTCCGACGAGTGATCCGCCCGGTCCAGGCTCGGCTGCCCGAACCAGGTCCACAGCGCCAGCACGGCCACCAGGCCGGCGGTGATCCAGGCCAGCGTCGCGTTGAACAGGTAGCCGACCACGAACATGGTGGACGTGGTCATCGACACCGCCAGGGCGAACGCGCCGAGGATGCCGTACGTCCTGGAACGCCGTACCAGGGTCTCCTTGCGGCCCTGGTGGAAGAGGACCCGGTGCTGCGCGGTCGGCGCGATGTAGCAGACGGACGCGATCGCGGCGCTGACCAGCGCCGCGTAGTACAGCCACCGGTTGACCTCGCCCAGCCGGGCGAACCCGGGCGAGAACGGCACGGTGAGCAGGAACGCGAACAGCACCTGCACGCCGGTGACCGCCACCCGCGCGCCCTGGAGCAGCTCGACGAAGTTACGGTCCGCGCGCTCCCATCGAGACTCGTGCCTCACACCGCCTCCCACCCCGAATACAAGAGGCTTCCTCTTCCAAGCCGGGCGGCGCTAAAACCTCGGTACGAGGATCTTCGCCGGAGTGATGGGCAGTTGGCGCACCCGGTGGCCGGTGGCGTGGTGGACGGCGTTGCCGATCGCGGCGGCCGTGCCCACGATGCCGATCTCGCCGATGCCCTTGCTGCCCATCGGGTTGAGCGCGCCGTCGCGTTCCTCCAGCCAGACCGCCTCCACGTCGGGCACGTCGGCGCACGCGGGCACGTGGTACTGCGCCAGGTCGCGGTGGAGGAAGCCGCCGAACTCCGCGTCGGTGAGCGTCTCCTCCATCAGCGCCATGCCCACGCCCATCGTCATGCCGCCGATGAACTGCGACCTGGCCAGCGTGGCGTCCACGATGTGCCCGGCCGCGAACACGCCCAGCAGCCGCGCCAGGCGCACCTCGCCGGTCACGGCGCTGACCCGGACCTCGGCGAACTGGGCGCCGAACGCGTGCCGGGCGAGCGGGGCGTCCGCCCGGATCTCCTCGGCGGTGTCGGCGCGGCCCTCCTTGCCGTCGCGGCGCAGGTCCTCGCAGGCGCGTACGACCGCCGTCCCCCACGAGGCCATGCCCATCGAGCCCCCGGCGAGCGGCGCGTCCGGCAGGTCGCTGTCGCCCAGCTCCAGATGGATCCGCTCGGGGGCGACGCCGAGCGTGCTCGCCGCGATCCTGGCCAGCGCCGTGCGCGCGCCGGTGCCGATGTCGGCGGCGGCCAGCCGGACGAGGAAGTCGCCGTCGTGCACCGTGGCCACTGCCTTGCAGGGCAGCCGCCTGGCCGGGTACGTCGAGGCGGCCACGCCGGTGCCGACCAGCCACTCCCCCTCGCGCCTGATCCCCGGCGCCGGGTCGCGGTGCTCCCAGCCGAAGCGGCGGGCGCCCTCGCGCAGGCAGGCCACCAGGTTGCGCGAGCTGAACGGCAGCCCGCTGTCCGGCTCGGTCTCGGCGTCGTTGCGGACGCGCAGTTCGACCGGGTCCAGGCCGGCGGCGTAGGCCAGCTCGTCCATGGCCGACTCCAGCGCGTACATCCCGGGGCACTCCCCGGGGGCGCGCATCCAGGACGGGGTGGCCACGTCCAGCCGGACGAGCCGGTGCGCGGTGCGCAGCGCGGGCGTGGCGTACATGACGCGGGCCACCACGGCGGTCTGCTCGGCGAACTCGACCAGGGTGGAGCTCTGCTCGTACGCGACGTGCTCCAGCGCCGTCAGCCGCCCCTCGGGGTCGGCGCCGAGCCGCAGCCGCTGGATCGTGGGCGTGCGGTAGCCGGTGACGTCGAACATCTGCTGCCGGGTGAGCACGATCTTGACCGGGCGGCCCACGGCCCTGGCGGCGAGCGCGGCCAGCACGGCCTGCGGCCTGGTGGTGCCCTTCGAGCCGAACCCGCCGCCCACGTGCCTGGAGACCACGCGTACCCGCTCGGGCGGCAGGCCCAGGGTCGCGGCGATGAGGTCGCGGCTGGCCGTGGCGCCCTGCGCGGTGTCGTACACCATCAGGCGGCCCTCGTCGTCCCAGAAGGCCAGCGCCGCGTGCGGCTCCATCGGGTTGTTGTGCAGGACGGGCGTCTCGTACGTGACGTCCACGGTGGCCGCGGCGGCCTCCAGACCGGCCTCGACGTCGCCGTGCCCGGTGTCGGTGGGCAGGCCGGGGTTGACGACCTCCGGCCGGTAGAGGCCGGGGTGGTCGGCGCTCAGGCGGACGTCGTGGTCGTCGGGGTCGTAGTCGACGCGCACGGCCGCGGCGGCGGCGCAGGCGTTCTCGTAGGTGTCGGCGACGACGGCGGCGACGAGCTGGCCCCGGTAGGCGACCTCGCGGCTCTGGAACAGCGCCAGCTCGGGATCGGCGTCCTCGGCCAGGCGGGGCGGGTCCTCGCAGGACAGCACGGCCAGCACGCCGGGCATCTCCAGCGCCTGGCCGCCGTCCACGCGCTTGATGCGGCCCTTGGCGATGCGCGACTGCACCGCGCAGGCGTACGTGACGCCCGCGACCGGGTATTCGGCGGCGTACGTGGCCAGCCCCGTGACCTTGACGCGGGCCTCGACGCGGTTCACGGCGTGAGCCCTTCCAGCGTGGCGACGATCAGGTTGCGGGCCAGCGGCACCTTGAAGGCGTTGCGCGGCAGCGGGCCGGCCTGCTCCAGCTCGGTCTCGGCGGCTCGCAGGTACGCCTCCCCGGTGGCCGGGCCGCCGGCCAGCGCCCGCTCGGCCCGTTCGGCCCGCCAGGGCACGTGGGCCACGCCGCCGAGCGCGACGCGGCAGCCCGCGACCGCGCCGTCGCGTACGTCGAGCACGGCCGCGACGGACACCAGCGCGAACGCGAACGACGCCCGCTCGCGCACCTTCCTGTAGGCCGAGGCGCCCTCGGGGGGCGGCGGCAGCTCCACGGCGGTGATGAGGTCGCCGGGCTCCAGCACGGTGTCACGCTCGGGCTCGTCGCCGGGCAGGCGGTGCAGCCCCGGCATGGGGATGATCCGGTCGCCGCCGGGGCCGGTGACGTGCACCTGCGCGTCCAGCGCGGCCAGGGCGACGGCCATGTCGGACGGGTGGGTGGCCACACAGGCGCCGGACGCGCCGAGCACGGCCAGACCGGCGTGGTCCCCGGCGATCGCGGGGCAGCCGGAGCCGGGGCGGCGCTTGTTGCAGGGCCGGGTGACGTCCTGGAAGTACGCGCAGCGGGTGCGCTGGAGCAGGTTGCCCGCGACGGTCGCGACGTTGCGGACCTGGCCGGAGGCGCCGGCCAGCACCGAGCGGGCCAGCATGGGGTAGCGGGCGCGGATGAGCGGGTGGGCGGCCAGGTCGCTGTTGCGGACGGCGGCGCCGACGCGCACCCGGTCGCCCACGGGCTCGATGGCGTCGAGGGGCAGGCGGCTGACGTCGAGCAGGCGTTCCGGCTCGGCCACGCCCAGCCGCATGAGGTCCACCAGGTTGGTGCCACCGCCCAGGTACATGGTGCCGGGGGCGAAGCCGCGCACGGCCTGCGCGGCGGTGGCGGCGCGGGCGTACTCGAAGGGTTTCACCGGGCCACCTCGGCGATCGCGCTGACGATGTTGACGTACGCGCCGCATCGGCACAGGTTGCCGCTCATCCGCTCCCTGATCTCCTCGGGCGTCAGCTCGGGGTCGGCGAGGAGGTCGCCGGTGACGGCGCTCGGGCCCGGCTCGCCCAGCATCCCGGCCGCCGAGCAGAGCTGCCCCGGCGTGCAGTACCCGCACTGGAACGCGTCGCGCTCGATGAACGCGGCCTGCAACGGGTGCAGGTTCTCACCGTCGGCGAGCCCTTCGACGGTGGTGACCTGCGAGCCGTCCACCGCCACCGCCAGCGCCAGGCACGAGACGGCCCGCCGCCCGTCGATCAGGACCGTGCAGGCGCCGCACTGGCCGTGGTCGCAGCCCTTCTTGGCGCCGATGAGCCCGAGACGTTCGCGCAGCAGGTCGAGCAGCGACATCCGCGGGTCCACGTCCACCGTGCGGGGCACGCCGTTCACCTGCAGGGTGATTTCCATGGCGCACGACTACCCGAGCCGCAGAAGGGACAACCCCTGAGGGCGGTAAAGCCGGATCAGCCGTTCGTCCCTTGGCGTCCGTTTTGGCGGAACGGTGGGGGGTAGCCGGGCGGGCATGGGCCGGGCCATGGACGAGCAGACCGCGGAGCAGGCGGCGATCCTCACCGTCAACGCCGGATCGTCGAGTCTGCGGCTCGACCTCGTACAGGGGGGCAGCCTGCTGGACAGCGCCCGGTCCGAGCGGGCCGTCGACCCCGCGGCGGCCGGGGAGGAGCTGGACAGGTTCCTCGGCGGGCACTTCGACCGCGACATCAGGGCGGTGGCGCACCGGCTCGTGCACGGCGGCGACGTGGTACGCGCGCCCGCGGTCGCCGACGACGAGACGGCGGCGGCGCTGCGCGGCCTGACCAGCCTGGCTCCGCTGCACCTGCCGCCCGCCCTGGCGCTGCTGGACGCGGCCCGCGAGCAGTTGCCCGCCGTGCCGCACGTGCTCTGCCCCGACACGGCCTTCCACGCCGGGCTGCCCGACGAGGCCGCCACCTACGCCCTGCCCGCCGAGTGGCGCGACCGGTACGGCCTGCGCCGCTACGGCTTCCACGGCCTGTCGTACGCGTGGGCCGCCGACCGGGTGGCCGAGCTGCTCGGACGGCCCCTGGCCGAACTCGACCTCGTGCTCGTCCACCTGGGCGGCGGCTGCTCGGTGTGCGCCGTGTCGGGCGGGCGCAGCCTGGACACCTCGATGGGCTTCACGCCGCTGGACGGGCTGCCCATGTGCAGGCGTTCCGGCAGCGTGGACCCGGGGATGCTGGTGTGGCTGCTGAGGCAGGGGGACCTGTCGGTGGCGGAGCTGGCCGAGGGGCTGGAGAGCCGTTCTGGCCTGCTGGGGCTGTCCCGAGGCCGCTCCGCGGACACGCGGGAGCTGGTGGCGGCCGAGCGGGACGGCGACGCGGCCGCCGGGCTGGCGCTGCGCGTGTTCGCCCACCGGGTGAGCCGGGAGATCGCCGCCGCGGCCACCTCGTTGCGGCGCCTCGACGCGCTGGTGTTCACGGGGGAGATCGGCTGGGACCAGCCCGAGGTGCGCGAGGCCGTCTGCGGGCGGCTCGGGCTGCTCGGCGTGGGCCCGCCGGTGCTGGGCAACCGGCACGACGACGGCCCGGTCAGCGCCGGCGACGCGGCCGTGCCCGTCCTGGTGGTCCAGGTACGCGAAGAGCTCCAGCTCGCCCGCGAATGCCTGCGCATGCTGGCCGAGGACGTGTGACCGGCCGCTGGTGCTCGGGCGGCGTGTGACCGGACGGCGTGTGACCGGACGGCGTGTGACCGGACGGCGTGTGACCGGACGGCGTGTGACCGGACGGCGTGTGACCGGACGGCGTGTGACCGGACGCTGGTGCTCGGACGGCATGTGATCGGGCGGCTCGTTGCCGGGTGAGGCGCCCTGGGTGAGGCGTTTGTCGGTCGCGGATGGTTGGATCTCCCGTGTGGAGGCGTCCGTCGAGCAGCTCGTCTACGTCCGTGACGACGAATACACCGTCGCGCGCATGAGCGCCGACGGCGAGCCCGAGTTCGTCGCCACCGGGCGGGCGCTGGCCGGGGTGCAGCCGGGCGAGACGCTGCGGCTGCTGGGCGAGTGGGGCAGGCACGCCCGTCACGGCCGGCGCTTCGCGGTCAGCGCCTGCGAGCGGGTGACCCCGTCGTCCGTCCGGGCCATCCGCGTCTACCTGGGGTCGGGGCTGATCAGGGGCATCGGGCCGCGGCTGGCGTACGCGATCGTCGACCACTTCGGCGAGGCCACGCTCAAGGTCATCGACACCGAGCCCGCGCGGCTCACCGAGGTCGTCAACATCGGGCCGCAGCGGCAGGGCCAGATCGTCCAGGCGTGGCAGGAGCAGAAGGCCATCGCCGCGCTCATGGTGACGTTGCAGGGGCTCGGGGTCAGCCCGCTGCTGGCCGCCAAGATCTACCAGGTGTTCGGCCACGACGCCGACGAGGTGCTGGCCACCGACCCCTACCGGCTGATCGGGCGGGTCAGGGGCATCGCCTTCCGCATCGCCGACCGCATCGCCCTGCAGGCGGGGGTGCCCGAGCGCAGCCCGCAACGGATCCAGGCGGCGCTGCTCGACCGGCTGGAGGCGGCCGGCAACCGCGACGGCCACTGCTTCGTGCCCGTGCCCACGCTGGTCAGGGAGACGGCCGAGCTGATCGAGCAGGATCCCGACCTCGTCCGGCCGATGATCGACGCGCTGGCGGCCGAGCGGCGGCTGGTGGTGGAGGCGGCGCCCGACCGGCCTGGGCAGGCGGTGGCCTACCTCAAGCACGTGCACAGCCGCGAGGTGGCGCTCACCGCCCAGCTCACGGCGCTCGTACGGGCCCGCTCGACGCTGCCGCTGCGCTCGTTCCGCGAGGACCCCGAGCTGCACGACGACCAGCGCGCCGCGATGACGATGGCGCTGACCAGCACCGTCTCGATCATCACGGGCGGGCCGGGGTGCGGCAAGAGCCACACGGTCAGGGCCATCGCCACGGCGGTGCGGGCCGGGGGCGGCACGGTGACGCTCACCGCCCCCACCGGCAAGGCGGCCAAGCGGCTGTCCGAGCTGACCGGGCTGCCCGCGATGACCGTGCACCGCATGCTGGCCCAGCAGCCCGATCCCGACCCCGAGACGCTGTTCGACGAGCGGCCTTCGCAGGCCGACCTGATCGTGGTCGACGAGGCGTCCATGCTCGACCTGCACCTGGCCACCCGGCTCACCGCCGCCGTCCGGCCCGGCTGCCACCTGCTGCTCATCGGCGACGGCGACCAGCTCCCCAGCATCGGCGCCGGCGACGTCCTGGCCGACCTGCTGCGGGCCGAGGCGATCCCGCGCGTCCAGCTCACGCACGTGTTCCGGCAGGCCGACGGCAGCGGCATCGTCGACGCCGCCCACCGCATCCGCGCCGGCCGGCTGCCGGGCACGCCGGGCGGGGGCGGCTTCTGGTTCGAGGAGCTCGACGACCCCGAGCAGGTGGCCAGGCGGGTGGCGCACCTGGCGATGGTGGCGATCCCGCGCAAGCAGGGCGTCGAGCCGGGCGAGGTGCAGGTGCTGTGCCCGATGCGCAAGGGCGACACCGGCGCCACCGCGCTCGGGCGGCTGATCCAGGACCAGCTCAACCCGGCCGCCGACGACAAGCCCGAACATTGGTCGGGGGCCACCGTGTTCCGGGTGGGCGACCGGGTGATGCCGATCCGCAACAACTACGACAAGGGCGTCTTCAACGGGGAGACGGGCACGGTGACGGCGGTGGTGCGGGAGGAGCGTACGGTCGAGATCCGCACCGACGACGGCGAGACCGTCCGCTACGGGTTCGACGAGCTCGACGACCTCACCCACGCGTACGCCATCAGCGTCCACCGGTCGCAGGGCAGCGAATACCCGTTCGTGGTGGCGCCGATCGTGGCGGAGGCCGGGGGGATCATGTTGCGGCGCAAGCTGCTGTACACGCTGGTGACGCGGGCCAAGGCGTGGGTGGTGCTGGTGGGGCAGCGGGAGGCGCTGGAGCTGGCCGTCCACCGGCTGGGGCACCGCCGCAACACGGGCCTGGCCCGGCGGCTGACCCTCGGCCTCGACACCTGACCCCGGTTCCGGCACCCCGGTGCCGTGGTCGGCCCGACTCACGACTCATCGCAGGATGCCACAATGGTCGGTGATGTCAGCCGACTCCCTGGCTCGTGCCACCGCCTCCCTTCACGGTCTGCTCGTGGGTGACGCGCTCGGCTCCCAGTTCTTCGTCCCGGCCAACAGGCAGGCGCTGCGCGAGCGTACGCCGCCGCCGGGGCCGTGGCAGTGGACCGACGACACCGAGATGGCCTGCTCCGTCCACCAGGTCCTGGCCGGGCGCGGCCGGGTCGACCAGGACCTGCTCGCCCGCGCGTTCGCCGACCACCACGACTTCGACCGTGGCTACGGCCCGGCGACCGGCCGGATGCTGCGCCTCGTCCGGCAGGGCGGCGACTGGCGGGCGCTGGCGGCCGAGCTGTTCGACGGCAAGGGGTCGTGGGGCAACGGCGCGGCCATGCGGGTGGCGCCGCTCGGGGCATGGTTCGCCGGAGACGTGCCGCTGGCGGCGGCGCAGGCCCGGCTGTCGGCCGAGGTCACGCACACGCACCCGGAGGCGGCGGCCGGGGCGGTCGCGGTGGCCGTGGCGGCGGCCGTCGCGGCGGCCCCTGCGCGGCCGACTCCCGGCGGGCTCATCGACGAGGTGCTGCGGCACACGCCGCCGGGTCCGGTGCGCGACGGCATCGCGCTGGCCCGCCGCCTGCTGACGATCAGCGACCCGGTGCTCGCCGCGCGGCGGCTCGGCAACGGCCGGGCCGTCTCGGCCCAGGACACCGTCCCGTTCACGCTCTGGGTCGCCGCCCGCCACCTGAACGACTACGCCGCCGCCTTCTGGACCACGGCGGCGGCCGGCGGGGACGTGGACACGACGTGCGCGATCGTGGGCGGCATCGTCGGCGCCCGCACGCCGCCGCCACCGGAGTGGCTGCGCCAGAGCGAACCGCCCCCGTCCTGGGCCGACGTGCCGGCCCCACGCCGTCCCGACACGCCCGCCACGGACTGAACCGACATGCCCGCCACGAGCAGGGCCGACGCGCCCGCCACTGGCTCCGCCGACGCACCCACCACGGGCTGGGCCGACTGGTCTGCCATGGGCTGAGCTGCCGTGATCGGCCGTGGGCGGGCGCGCCGCGTCCCGCTCATCGGATGCCGAGGGGGAAGGTGCGCTCGAAGGCGAGGCTGAACGTGCGGGTGACCCAGCCCTTGCCGCCCCGTTCGCCGTCGGGGTCGGGCAGGGTGCCCGCGAGGATGGCGCGGCGGATCGCCGCCACCTCGGGCGAGCGGTCCCGCCGTCCCGCCAGCCGCCCCCGGTCGAGGACCAGCTCCACGACGTGCTCGTACTTCCAGCCGGGCGCGTATCCCATGTTCACCTGCAGGTCCCCGATGAGGCCCCGCCCGGCCAGCAGCCTGCCCGTGAACGGCACGTCCACCCGCAGCGGGGCGACCGTGAAGGAGCCGTCCTCCGTGTCCTCGGCGAGCGGCGTCCCGAAGATCGCCGTGCCGCCGGAGGCCGGGCGCCCGGCCACGGTCGCGTGCGGGCCCAGCGTCAGCTCCCGCAGGATCAGGCGCCCGTCGTCCACGGTGAAGGAGCAGACGAAGCCGCGGTAGCAGGCCGTGTGGAACGGCCCTGGCACGATGCCGTGCCCGGCGGGCTCGAAGAGCGGCTCGGCGCCGTCCACGGCGGCCAGCGCGTGGGGCGTGGCGTCGACGTCGATCGTGTCCGGGATCTGCGCGGTCACCAGGAGAACGTCTCATGCCCGTGTGACGCGGTGGAACATTGAGACGCATTCGAAATCGGCTTGGCGGCGGAAGCCGGGTACGCGAGCATGTCCTCGATGGACGAGCGTCGTATGACACGCATTTCCAAATACCTGGCCAGGCACCTCCGGCACGACCCGCGGCGCATCGGCCTCACCCTCGACCCGGGCGGCTGGGTGGAGGTGGAGGAGCTGCTCAGCGCCGCGGCCGAGCACGGGTTCCCGATCACGGCCGACGAGCTGTGGGAGGTCGTCGCGTCCAACGACAAACGCCGCTACGCGCTCGAGGACGGGCGGATCCGGGCCAGCCAGGGCCACTCGGTGCCGGTCGATCTCGGCCTGCCCGCGGCCGAGCCGCCGGAGGTGCTCTACCACGGCACCGTGGGCCGGTTCCTCGCGGCCATCAGAGCCGAGGGCCTGCGGGCGATGAACCGGCACCACGTGCATCTGTCCGCCGACCGGCAGACGGCCACCCGGGTGGGGGCGCGGCGCGGGGCTCCGGTGGTGCTGGTGGTGGTGGCGGCGGGGGCGATGCGCGCCGACGGGCACACGTTCCGGCTCAGCGCGAACGGGGTCTGGCTGGTGGATCGCGTGCCTCCGGCGTACCTGCGGTTCCCGTCCTGAGCCCTACCCGGGGCCGAGCCGGGCGTTAGGCGGAGGCGGCGCGTTCTCCGAGAGGGCGGCGGCGCTGGGCCGGGTCGGTCAGCGAGCGCGGGCGCCAGGCGCCGTCCGGGTGGTAGAGGTTCGTGCCGGGCGGGACGATCTCGTCGATGCGGTCGAGCGTCGCGTCGTCGAGCGTGAGCGAGGCGCCCTTCAGCAGGTCTTCGAGCTGCGCCAGGGTACGCGGCCCCGTGATCACCGAGGTGACGGCCGGATGCGCGGCGGCGAAGGCCACGGCGAGCTGCGGCAGCGTGCTGCCCAGCCCGTCGGCCACCTCGGCGAGCTGCTCGACGGCCTCCAGCTTGACCACGTTCTCGGGCAGGGCGGGGTCGAAGCGGTGCGGCGTGAGCTTGGCGCGTCCGGCGGACATGTCGACGGGCAGCCCCTTGCGGTAGCGGCCCGACAGGTAGCCGCTGGCCAGCGGGCTCCACGTGAGCACGCCCATGCCGTACCGGCGGCAGAGCGGCAGCACGTCCTTCTCCACGCCCCGCGCGAGCAGCGAGTACGGCGGCTGCTCGGTCCTGAACCGGTACAGCGCGCGCCGCTCGGCGACGTGGTGCGACTCGACGATCTCCTCGGTGGGGAACGTCGAGCAGCCGAACGCGCGGATCTTCCCCTGCCGGACGAGGTCGGTCAGCACCGCCAGCGTCTCCTCGACGTCGGTGGTGTGGTCGGGCCGGTGAACCTGGTAGAGGTCGATCCAGTCCGTACGCAGCCGCCGCAGGCTCTCCTCGACCTCCCGCGTGATCCACAGCCGCGAGTTGCCGCCCCTGTTCGGCCCCTCCCCCATCGGGAAGTGCACCTTGGTCGCCAGGACGACCTCGTCCCGCCGCCCCTGCAACGCCTTGCCGACGATCTCCTCCGACTCGCCCGAGGAGTACATGTCGGCGGTGTCCACGAAGTTGACGCCCTGGTCGAGGGCGGTGTGGATGATCCGGGCACACTCGTCGTGATCGGTGTTGCCCACGGCCCCGAACATCATGGCGCCCAGGCAGTGGACGCTCACCTCGATGCCGGTGCCCCCGAGTACGCGGTAGCGCATGGTGGTCGAACTCCCTGACGGTCGGCGGAGACGCTTGCGGAGCGACCCTACGTCCTGGAGCCGACTCCAGATCAAGTACGCGTCCTGGCCACCGCCCCCGGGCTAGACACTCAGCGCGGAACGGGCGGCCATGAGCGCGAAGCCGAGCAGGTTCAGCCCCTGCCACGCCGCCGGGGAGGCGGCGCGCTCGTCGCCCGCGGCCAGGCCGATGCCCCACACCCGGTCACGGGGGCTGGCCTCCACCAGGACGCGCTCCCCGTCCCCGAACAGCCACGCCTTGTGGGCCATCATGTAGTGCTCGGCCGAGGCGAACGTGTGCCCGTCCTCGGTGAAGGTGACCGGCCACCACTGGCTCAGGCATCCGGGACCGGCGCCGCCGTCGCGGGCGGGCTGGTGGCCCCAGAAGAAGACGTACTTGAGACGGCGGCCGGACCGCTCGGCGGCGATGAGCGCGTCCACCGTCATGGGGATCTCGTCGGACATGTCCCTCACCGTCCCACACCGGGGACCGGTAGCGTACGGCACCGGGGGCGTCAAGAACGCGTGGTTTCGTCGTCAAGGACGTGCCGGTACGCTGGCGCCCACCGGGCTGTTACGGTAGTGCACGGCGCGCCGGGAAGTCTGGTCGGCATGAGACTGCCGGTCGGCTGCTCGGGGAGGCGTTCACGATGTGCGACCGTTGCTCTGCGGAGTGGAGCGGGGCTCGGTGATGGGGGTGCTCAAACCGCTCTCGTCCCGTTTCACGCATCCGGCGCAGGTCGTGGCGATCGGGTTCGGGCTGGCCATCACGACCGGCACGCTCCTGCTCATGCTGCCCATCGCCACCACCGACGGCGAGTCGGCGGGCTGGGTGGCCGCGCTGTTCACGGCGACGTCGGCCGCGTGCGTGACCGGGCTGGCGGTGGTCGACACCGCCGCGCACTGGTCGGTGTTCGGCGAGCTGGTGATCGCCGGGCTGGTCCAGGCGGGCGGGCTCGGCATCATGACCATGGCGACCGTGTTCACGCTGCTCATCTCGGGCCGGTTGGGGCTGCGCGCCCGGATCGTGGCCCAGACCGAGACCAAGTCCCTGAGCATGAGCGACATCCGGCGGGTCATCCGCAAGGTGGTGCTGTTCAGCCTGCTGTGCGAGGTGCTGACCGCCGTCGTGCTCACCGGCCGCTTCATGATCGCGTACGACGAGTCGTTCGGCCGCGCGGCCTACCTTGGCGCCTTCCACGCGGTGATGGCGTTCAACAGCGCCGGGTTCACGCTCTGGTCCGACAGCCTCATGCGGTTCGTCTCCGACGCCTGGATCTGCCTGACCATCGCCGTGACCTGCATCGTGGGCGGGCTGGGCTTCCCCGTGGTGTTCGAGCTGGCCCGCTCCTGGCGGCACCCGCGCAGGTGGAGCGTGCTGACCCGGATCACGGTGGGCGTGTCGGTGACGCTGCTGGTGCTCGGCACGCTGGTCTTCCTGCTGACCGAGTGGCGCAACCCGAAGACGCTCGGGGCGCTCGACGACTCCGGCAAGCTGCTGGCGGCCTTCTTCACCGCGGTCATGCCGCGCTCGGCCGGGTTCAACGTCCTCGACATCTCCGAGATGCATCCGTCGAGCTGGCTGGCGACCGACCTGCTGATGTTCATCGGCGGGGGCAGCGCGGGCACGGCGGGCGGCATCAAGGTGACCACGATCGGGCTGCTGGCGTTCGTGGTGTGGGCCGAGTTGCGCGGCGAGAGCCGGGTACACGTCGGCCACCGCAGCCTGCCCGACACCACGCAGCGCCAGGCGGTGACGATCACAGTGCTGGGGGTGGCGCTGGTGGGCGTGGCCACGTACGTGCTGCTCGCCCTCACCCCGCACGACCTCGACCGGGTGATGTTCGAGGTGGTGGCGGCGTTCGGCACGGCGGGCCTGTCCACCGGCATCACCGCCGACGTCGGCACGGCCGGTCAGCTCCTGCTCGTGCTGCTCATGTTCGTCGGCCGCCTCGGCCCTCTCACCCTGGGCTCCGCGCTGGCCCTCAACAGGCGGACCCGCCACTACGAACTCCCCGAGGAGCGAGTCATCGTTGGCTGACTACACGAGCAATCCGGTGGTCGTCATCGGCCTGGGCCGCTTCGGCACGTCGCTGGCGCTGGAGCTCACCCGGCGCGGCACCGAGGTCCTGGCCATCGACCACCGTCCGAAGATCACCCAGGGCCTGGCGGGGCGCATCACCCAGATCGCCACCGCCGACGCCACCGACATGGAGGCGCTGCGCCAGCTCGGCGTGGCCGACTTCTACCAGGCGGTGGTGGCCGTGGGCAGCGACATCGAGGCCAGCATCCTCACCACGTCGCTCCTGGTCGAGCTGGAGATCAACGACATCTGGGCCAAGGCCATCAGCACCCAGCACGGCCGCATCCTGAGCCGCATCGGCGCCCACCACGTCGTCTTCCCCGAGCACGACATGGGCGAGCGGGTGGCCCACCTGGTAAACGGGCGCATGCTCGACTACATGCAGGTCGACGAGGACTTCGCGCTGGCCAAGACCAGCCCGCCCAAGGAGTACGTGGGCATCCCCCTCGGCCGCTCCAACCTGCGCCGCAAGTACGGCGTCACGATCGTGGCCGTGAAACCGCCGGGCGAGGAGTTCACGTACGCGACGGCTGAGACTGAGCTGACGTACGGGGACATCGTGCTGGTGTCGGGGCGTACGGAGCAGGTCGAGCGCTTCGCCGAACTCCCCTGAACCATTGCCCGCGCCGATCACCTGAGTGGGGTCGGACCCGGCTAGGCTTGGAGGTCGGAGGCCACTGATGCGCGCACGCGATCTCGCCGTCGAGTTCCCGACGGTCGCTCTCGACACCCCGGCGCTGGAGGCGGCCAGGCTGCTGGCCGAGCGCGACCTGCCGGGGCTCATCCTGGTCGACGACCACGGGCGGCCGTTCAGCATCCTGCCCGGCACGCAGGTGCTGCGCCTGGCGGTGCCCGCCTACTGCCAGGACGATCCGGCGCTGGCCCGGGTGGTCGACGAGGCGCACGCCGACCGGTTCCTGCACCGGCTCGGGGGCAAGACCGTGCGCGAGTGCCTGCCGGAGCAGCCGCGCGAGCTGCCGGTGGCCGACCCGAAGGCGACGGTGCTGGAGCTGGCGGCGCTGATGGCGCGTACGCGCAGCCCGCTGGTGGCGGTGGTGGAGGAGGGCCGCCTGACCGGCGCCGTCACCCTGCAGTCCCTGCTGGACCACGCCCTCCAGCTCTGACCCCGGCCCGCCGCCGGCGGCATCGGGCAGATCGGGGCGGCTCAGGGGCCGGTCAGGAAGGTGGCCAGGGTGGCGCGGTTGCGCTGCAGGTCGTCGATGCGCTCGTCCATGGCCGCCAGCTCGCCGTTCAGGATGTCCCACAGCTCCGCGCACCAGTCGAACTCCGGACGTTCGCCCCGCACGCACGGCAGCACCGTGCGGATCACCTCGGTCGACAGCCCGGCCTTCAGCAGCGCGCACCTGGGCCACGGTGACGACGGCGTCCTCGTCGTAGTTGCGGTAGCCGTTCGTGCCGCGCCCGGCGGCGAGGAGCCCCTGATCCTCGTAGTAGCGCAGCAGCCGCGAGGTGACCCCCGTGCGCCGGGACAGCTCCCCGATCAGCATCTCACCCACCCCGTAGTTTGACCTTTCCATCGGTGTGAAGCTTTAACGTCCAGTCCTGAACACACATTCCGACCACCCTGGAGGGCATCATGTCCACCTTTGTCGTGCACCGCGACGGCCGCGCGGCGAGCGCCGGCGACCTGGCGCCGCTGGCGTTCGCGGGTTACGCCCATTTCACCGCCATGCAGATCCGCGACGGCCGGGTACGCGGCCTCGACCTCCACCTGGCCCGTCTCCGGCACGCCTCCGTCGAGCTGTTCGGCCGGGCGCTGCCCGACGACCGCATCCGGGCCCTGCTGCGGGCCGCCATCCCCGACGGGGCCGACCTCTCGCTGACGGCCACCATTTATTCACCGGCAGGTGAGTTCACCGTCGCGGGGCCGGACGTCGAGCCCGAGGTGCTCGTCCGCACCGGGCCGCCCGCCTCCGGACCCGCCGGGCCGCTCGCGCTGGACGTCGTCGAGCACGAACGCGCCCTCCCGGCCGTCAAGCACGTCGGCGAGGTGGCCAAGACCTACTTCCTGCGCCAGGCCGTGGCCCGGGGCTTCGACGACGCCGCGTTCCTCGACCGCCGTGGCCGGCTCAGCGAGGCGACGATCTGGAACCTGGCCTTCTGGGACGGCTCCACGGTCGTCTGGCCCGAGGCCGAGATGCTGACCGGCGTCACCATGGGCATCGTCCGCCGCCGGCTCGACGGCCTGGGCGTGCCCCAGCAGGTCAGGGAGATCACGCTCGACGACCTGCCCGCGCTGGCCGGCGCCGTGGTGATGAACTCCTGGACGCCGGGCGTGCCAGTGCACCGGATCGGCTCCGTACCCGTCCCCGAGGCGCCGACGTTCCTGCGGCTGCTGCACGAGGCGTACGAGAGCGAGCCCCTCACCGCGCCCTGACCGCCGCAGCCCGCGCCGCCCGCCTGACCTGCGCGCGAGACCAAAGTCGCGGGCCGTACATCGATCGATGTACGACCCCTTTCGCTCCCCAGGACGATCACGGCGGCCCCGCGCACCGGCACAGTTGAGAGCGTGAGCAGACGCATCGACGCACTCGACGTGCTGCGCGGCGTGGCCATCCTGGGCACGCTCGGCACCAACATCTGGATCTTCACCTCTCCCGCCGGCCCCATGGAGCTGCTCGGCGGCGGGAGCGGCGGCGCGGTGGAGACGTTCCTGCGGTTCCTGTCGAACGGCAAGTTCCTCGGGCTGCTCACGCTGCTGTTCGGCGTGGGGCTGGAGCTGCAGTACCGCAGCGCCGTACGCAAGGGGACGACCTGGCCCGGCCGGTACCTGTGGCGGGCGGCGCTGCTGTTCGGCGAGGGCGTGCTGCACTACGTGCTGGTCTTCGAGTTCGACGTGCTGATGGGGTACGCGATCACCTCCGTGGTGGTGGCGTACCTGGTGGGCCGGGGCGCGCGTACGGTCACGACGTGGATGGCAGTCGCGGGCGCGCTGCACGTGGCCGTCGTGGGCCTGGTCACCTTGGGCCTGATGACCGGGCAGGGGCAGGTCACCGGCGCGGCGCCGCCCGGCGGCTGGCTCGACCAGGTGCTGTTCCGGCTGCAGAACCCGGGGATCTTCCGCGCGGAGCTGGTGCTCATCGTGCCGATGGGCATCGTGCTGTTCCTGCTCGGCGCCCGCCTGCTGCGCGCCGGGGTCTTCGAGGAGGGCGGCGCGCGCCTGCGCGGCAGGCTGATCGCCGTCGGGCTCGGCCTGGGGGTGCCGCTGAACCTGTGCACCGCGTTCGGCGGGCCCGGCTGGTTCATGGTCGACCGTTACCTCGTGGCGCCGCTGGTCTCGCTGGGCCTGCTGGGGCTGATCACCTCCATCGTGCTGGGCCTGCGCGGGGCCCCCGGCGTGCTGCGCAGGGGGCTCGGCGGCGTCGGTAGGACCGCGCTGTCCTGCTACGTCTTCCAGAACGTGGCGGCCGGCGTGCTCTGCTACGACTGGGGACTCGGGCTCGCGGACCGGCTCGACGGGTGGCGGCCCTGGTGGGTGCCGGTGGCGTGGGCGGGGATCTGCCTGTCGTTCATGGCGGGCTCGTCCCTGTGGCTGCGCCGCTTCGAGCGCGGGCCGCTGGAGCTGGCCTGGCAGTGGGCCTACCAGGCCCCGTGGCGGACCCGCGATCAGGCCCGCCGGTAGGCGGCCCCCGGGTGGGTGGCGGGCAGGCGGTGCGCGCCGGGGCCGAGCAGCCGTTCGCGCAGCGTCGCGTCGCCGTACGCGGTGCGGTAGCGGCCCCGGCGTTGCAGTTCGGGGACGACGAGGTCGATGAAGTCCTCGGCGGTGCCCGGCGACAGGTACTGCATGAGGTTGAAGCCCGTGGCGCCGCTCTCGTCGGCCCAGCGCTCGATCTCGTCGGCGACCTGACCGGGCGTGCCGGCCACGAAGAACGGCCCGCCCCCGCCGATCCGGCCGACGGAGCCGAGCACGTCGCGCACCCGCAGGCCCCGGCCGACCAGGGGGCGCACGGCCCGCTCGGTGAAGTCGCCGCCGCGGGCCACGATGTCGTCGATCAGCTCCTCCGGTCCGTACGCGGCCAGGTCGATGCCGCTGCCCCGCTGCGCCAGGAACCCCTCCGGCCTGATGTGCCGCCGCAGCTCGGCGACCTTGGCCTCGACCTCCCGTTCCGTGGGCGCGACGATGACGGACGCGCTGGGGAAGAACGTGATGTGCGCGGGATCGCGCCCGAAAGCGGCGGCCCGCCGCCGGGTGTCGGCGATCTCCTCCCGCAGCGCCTCCGGGGAGGCGGCGCCGGTGAACACCGCCTCGGCGTGCCTGGCCGCGAAGTCCTTGCCGCGCTCGGAGTTGCCCGCCTGGTACAGGACGGGGGTGCGCTGCGGCGACGGCTCCGACAGGTGCGGCCCGGCGACCCGGAAGTGTTTGCCCACGTGCTCGATGGCGTGCACCTTGGCCGGGTCGGTGTAGACGGCCCGCTCGCGGTCTCGCAGCACGGCGCCGTCCTCCCAGCTCCCCTCCCACAGCTTGTAGAGCACCTCCAGGTACTCCTCGGCGATCTCGTAGCGCAGGTCGTGTTCGATCTCGTCGTCGAGGCCGAAGTTGCGGGCCGCGCTGCGCAGGTAGGAGGTCACGATGTTCCACGCCACCCGGCCCTTGGTCAGGTGGTCGAGGGTGGACATGCGGCGGGCGTGCGCGAACGGCGGCTCGTACGTGGTGGAGAACGTCACCGCGAACCCCAGGTGCCGCGTCACGGCCGCCATGGCCGGCACCACGAGCAGCGGGTCGTTGGCCGGGATCTGCACGGCCTCGCGGATGGCGGTCTCGGGCCCGCCCCGGTAACGGTCGTAGGCGCCGACGACGTCGGCCAGGAAGACGGCGTCGAACAGGCCGCGCTCCAGCAGCCTGGCCAGGTCCGTCCAGTACTCCAGGTCGGTGTAGCGGTGGCGGTTGTTGGCGGGGTGGGTCCACAGGCCGTGCTGGATGTGGCCCACGCAGTTCATCTCGAACAGGTTGAAGTGGATGAGGCCGCTCATCGGGTGAGGCTCCTGGGTGCGATGCCGTTGAGGTGGTAGTTGCCGACGTCGTGCACCTTGGCCCGCCGCGGGTCGTGCACGGTGTGGGTGCGGGCGTTGCGCCAGTGCCGGTCCAGGTTGAGCGGGCCGCGTACGGCGCTCGCCCCGGCCAGCTCGAACCACTCGCCGGTCACCCGGTTGGCGGCCCGGTCGGCCTGCGCGCGGGCGGCGGCCATCGCGACGGCCGCCTCGTCGGCCAGGTGCTCGAAGTCCTCCGGCAGGGCGGCGCGGGCCCGGTCGACGGCGTCGCCCGCGCTCTCCAGCAGCGCTCGGGCGGCCCTGGTCAGCACGGCCAGCTCGCCGAAGCGCTGTACGACGACCGGGTCCTCCACGACCTTCTCGACCAGCCCTCCGGGCGGGCCGCCAGTGGCGCCGACGCTGCCGTAGCCGCCCCTCAGGTAGCCGCGCAGGAACGCGGCGGCGTCCGCCAGCGCGCCCTCCGCGATGCCGGTGTCGATGGCGGCGTGGATGAGCAGCCCGAAGCTGCGGAAGGTGCCGCCGCCGTCGCGGCGCACTCGCATGACGTGCGCGGCGGGCACGAACACGTCGTCGAGCAGGACGGTGCCGCTGGCCGTCGTCCGCTGCCCGAAGCCGTCCCAGTCGTCCACCACGGTCAGCCCGGGGCTCTCGCGCGGCACGAACGCCACCGTGTAGGTCTCGCCGTCGGCGACCTCTCCGTCAGCGGGGGCGCTGTCGCCCAGCGCGGCGACGGGGACCCAGTGCGCGAACAACGCGCCGGTCGAGTAGATCTTGCGCCCGGAGACGAGGTAGCCGTCCTCGTGCGGGCGCAGCACGGCGCGTTCGCGCTCGCCGCCGGGGCCGCGCGCGTCCACGGCTGCGTTGCCCAGGCGGCGTCCGGCCAGCACCTCGCGGTAGAAGAACGCCCGCTGCTCCTCGGTGCCGAACTCGCGCAGGCAGTCGACGTACCAGAAGTGGTTCTGGGGGATCTGGCCGATGCTGCCGTCGGCCGCCGACAGCTCCCTGATGACCGCGCCGAGCGTCGCCGTACGCACGCCCGCGCCGCCGTGCCCGGCCGGGACGGTGATGCCGAGCAGCCCGCTCTCCGAGAGCGCCTCGACCTCGGCCGCGGGCAGGACGCGCTCGGCGTCGCGCCGCGCGGCCCCCTCGGCGAAGCCGCGGGCCAGCTCGCGGGCGACCTCGACGGCCTCCTCGTCGGTCTTGATCACATGTGCCATGTCACGCCGCCGCCAATCTCGGGATGGCCGCCACCAGTTCCTTCGTGTACGGGTGCGCGGGCGTGCGGAACACGGTCCCGACCGGCCCCTCCTCGACCACGCGCCCGTCCTTCATGACCAGGACCCGATCGCACACGTGGTGCACCACGCCCAGGTCGTGCGAGATGAACAGGTAGGCCACGCCCGTCTCCCGCTGTACGTCCTCCAGCAGGTCGAGCACCTGCGCCTGCACGGACACGTCGAGCGCGGAGACCGGCTCGTCGCACACGATGACCGAGGGCCGCGGCGCCAGGGCGCGGGCGATGGCCACGCGCTGGCGCTGGCCGCCCGACAGCCGCAGCGGCCGCCGGTCGAGGTGCTCGGCGCCGAGCCCGACCAGCTCCAGCAGTTCGACGGAGCGCGCGCGGCGCTCGCCGCGCGGCACGCCCGCGACCGAGAGTGCCTCGGCCAACACCTTGGCCACGGTGTAGCGGGGGTCGAAGGAGGCGAGGGGGTCCTGGTAGACGACCTGTACGTCCCTGCGCGGGGCCGGGTCGCGGCCGGTCCACGCCCTGCCGCGGACCTCGACCGTGCCGGTGTCGGGCCGGGTCAGGCCGAGCGCGATCCGCGCGGTGGTGGTCTTGCCCGACCCCGACTCACCGACGATCCCGAGCGTCTCGGCCGCGCGCAGCTCGAACGACACCTCCTGGACGGCGGCCCGCCCGCCGAAGGACTTCCCGAGGCCCTGGGCCCTGACCACGACCTCGCCGGGCTCGCGCCGGGGCGCGGCGGGGGCGGCGTCGGAGAGCCGGGTGCCCTTGGTGTGCTCGGCGGGGATGGCCCGCAGCAGCCGCCTGGTGTAGTCGTGGGAAGGGGTGCCGAGCACCCGGGCGGTGGGCCCGTGCTCGACGATCCCGCCGTCCTTCATGACCGCGACCCGGTCGGCCAGCCGGGCGACCACCGCCAGGTCGTGGCTGATCACCAGCAGCGACCTGCCCTGGGCCTTGAGCCCGGCCAGCAGGTCGAGGATCTGCGCCTGGACGGTGACGTCCAGGGCGGTGGTGGGCTCGTCGGCGATCACCAGGTGGGGGTCGCCGGCGATGGCGGCGGCGATCAGCGCCCGCTGGCGCAGCCCGCCGGACAGCTCGTGCGGGAGCTGTCCGGCCCGCAGCTCCGGCTCGGGCACGCCGACCGAGGCGAGCAGCTCGTGCACGCGGGCCCGGCGGGCGGCGCCGGACAGGGCGGTGTGGGCGGCCAGCACCTCCTCGATCTCCTTGCCGACCTTGCGCAGCGGGTCGAGCGACACCAGCGCGTCCTGGAGCACGAATCCGATGCGGCTGCCGCGCAGCCTGCGCCAGCCGCGCTCGCGCAGGGCGGTCAGGTCCTGCCCGGCGAAGCTCAGCGCGGCGGCGCTGACCCGGGCGCCCTCGCCGGTGAGGCCGACCAGGGTGCGGGCGGTGACGCTCTTGCCCGAGCCCGACTCCCCCACCAGGGCCAGGCACTCCCCCGCCCCGATCTCGAACGACACTCCGCGCACGACCTGGGCCGCGCCGAAGGCGACGCGCAGATCGTCCACCTTCACCACGCTCACGAGGTCCTCCCTTCCGATCGCAGTCTGAGCGCCCGGCCGACCACGGTCACGCTGATCACCGTCAGCGTGATCGCGGCGCCGGGGAAGAGGCCGTACCACCAGGCCCGTGAGATGAAGTTGCGGGCGGTGGACAGCATGGAGCCCCACTCGGGCTCCGGCGGCGGCGTGCCGAGCCCGAGGAAGCTCAGCGCCGACCCGGCCACCAGGGCGGTCCCGACGCCGATGGTGGCCAGGACGAGCACCGGCTTGACGGCGTTGGGCAGCACGTGCCGCAGGATCACCCGTGGCGCCGTCAGGCCGAGCGCGTACGCCGCCTCGACGTAGCTCGACCTGCGCACGGCCAACGTCTGGGCGCGCACCAGGCGCGCGTACGACGGGATGTTGGCCACGCCGATGGCCAGCATCGCGTTGGCGGTGCCGCCGCCCGCGACGGTGATGACCACCAGCGCCAGCAGCAGCTCGGGGAAGGCCAGGCCGACGTCCGACAGGCGCATGATGACGTTCTCCACGACCCGGTTGCCCAGCCCGGCGGCCAGGCCGAGCAGCCCGCCGAAGACGAGCGCTACGGCGATCGCGCCGAAGCCGAGCAGCAGCGAGGTACGCGTGCCGTACACGATGCGGGCCAGCACGTCCCTGCCGTTCTCGTCGGTGCCGAGCAGGTGCTCGGCGCTCGGGGGCCGCAGGGTCCCGCCGCTGTCCACGGCCAGCGGGTCCTGGCCGGTGAACAGGTGCGGCACGAGCGCGGCCAGCACCAGCGCCACCAGGACGGCGGCGGCGAGGTAGACGCCCGGGCGGTTCACGCGGCCTCCTTCAGCCGGGGGTCGATGGCCAGGTAGAGCAGGTCCACGACGAGGTTGACCAGCACGTAGACCAGCGCGGACAGCAGCACCACGCCGAGCACGACCGGCAGGTCCTTGGCGTTGACCGCCGTGACGAGCAGGCGGCCGATGCCCTGGCGGGTGAAGAGCGTCTCGGTGACGACCGCGCCGCCGAGCAGCGCGCCGACCCAGAAGCCGGTCATCGTGACGAGCGGGGTCAGGGCGTGCCTGAGCGCGTGGCGCAGCCGTACGGCCGTGTCGGTCAGCCCCCGGGCCCTGGCGCTGACGACGAACGGCTCGTCCAGCACCTCCTCCAGCGCCTCGCGCAGGACGTGGCCGAGGACGCCCGCGATGGGCAGGGCCAGGCAGAGCGCGGGCAGCACCAGCGAGGCCGGCCCCTGCCCGCCGGTCGCGGGGAACAGCCGCAGCCCGAAGGAGAAGACGGTCAGCAGCACGATGCCCAGCCAGAACGTCGGGGTGGAGGCCGCCACCAGCTCCGCCCCCGCGGCCAGCCCGCGCAGCCAGCGCCGCCGCTTGGCGGTGGCCAGCGCGAGCACGACGGCCAGCAGCAGGCCGGTGACGGCGGCGGCCAGCGCCAGCTCGACGGTGGCGGCGGCCTGCTCGCCGATGGCCTGGGTGACCGGGCTGCGCAGCCGGTAGGAGGTGCCGAAGTCGCCGCGCAGGATGCGCCACAGGTGTGAGGCGTACTGGGCGTACCAGGGGCGGTCGAGGCCGTACTCGGCGCGGACCTGGGCGAGCACCTCCGGGGTCGGGGCGGCGCCCTCACCCCCGACGATGGCCTCGGCCGGATCGCCGGGGGTGAAGTGCACCACCAGGAAGGTCAGGGTCGCCGCGCCCCACAGTACGCCGACCCCGGCCAGCAGGCGCCATCCGATGAAGGCCAGGGTCCTCATTCGTCCAGCCACGTGTCGTAGAAGTACGGCGAGGGGTAGGCGGGGGTGAAGGCCAGGTCGCGGACCCTGTTGTGGTAGGCGACCGGGCGCGGGTCGTCGTAGAACGGGATGGCCGGCGCCAGCTCCAGGAGCCTGGCCTGCGCCTGGTTGTACAGCTCGGTGCGGTCGGCCTGGCCGGTGGCGCGTCTGGCCCGCTCCAGCAGGTCGTCCAGCCGGGCGTCCGACAGGCGGGCGGTGTTCTGGCCGCGCCGTTCCGCGGTGGTGATGTTCTTGGAGGAGTACTGGATCCAGAGCACGTCGGCGGTGTTGGTGGCCCACAGGCCGGAGGCGAGGTCGTAGTCGCCCTTGGTCGAGCGGTCGGTCAGCTCCTGCTCGGGCGGCGTCTGGATCTGGATGTCCAGGCCGATCTTCCTGGCCGCCGCCTGGGTCTGCACGGCGATCTGCATGCGCTGGGCGGGGAAGTTGGCCGCGATCGGGAAGTACGCGGTCAGCCGCTTTCCGTCCTTGAGCCGGATGCCGTCCTTGTCCCGGCCGGTCCAGCCGGCCTCGTCGAGCAGCCGGGCGGCCGCGGCCGGGTCGTGGGCGATGGTGCCGGCCAGGCCCTTGGCGTAGCCGGGGGTGGAGGAGGTGACGAAGCCCTGGGCGACCTGGTACTGGCCGAAGGAGACGCCCTGGATGATCGAGTCGCGGTCCACGGCGGCCAGCAGCGCCTGGCGCACCCTGATGTCGTCGAACGGGGGACGCGAGGTGTTCAGCCAGAACGACATCGGGTGCCCCGGCCGGATCGCGGTGAGGAAGCCGAGGTCGGGGTTGGCCTTGACGTCCTCGACGTTCTGCGGCGGGGTGAAGTCGATGGCGTCGACCTCGCCGGCGGCCAGCGCGTTGTAGCGGGTGGCGTCCTCGGCCAGGAAGCGGATCTCCAGCTTCTCCAGGTAGGCGGGGCCGGTGTGCTTGGCGCTCTTCGGGCCCCAGTTGTAGTCGGGGTTGCGGTGGTAGGTGATGCTCTGGCCCTTGGTCCACTTGTCGAACACGAACGGCCCCGAGCCGATCGGGTGCTCGCAGATGGTCTCGGGCGCCTCCTTGATCTGCTTGGGCGAGATCATGCCGAGGTAGCCCTGCGCGAGGATGTCGAGGAACGGCGCGTACGGCGACGACAGCCGCACCTTCAGCGTGTGCTCGTCGACGACCTCGGCGTCCTCGTAGGGCGCGATGTACGCGGCGGCCAGCGGCGACTTGGTCGCCGGGTCCTTCATGTGCTCGAAGTTGGCCTTCAGCGCCTCGGCGTCCCAGACGGCTCCGTCGTGGAACTTCACCCCTTGGCGGAGCTTGAAGGTGTAGGTCAGCCCGTCGTCGGAGATCTCCCAGGCGTCGGCCAGCCACGGCTGGATCGTGCCGTCGGCGTCGAACCACACCAGCGAGTCGGAGACCGGCACCGTGGCCACCGGCCCGTCGGAGCTGGCGTTGCCGTGCGGGTCCAGGCAGGGCGGCTCCTGCCCGTTCTCGCCCAGGACGAGTGTGCCGCCGGGCTTCGGGGCGCCGGACGGGCCGGCCGCGCCGCCGGAGACCTGCGCGGCGCCGCCGCACCCGGCAACCAGCAGGGCGGTCAGGAGGGGGATGGCGAGGACGGCGAGTTTCTTGGTCATGTGTCAGCTCACCCAGGTGTCGTGGAAGGTGACCGCGCCGTAGGCGTAGTCCCAGGTCAGCCCGTGCACCTTGGTACGCGAGGAGACCAGGCTCGGCCGGTCGTACAGGGGGATGGCGGGTGCGAGCCCGACCAGGCGGGCCTGCGCCTGGTCGTAGATCGCGGCGCGTTCGGCGGCGTCGGTGCTCTGCCTGGCCTTTTCGAGCAGCTCGTCGAGCTGGTCGTCGGCGAGCCTGGTGGTGTTCTGGCCGCGCCGCTCGGCGGTGGTGATGTTCTCGGAGGAGTACTGGATCCAGAGGACGTCGGCGGTGTTGGTGGTCCAGATGCCGACCGAGACGTCGAAGTCGCCCTTGGCGGTGCGGTCGGACGAGACCTGGGCGGTGACGTTCTCGATCTTGAGCTCGACGCCCAGTTTCGCGGCGGTGGCCTGGGTCTGCACCAGGATCTGGGTGTTCTGCGGATTGACGCCCGTGTCGAGGGCGACGGCGGTCAGCCGCCGGCCGTCCTTGACGCGGATGCCGTCCGAGCCCTTGGCCGTCCAGCCGGCCTCGTCCAGCAGCGCGGCGGCCCTGGCCGGGTCGTGGGCGATGCCGCCGGACTCGGCGTGGTCGGGGGTGGAGGGGGTGACGAAGCCGGTGGCGACGTTCCACTGGCCGAAGGAGACGCTGCCGATGATGGCCTCGCGGTCCACGGCGAGCGTGAGCGCCTGGCGTACCCGCTGGTCGGAGAGGGGGGCGCGGCCGGTGTTGAGCCAGACCGAGAACGGGTGTCCCGGCCGGTCGACGGTGTCGAAGGCGAGGTCGGGGTTGGCCTTGACGTCCTCGACGTTCTGCGGCGGGGTGTTGTCGATCACGTCGACCTCGCCTGCGAGCAGGGCGTTGTAGCGGGTGGCGTCCTCGGCGAGGAAGCGGATCTCCAGCCGGTCGAGGTAGGCCGGTCCGCCGCGCCCGGCCGGGCCCCAGGCGTAGCCGGGGTTCCTGCGGTAGGCGATGCTCTGGCCCTTGGTCCACTTGTCGAACACGAACGGCCCCGACCCGATCGGGTGCTCGCAGGTGCTCGCCGGGTCCTCCTTGAGCTGCTCGGGCGAGATCATCGCCAGGTACGACTGCGCGAGCACGTTGAGGAAGGCCGAGTACGGCGAGGACAGCCGCACCCTCAGCGTGTGCTCGTCGACGACCTCGGCGTCCTGGTAGGGCGCGATGTACGCGGCGGCCAGCGGCGACTTGGTCGCCGGGTCCCTCATGTGCTCGAAGTTGGCCTTCAGCGCCTCGGCGTCCCAGGCCGACCCGTCGTGGAACCGTACGCCCTGCCGCAGGGTGAAGGTGTAGGTGAGGCCGTCGTCCGAGATCTGCCACGCGGACGCCAGCCAGGGCTTGAGGTTGCCGTCGGCGTCCTGCCACAGCAGCGAGTCGAAGATCGGGCGGCCGACGACCGTGGTGTTGGTGGTGGACAACTGGTGGGGGTCGAGGCAGGCGGGCTCGTCGCCGTTCTCGCCGAGCACGAGCGTGCCTCCGGGCTTGGGGGAACCTTCGGCTGCCCCACCGGCGGCGGGCCCACTGGCGGGCCCATTGGCAGGCACGTTGCCGCACGCGGTCAGCGCCGTCGCGAGCAGGGCCGTGACGAGCGGCAGTTTCGAGCGGGTGCGCATGGGCGTCCTTAAACAGGTATTGCCTACCTGCATTGCAGGGATTACGGTGAACCATAACGTAACACGCAGAACGGACGAAACAACATGACCCACGTGATCGCCGACGACGCCGAGGCGCTGGCGGCGGCCAGGGAGCTGGCCGGGGAGTTCGCGGCGCAGGCGGCCGACCGCGACGCCGAGCGCCGCCTGCCCGAGGCGGAACTCGACCGGCTGTCGGCCCGGGGGCTGCTCGCGATCACCGTGCCGCGCGCGTACGGCGGCGCCGACGTGAGCGCGCGCACGGTCGCCGAGGTGTTCAGACTGCTGGCCGCCGCCGACCCCAACATCGCGCAGATCCCGCAGAGCCACTTCGTCTACGTCAACGTGCTGCGCCGCCAGGGCACGCCGGAGCAGCGGAAGTTCTTCTTCGCCGAGGTGCTCGACGGAAAGCGGTTCGGCAACGCGCAGTCGGAGGCGGGCACCAAGCACGTCCAGGACTACCGGACCTCGCTGGTGGCGGCCCCCGGCGGGGGCTTCCTGCTGAACGGCACCAAGCACTACAGCACCGGCGCGCTGTTCGCGCACTGGATCCCGGTCCTGGCCCGGCGCGAGGACCGGACGCTGCACGTGGCGTACGTGCCCCGCGACGCCCCCGGCCTGACCGTCGTCGACGACTGGGACGGCATGGGCCAGCGCACCACCGCCAGCGGCACGGTGCGGCTCGAGGACGTGCCCGTGCCCGAGGGGCGGGTGGTCCCCCATCACCTGACGTTCGAGGGGCCGCAGCTCCACGGCGCGTACGCGCAGCTCCTGCACGCCGCCATCGACGTCGGCATCGCCGGGGGCGCGCTGGAGGAGGCCCTGGAGTTCGTCCGCACCAAGGCCAGGCCGTGGTTCGAGAGCGGCCAGGAGCGGGCGGCCGACGACCCGCTCGTCATCCAGCGGGCCGGCGAGCTGGCCGTCAAGGTACGCGCCGCCGAGGCCCTGCTCGACGCCGCCGGCACCGCCGTGGACGCCGCTGGGGACGACCTGACCGACGAGTCGGCCGCCGCCGCCTCGATCGCGGTGGCCACCGCCAAGGCGTTCGCCGACCCGGTGGCCGTGGAGCTGGGCAACGCGATCTTCGAGCTGGGCGGCACCCGGTCCAGCCTGAACGGGCTCAACCTGCACCGCCACTGGCGCAACGCGCGTACGCACACCCTGCACGACCCGGCCCGCTGGAAGATCCAGCACATCGGCCGGTACGTACTCGACGGCCGCTTCCCGCCCCGGCACGGCCTGCTCTAGGAGACGAGACGATGACCCTGATGTTCCACTGGTTCCTGCCCACGTACGGCGACAGCCGCGACGTCGTGGGCGGAGGACACGGGCTGCCGGCGGGCGCGGCCGGTGGCGCCCGCCCCGCCACCCTGCCCTACCTGCGGCAGATCGTGCACGCGGCCGAGCAGGTCGGCTTCGAAGGGGCGCTGACGCCCACCGGCGCGTGGTGCGAGGACGCCTGGCTGACCACGGCCATGCTGGCCGACACCACCGAGCGGCTGAAGTTCCTGGTGGCCTTCCGCCCCGGGCTGGTCTCCCCCACGCTGGCCGCGCAGATGGCGGCCACCTTCCAGTGGCACTCGCGCGGGCGGCTGCTGCTCAACGTGGTGACCGGCGGCGAGCCCCACGAGCAGCGCGCCTACGGCGACTTCCTGGACAAGGACGACCGCTACGCGCGCACCGACGAGTTCCTGCACGTGGTGCGCTCGCTGTGGCGGGGCGAGACGGTGACCCACGAGGGCGCGCACCTGCGGGTCGAGCAGGCCCGGCTGAACCGGCTGCCCGCACCGGTGCCCGACGTCTACTTCGGCGGCTCGTCGGCCGCGGCGGGGCCGGTGGCGGCGCGGCACGCGGACGCGTACCTCACCTGGGGCGAGCCGCCGGCCGCGGTGTCCGAGAAGCTCGCCTGGGTGAACGGGCTGGCCGCCGCCGAGGGCCGTACGCTCTGGCACGGCATCCGGCTGCACGTCATCTCCCGCGACACCGCCGAGCAGGCGTGGGCCCAGGCCCGCAGGCTGCTCGACGGCATCGACCCGGCCACCGTCCAGAAGGTGCAGGCGGGGCTGGCCCGCAGCGAGTCGGAGGGGCAGAAGCGCATGCTGGCCCTGCACGGCGGCAGGCGCGACGACCTGGAGATCTACCCCAACCTGTGGGCGGGCGTCGGGCTGGTGCGCGGCGGCGCGGGCACGGCGCTGGTCGGCAGCCACACCGAGGTGGCCGACCGCATCGAGGAGTACCACCGGCTCGGGCTCACCGAGTTCGTGCTGTCCGGGTACCCGCACCTGGAGGAGGCGTACTGGTTCGGCGAGGGCGTGCTGCCCATCCTGCGCGAGCGCGGCCTGTGGAGCCACCCCGGGCAGCACTCCCCCGACGAGCCCGCCCCGGTCCCGTTCGCCGCGGCGGGAGCCCGGTGACCACCCTCGCGGAGCTGCGGCGGCGGGCCGCGGAGCTGCTGCCCGAGCTGGCGGAGGGCGCCGCGGAGCGTGAGCTGTCCCGGGAGCTGCCCAGGGCGCAGATCCGCGCGCTGGCCGCCGCGGAGCTGTTCACGTTCAGGATTCCGCCCGAGCACGGCGGGGCCGGCGCGGGCGTGGCGGAGGTCTTCGACTTCCTCATCGGCCTGGCCGCCGCCGACTCCAACGTCGCCCAGGCCGTACGCTCCAGCTACGGCCGGGTCGAGCACCTGCTCACCGCCTCGGAGCCGGAGCGCGAGCGCTGGTTCCCGCGCTACCTGGCCGGTGACGTCTTCGGCAACGCCGGCTGGGAGATCGGCGGCGCCAACGGCGAGGTACGCACCCGCATCACCCGCGACGGCACGGTGACCGGCAGCAAGTACTACAGCACCGGCGCGCTCTACGCCGACTGGATCAGCCTGGCCGCCGTGGACGACGACGGCGAGAAGGTGTTCTTCACCCTGCCGCGCGACCGCGAGGGGCTGGAGCTCCTCGACGACTTCGACGGCATCGGCCAGCGGCTGACCGCCAGCGGCACCACCCGGCTGAACGCGGTCAAGGTGCTGCCCGAGGAGTTCGTCAAGCGGCCGGGGGACGCGGGGCGCTCGCCGGTCGGCCCGTTCATGCAGCTCTACCTGGCCGCCGTGGAGGCGGGGATCGCCCGTGCCGCGCTCGCCGACGCGGTGGCCTTCACCAGGGAGCGGGCCCGCCCCATCGAGCACAGCGGCGCGGCCAGGTCGGTGGACGACCCGTACGTGCGGCACGCCGTGGGTGAGATCTCCGCGCGGGCGTACGCGGCGGAGTCGGCCGTGCTGCGGGCCGCCGAGAGCATCGACCGCGCCTGGTCCGGCGGGCTCGACCCCGGCCTGCTCACCGACGCGACGGTCGAGGTGGCCCAGGCCCAGTACGTGGCCGTCGAGTCCGCGCTGAAGGCCGCCGAGCTGGTGTTCGACGTGGGCGGCGGCTCCGCGGTGGCCCGCCGCCACAACCTCGACCGGCACTGGCGCAACGCCAGGACCGTCGCCAACCACAATCCGCGCGCGTGGAAGGCCGCCGTGGTCGGCGCCTATCGCCTGACCGGCGCGCAACCTCCGCTGAACGGCCTCTTCTGAAGGGATCCTCCGTGACGACCCGCGTGCTCCTGGTATCGGGCAGCCCCTCCGCCAGCTCCCGTACCGGACAGTTGCTCAACCACGTGGCCGGCCTGGTGCACGGCGCCGTCTCGCTGCTGCGGCTGCGCGACCTGCCCGCCGAGCCGCTCCTGCTGGGCCACTCCGACGATCCGGCCCTGGCCGACGCGGCACGGTCGGTGGCGGAGGCGGACGTGATCGTCCTGGCCACCCCCATCTACAAGGCCGCCTACACCGGGCTGGTCAAGGCGTTCCTCGACGGGCTGCCGCAGAAGGCGTTCGCCGGGAAGACCGTGGTGCCCATCGCCACGGGCGGCACGCAGGCGCACCTGCTGGCGGTCGACTACGCGCTGCGGCCCGTGCTCAGCGTGCTGGGGGCGCGGCACGTGACCCGCGGCCTGTTCGTGCTGGACACCCAGATCACGCCGCTGGACGAGGAGTTGCGGCCCCGGCTGCAGGCCCTGGCCGACGAGATCAACGCGGTTCGCCTGAGTGCGGTCGCCTGACCCGTTCGAGGGAGTAGGCTGCCAGGGCCGCGGCCTTCTGCGGTGACCATCAGGAAGGCCGCGGCCTGGTGGGCGGGCCCGGCCGTCGCGGGCCTTCCCCGCTCCCGTTCGCCTGGCGGACGAGCTGTGTTCACAAAACAGCCTGAACTACCCCATAAATTGCCATTTCATGGCTTTGAATGACATTTCTCCCGTAAGCACCCTTTCCCGGCGGTCGTTGCTCACCGGTGCGCTGGCCGGGGCCGGGCTCACCGTCCTGGGCGGCGGCGTCCCGGCTCAGGCGGCGACGCGACCCGGGCGCAAGCCGCGCCTGCTGATCGCCACCAACGAGCAATGGGGCACCTACCACGCGGCCCCGCTCCTCCCCGAGGCGCGCCGCCAGGGCTGGGAGGTCGTGCAGCTCGTGCCGGACCGGTCCGGGATCAAGCCGGGCGACCCGGTGCCGGTCGCGCTGATCGACGAGATCACCGAGGCCGACATCCTCGTGGTGACGGGTGCGGGCGACTGGCCGGCCGAGTGCGCCGCCCGGTTGCGCCGGCTGCCGCTGGTGGCCAGCTCGCTGGCGTACCAGTTGCCGGTCGAGGCGCCGCGGGCCAAGGAGTTCCGCAGACGGCTGCGGGCGATCACCGCGTCGTCGCCCGCGGAGGCGAAGGTGTTCGACGACTACCTCGGCACGCGCCAGCACATCGAGGTCCTGGGCACGCCGCAGACCGACGACCTGCCCAGGTACGCGCCTGAGGCGGGCACCGTACTGGTGCTGACCAGCGTGACGAAGTCGAGCGAGACCGGCGGCTCCGCGCCCGGCACCGAGCTGCTGCTCGCCGCGGCCGAGCGGCTCGCGGCGGCCGGCAAGCACATCCTGGTCGGCCTGCACCCGCGCGAGGACCGCACGCTCTGGGACAAGTATGAGATCAGCACCGTGACGTCGGTCCAGGCGTCGGCCAGGGCGGAGGCCGCCATCGGCATCCCCGGGACCGTCTTCCCCGTGGTCGCCGCCATGGGCGTGCCACTGGTGGGCTGCACCGATCCGGAGCTGAAGATCCCCGACTACCTGCTGAGCGTCTGCACGCACACGATCACCTCGGCGGACGACGCCGTCACCGCCGTCGAGACGGCCGAGCCGGTCTCGCGGAAGGTGCTCTACGAGGCGGTCGGCCCGGTGGGCGGCTCGGCCAAGCGGCTGTTCAAGGTGTGGGGCAAGGTCGCCCACCGGACGAAGGTGGCCTGACCCGGCCGGACGGTTACCCATCGGGCAGGCACCCATCGGCCAGGCGGCCGGCCGACTCCCGCACGATGCGCAGCGCCCGCCGGACGTGGTGGGCGTGCGTGCGGAAGCTGAGCACGCACAGGCGCAGGTAGAACCGGCCGCCCACGGTGGTGCTGCTGAGGTAGACCCGCCGGGTGGCGTTGATCTCGTGCAGCAGCCGCCGGTTCAGCTCGTCGCCGCCGTCGCCGCCGCCCCCTTCGTCGCGCAGCCGGAACATCACGACCGTGAGATCCGGCTCCCAGGGCACCTCGAAGCGGGGGTCGGCGGCCAGCTCGCGGTGCACGAGCGCGGCCAGGTCCAGCTTCTCGTCCAGCTCGCGTTCGAAGGCCCGTACGCCGTGCAGGTGCAGCGGCAGCCACAGCCGCAGGCCGCGGAACTCGCGGGTCAGCTCGACGCCGAGGTTCGCGTAGTCGGGCAGGTCGTCCAGCGGGTTGAGGTCCTGCAGGTAGTCGCCGTCTGCGGCGTGGGCGGCGTGCAGCGGGGCCGGGTCGCGCACCAGCAGCACCCCGGTTCCGTAGGGCAGGAAGAGGCTCTTGTGGGGGTCGAGCGCGATCGAGTCGGCGCGCTCGATCCCGGACAGCCTGGCCCGGCCGCGCCGGGTGAGCTGGAAGCCGCCGCCGTAGGCCGCGTCCACGTGGAACCACAGCCCTTCGCGGCGGGCCAGCCCGGCCAGCTCGGGCAGCGGGTCGATCGTGCCCGTGCCGGTGGTGCCCGCGGTGCCGGCCAGCAGGAAGGGCCGTAACCCGGCGGCCCGGTCGGCTGCGATCAGCTCGGCGGCGGCGCGCACGTCCATGCGCAGGCCGTCGGCGGATGGCACCTGACGGACGTTCTTCGCGGGCAGGCCGCACACCCGCGCGGCCTTGGCCACGCAGTGGTGGGTGTGGCCGGTCACGTACAGGGTGCCGCCGGACAGGTCCTCGCCCAGGCGGTCGTGCCGGGCGGCCAGCACGGCCGACAGCGTGGCCACCGACCCTCCGGTGGTGGTGATCCCGGCCGCGCCGCGGGGCAGCCCGAACCGTTCGCAGAGCCAGGTCAGCACGCCGTGCTCCATGCCGACCAGGGCGGGAGCCGTCTGCGCCAGACCGGTGTAGCGGTTGGCGGCGTTGGCCAGCAGCTCGGCCAGCGCGGCGGAGTAGAGCCCACCGGCCGGGAAGTACGCCAGGTAGCCCGGCCCCGCCGTGTTGACGCCCTGCCCGGCCGCCTCCAGGAAGGTCGCCACCAGCTCGCCGAAGTCGCCGGGATCGTCGCCGGGCGGCCGCCGCACCCGCTCGGCCAGCCCGGCGGGGCTCGTGTAGTCGCTGGCGGGGGACTCCTCCAGCGCCTCCAGCCAGTCGGCCAGCACCTCCACGGCCTGCCGCCCCAACGCCGCCATTTCCGGACGATTCAGATCAAGATTCGTCATGCCCGGCACTCTAATCAGCCGCTGCGCCCCTCCCCCATGGAGCCGGGCGGGGCCGGGTCGAGGCGCTGGAGGAGGCCGTGGACGAACCGGGCTCGGTGGGCCCGCCCGCCGTGGCGGAAGTCGACCGTCCAATGGTGCGGGGCGGGGCCGTCGATCTGCACCGCGCCGGGGAAGCTCGCGCCGAGGTCGGCGACGACGCACGTCCAGGGGGTGAGGTCGGTCAGCGCGAGCGCGGCGGGGCCGGAGGCGCGGACGAACCACTGGTTCCACAGCTCGCCGCCGGGGCCGAGCAGCGCCTCGTACTCCAGGCCCGGCCACGAGGGCAGCGGCCAGCGCAGGACGTCGCAGGTCAGGCTGCCCGCCGGTCTGCTGCCCCGGTAGGGGGCCGGGCCCAGCGCCATCCGCAGCGCGGCGGCCCCCTTCGGCGCTCGGGGGGCGTGCGCCAGGCGGGTCCAGCGGGTGTGCGCGTCACGTAGCTCGGCGCGGGAGGCGTCGATCGCGTGCAGCGCCTGCTCGACCCTGGCGGGGTTGAGGTCGCGCATGCGGTGCATCAACGCCAGCTCGAACTCCCGCACTCCGAAACCCACGGGTGCCAGCTTGCCATGTCACGGAGCCCCGGCACTCCGGGCGGCGGCCGGACGTCATGACGCCTCCGGTGCGGCCAGCCGGGCGGGCCCCGGATCGGCCGGGACAGGCTCGGGGTCGGCCGGCCGGTCGGACTCGGGAGCGACCGGGACGGCCCCTGGGCCGACCAGGCGGGCCGACTCGGGAGCGACCGGGACGGACCCTGGATCGGCCGGCCGGTCGGACTCGGGAGGGGCCGGGGCGGGCTCTGGGTCGGCCGGGTGGTCGGACGGGGCGGACTCGGCTGACCGGGCAAACGCGGCGGGCGCGGCGGGCTCGATCAGGTCGGCGGGGCCGGGGTGACCGTTGGCGGAGGAGGCGCCGGAGGCGACGACGTCGGCGAGGGTGATCTCGCTGAGCAGCGCGTCCTCGTGGCTGCGCAGCCGGTCCCAGATCGCGGCCAGCGGCGCGGCGGCCGGGGAGAAGGGCCGGATCTCCGGCTCCACGCCCTCCGTCACGCGAATGACGTCGGCGAGCGCGATCTCCCCGGCCGGGCGGGCCAGCCAGTAGCCTCCGTCCGGGCCGCGCTGACTGCGAATCAGCCCGGCCCGGCGCAGTTGGAGAAGGATGTTGTCACAGAATCGGCGCGGGATCTCCTGGGTGACGGCGATCCGTTCGGCGTGCACCGGACGGTCGGCCACGGCCAGGGCGAGCATGGCGCCGAGGGCGTACTGAGTGCGCGCGGATATTCTCATGGGCCGGCTCAGGCGGGGGCCGTCTCCTCCTCTTCGGTACGCCGCTGCAGGTCGCTCTCCACCGCCTCGACCGACTCGTTCGCCTTGTCACGACGGTATTCGCGGACCGACCAGGCGATGGCGGCCGCCCACAGGATGGCGATGACCACGTACGCGACCGTCTGGACGGCGCTGGAGGCGTCGATCCAGTCGCTGCGCAGCAGGGTGCGCACGTTCGTCAGGATGATGACGCCGCCCACGGCCGAGCCCAGGATGCGCGGCGGGATGTGCCGAACGAGCCAGGCCGCGATCGGCGCGGCGATGACGCCGCCGAGCAGCAGCACGGCCACCCAGGAGAAGTTGATGTTCTCCGAGCCGATGCCGACGAAGAAGCCGATGCTGGCGGCGATGGCGACGAGGAACTCGCTGGCGTCGATCGAGCCGATCACCTTGCGCGGGGCCATCCGGCCGCTGGCCAGGATGGCGGGGGTGCCGACCGGGCCCCAGCCGCCACCGCCGGTGGCGTCGACGAAGCCGGCCACCAGGCCGAGCGGCGCCAGGAAGCGCCTGCGCAGCGGCTTGCCCAGGTTGCCGCGCGGCAGGCCGAAGGCGGTGAAGCGGATGAGGATGTAGAGGCCCAGGGTCAGCAGGATGATCGACATGACCGGGGCGGCGATCTCGGTGGACAGGCTGGACAGGAACGTCGCCCCGGCGAACGCCCCGACGGCCCCGGGAATGCCGATCTTGGCGACGACCTTCCAGTCCACGTTCCCGAAGCGCCAGTGGGAGATGCCCGAGGCGAGCGTGGTGCCGATTTCGGCGAGGTGAACGGTGGCCGAGGCGGCTGCCGCGTTCGTGCCGATGGCCAGCAGGAGTGTCGTCGACGTGACGCCGTACGCCATGCCGAGGCTGCCATCGACGAGCTGGGCCGCGAGGCCGACCAGCCCGAGCAGGATGAGCGCTCGCACGATCTCCCCTTCCCTATGATTCCTACTATACAAGTCGGAATAATAATTTAAGGAGCCTTGGCTTCTGTCAACCCTTTGGAGGTGGGCATTTGGGGGAAGGTGCCGCACCCGGGGACCGGGTGCTCGACCAGCGCGGTGACGGCGCGCCGCGTGCCTGTCGTGGCGAGGCAGGGGCTCGGCCACCAGGCACCCGCTCGCCCCGAACACCGTCACGGCGGCGAGGCGAGGGTGGCGATGTGGTCGCCGGTGGCGTGCTGGGGCCGGATGAGCAGAATATCAAGACTTGTCTAGATACCGAGGAACGTGTGCCGCATTGGTCTGAATAGAGCACCGCGTGCCACGGTGTGAAGTACGTCTCCATTTCGCGCAGATTGGTGTGCGCCCAGGCGTCGACCATCAGCCCGACCCCTGAGACCCCTGACAACGCCGGAGAGCCCCAGGTCCGGGTGTCCTTGCGGTCCGACCTGGGAGTCCACCAGTGATCACCGAAGGCCCGGGCCGGCCACGGCCCCCCCTCGTGACCCCTTTCTGTCAAACCCGAATCCAGCCGGGTTCAAGGAAATGCGGCGGGGCGCGGGAAACGACGGGCGGATTCACGCTGCGTACCGTGATGACCACAAATTCCGGCAAATATGATAATAGAAGCGGCGAAATCATCAATTGACGGAACCAGCAGCGGAGTCTGTTCAGCACCGGATGCCGATCTCGCTTGAGAACGGGACACGCCGTACGCGATGCTGGTACGTCAACGGCGGTTGATGCGTGTTCTTCGGGGGTCGGGTGAGGTCTTTGCGGGTTCTGCGGTGGCTTCCGTTCGTCGTCATGCTCGGCGTCGCCGCGATCGATCTGCTGGCCGGCCAATCCGTGGTCTTCCTGCCGCTGCTCACGCTGGGGCCGGCGTTCGCGTCGGTGTCGGGCGGCGTACGCAGGACCGCCGCCGTCGGGGCGGTCGCGCTAGCCATCTGCGTGCCCATGGCGCTCTACAACGACCTGCTGTTCACCTGGGAGAACAACCTCACCGTCATCGGCATCGCCGGCGTCACCGCGGCGAGCATGCTGGCCGCCCGCCTGCGCCTGGAGCGCGAACGGGAGCTGGCCAGCGTCCGGCAGGTCGCCGAGGCGGCCCAGCGGGTGCTGCTGCGGCCGGTGCCGCGGCGGGCCGGGGATCTGCGGGTGGCGCTGTCGTACACGTCGGCGGCGGCCGAGGCGCGGATCGGCGGCGACCTGTACGAGATCGTCACGACCCCGCACGGCGTCCGGCTGCTGATCGGCGACGTGCAGGGCAAGGGCCTGGCGGCGGTCGAGACGGCGGCCTGGGTGCTGGGCGCCTTCCGGGAGGCGGCCTACGACGAGGCCGACCTGGCCGACATCGGCGACCGGCTGGAGGCCAGCCTGGCCCGGCACCTGGGCGGCGAGAAGTTCGTCACCGCGATCATCGCCGAGGTGCACGAGACGGAGATGGCGCTGGTGAACTTCGGCCATCCGCCGCCGCTGCTCGTCCTGGGCGCCGGCGGGCTGCTCAGTGTCGAGCCGTCCGAGCCGGGGCTGCCCCTGGGGCTGGGGGCGTTCGACCCGACGGCGGCGAAGGCGCACCGTATCCCGTTCGAGGGCGGGGACCGGATCCTGTTCTTCACCGACGGCGTCATCGAGGCCAGGAACGCGGCCGGGGAGTTCTACCCGCTGGTGGAGCGGTCCGGGCTGCTGCGGCGCGAGGACCCGCAGGCGGCACTCGACACGCTGCGCGCGGACCTCGTCGAGCACACGGGCGGCCCGCTGCTGGACGACGCCGCCATGCTCCTCCTCCACCGCCCTCGCGACTGACCGGACCACCACGCCGACGGGTGCCCGCTTCGGGCGAAAGGCCCGCTCCTGCCGGGCTTGGCGTACAGTGGCGGCTGTGAAAGTCTGCGTCTTCTGCTCCGCCGCCGACCTCGACGACCGTTACACCGTGCCCGCCCGCCAGTTCGCCGAGCTGCTCGGCAAGGGCGGCCACACCCTGGTGTGGGGCGGTTCCGACGTGGGCCTGATGAAGGTCATGGCCGACGGCGTGCAGGAGGCGGGCGGGCGCCTGGTCGGCATCTCGGTCGAGTTCCTGGCCGACAAGGCCCGCGCGGGCGCCGACGAGATGGTGATCGCCCGCGACCTGGCCGAACGCAAGGCGCAGCTCCTCTCCCGCGCCGACGCCATCGTGATCATGGTCGGTGGCACGGGCACGCTCGACGAGGCCACCGAGATCCTGGAGCTGAAGAAGCACAACCTGCACGCCAAGCCGGTCGTGCTGCTGAACACCGCCGGTTTCTACGACGGGCTCAAGCAGCAGTTCCAGCGCATGGAAGAAGAGGGTTTCCTGCCGCTGCCGCTCACCGACCTGGTCTTCTTCGCCGAGGAGCCCGTCGGGGCCCTCGCCCATCTGGAGGAGCAGGCGGGCCAGACGGCGTGAGCCGCGCGCGGCGGGCGGTCAGCGGGCCAGCCGTCCCAGCAGCGCCGAGGCCGCCGTGATGCCGAGGGCCGCGGCCACCACCAGCACCGCGAAGTCCAGCGGCAGGTGCGCGGGGATGCCCAGCAGCAGCCCGCGCAGCGCGTCCACCTCGTAGCTGAGCGGGTTGACCGCGCTGATGACCTGCAGCCAGCCGGGCATGGCCGCGGTCGGGTAGAGCGCGTTCGAGGCGAAGAACAGCGGCATGGTGATGGCCTGCCCGATGCCCATCAGCCGGTCGCGCGTCCGTACGATCCCGGCGATCGTCACCGAAAGACAGGCGAAGAACGCCGACCCGAGCAGCACGACGACGATCACCCCCGCCAGGCGCAGCGGGTTCCACGACATGCTCACCCCCAGCAGCGCGGCGATGACCACCACCACCACGGCCTGGATGATCGCCTTCACCCCGGCGGCGAACGCCTTGCCCGTCACCAGGGCGATCCGCGGCGTCGGCGTGACCAGGAGCTTGGTCAGGACACCGGAGTCGCGTTCCCAGATGATCTGGATGCCGTAGAAGATGGCGATGAACATGGTCGACTGGGCGATGATCCCCGGCGCGAGGTAGTCGCGGTAGGCGATGCCGCCGGTCGGGATCACGTTGATGCGGGTGAACGTCTCTCCGAAGATCAACAGCCACAGTGCGGGCTGGATCGCGCGGGTGTACAGCTCGGTACGGTCGTGGCGCAGCTTCTGCAGCTCCACCACGCACATCGCGACGACCCTGGCGGGGACCAGCCGCCACGCCGGCCGCGAGCGCGGCGGGCTGAGCAGCAGCCCGATCCCGCCGTCAGCCGACGCGGGAGGCGGTGGCGCGGGTACGGCGGACATCGCGGAACTCCCCTCCGTCGTCGAGGCCGCTGCCGGCGACGTCGCGGAAGACGTCCTCCAGCGTCGGGGCCGAGTCGCCGCCGAGCCGGGCGCGCAGGTCGTCGGTGAGCCGGTCCGGCTCACCGAGCGCGCGGATCCGCCCCTGGTGCATGAGCGCGACCCGGTCGCAGTACTGGTCGGCCTCGTCCATGTAGTGCGTGGTGACCAGGACGGTCATCCCGCTGGCGGCGCGTACCGCCATGATGTGCTCCCACACGCCGGTGCGGGCGATGGGGTCGAGCCCGATCGTGGGCTCGTCGAGTATCAGCAGTCGCGGCGCGCTGACCAGGGCCTGGGCCAGCTCCAGGCGGCGTACCATGCCGCCGGAGTAGGTGCCGGCCAGCCGTTCGGCGGCGTCGGCGAGCCCGACCGCCTCCAGCGCCTGGGCGACGCGGCCGGCGCGCTCGCGGCGCGGCACGTCGAAGACGCGGGCGAAGAGCGAGACGTTCTCGCGGCCGGTCAGGCTCGCGTCGGCCGACAACTGCTGGGGAACGTAGCCGAGCAGCCGGCGCACGCCCATCCGGTCGGTGGCCACGTCGTGCCCGAACACCCGTGCCATGCCGGGCGGGACGGGCAGCAGCGTCGTCACGCAGCGGATCGCGGTGGTCTTGCCCGCGCCGTTGGGCCCGAGCAGCCCGAACACCTCGCCGGAACGCACGGTCAGGTCGAGCCCGTCGACGGCCTTCGAGCCGCCGAACGCGTAGCTCAGACCGGTGCACGTCACCGCGTCCGCCTCCGGCGGCATCCCGTCGTCATTCTCACGCGTGTCCGTCACGCCGTGGTCGCCTCCTCCCGCAGGTTGCCGGCCAGTTTGCGCAGTGCGGGGAGCGCGGCGGCCAGCGCCTTCCTGTCGTCCTCGTCCAGTCGTTCCACGTGCTCGCGTACGAGCGCCGCGCGCCGCTCCTGCCAGGCCCGCAGCCGCGCCTCGGCCTCGGGCGTGGGCAGCAGCCGCACGGCCCTGCGGTCGTCGCGGCGCGTCTCGCGGCGCAGCAGCCCGGCGGCGGTGAGCTGGTTGACCAGCGTGGACACCGAGTTGCCCGCCAGGTAGAGCTCCTTGGCCGCGGCCGAGACGCTGACGCCGGGCTCGGCGACGACCAGCCGCAGCAGCTCGACCTGCGCGCCACGCAACGGCGGCCCGGTCATCTCCCGCCGCAGCCTGCGCCGGATCAACCGGTTGATCCCGGTCAGGACACCGGCCAGGGCTACGGGCAGATCCTCCACACTCATAGAGAAATATTAGCTCTGCTTACGATGTAATGAAAAGTGTGCAGCTCAGCCCATATGTCACCCTGTCGAAGCGAGTCGCCGCCGTCTCGGCAGGCGTCCCGACAGCGGGCTAGCCTCCGGTGTGGAAGGCGCGGCGGTAGGCGGACGGGGACGTCTGCATCACCCGGGTGAAGTGGTGGCGGTAGGTGACGGGGGTGTCGAACCCCACCGTCCGCGCGATCTCCTCGACCGGCGCGTCCGTGCCCTCCAGCAGCGCCAGGCTGGCCTGCACCCGCTGGTTGATCAGCCAGCGGATCGGGCTGGTGCCGGTGGCGCGGGCGAAGTGCCGCAGGTACGTACGGGTCGACATGTGCGCCCGGCGGGCCAGGGTGTCGGCGGTGATGGGACGGCCCAGGTTCTCCAGCGCCCAGGTCATGCTCTGCGTGACGCGGTCGTCGTCCGGGCCCGCGGGCATCGGCGCCTCGATGAACTGGGCCTGCCCGCCCTCCCGGTGCGGCTGGGTCACCAGCCGCCGGGCGACCGCGTTGGCGATGGCCGAGCCGTGGTCCTGCCGGACGACGTGCAGGCAGAGGTCGAGCCCGGCGGCGCTGCCCGCGCTGGTCAGCAGGGTGCCGTGGTCGACGTAGAGGACGTTGGGGTCGACGTCGACGTTCGGGTAGCGGCGGCGCAGCAGGTCGGCGTACTGCCAGTGGGTGGTGGCCCGGCGCCCGTCGAGCAGGCCCGCCCCTGCCAGCGCGAACGCCCCGGAGCAGATCGACATGACCCGGGCGCCCCGCTGGTGCGCCTGGCGCAGCGCCACCGCCAGCTCCGGCGACGGGTCGGCCCGGACGTCGGGCACCCCGGGCACGATCAGGGTCTCCGCCCGCGCGAAGACGTCGAGGCCGTACGGCGTGTGCAGGCCGGCGCCACCTATGACGGGCACCGGTCCTGGCCGCTCGGCGCAGATGGTCAGGTCGTACCAGGGGACGTCGAGTTCGGGGCGGGGCAGCCCGAACACCTCGGTGACGATCCCGGTCTCGAAGACCGACATGCCGGGGTAGGCGAGGACGGCCACCGTACGGCGTCGGCCAGGACGGTCAGGACGGTCGGGTCGTGGCGCCATGTGGCGGAATATTAGCGGAGGCTGTCGTTTACGCCGCTGGTCTCGCCCTCCGGCCATGAGCAGGATCCTGGACATGAGCAGAATCCCGAACCCGGCGAACGCGCTTCCCCTCTCGTCGAACGTCCTCTCCGTCCCTCCGGCCGCCCCGGCGGCGGCTCTCGCCCACTTCGCCGCGCGGCTGTCGTTCGAGACCGATGTCAGCGACGTCCACGCCGACCTGGAGGCGGGCGTACCTGGGCTGGTCGTGGTCGATTCGCGCGGCGCCGAGTCCTGGCGGCAGGGGCGCCTGCCCGGCGCGGTCCACCTGCCGGCCCGGGAGATCGCCGCGCGGGCGGCGGAGACCGTCCCGCCCGGCGCCGCCGTCGTCACCTACTGCTGGGGTCCCGGCTGCAACGGGGCCACCCGGGCGGCCCTGGAGTTCGCCAGGCTCGGCTACCCGGTCAAGGAGATGATCGGCGGCTACGAGTACTGGGTGCGGGAGGGCTTCCCGGTGCGCACGGAGCGGGGCCTGATCCGGCGTCCGGCGGACGACCTGACCGCTCCGGCCCTCGCCGTCTCCTGCGACTGCTGACGCGGGAACGTCACCTGACGGGCAGGCCGGTGACCGCGCGGCCGACGATCAGTCGCTGGATCTCGGACGTGCCCTCGAAGATCGTGAAGATCTTGGCATCCCGGTGGAAGCGTTCCACCGGGTGCTCCCTGGTGTACCCGGCGCCGCCCAGGATCTGGATCGCCTGCTCCGTCACCCACACCGCCGTCTCCCCCGCCACCAGCTTCGACATCGAGCCCTCCGCCCGCTCGAACCGCCTGCCCCGGCGGGCCATCCACGCCGCCCGCCAGGTCAGCAACCGGGCCATGTCCACCCGCGTGGCCATGTCGGCGAGCAGGAAGGCGACGGCCTGGTTCTCGCCGATCCTGCGGCCGAACTGCTCGCGTTCGCGGGCGTAGTCCCTGGCGTACTCGAAGCCCGCCCGCGCGATGCCCACCGCCATCGCCGCCACCGACGGGCGCGTGGTCTCGAACGTACGCATCGCGGCCTGCTCGCCCGCCCGCTCCCCCTCGCGTACGCGAGCCAGCCGCGCCTCCAGCTTCTCCGCACCGCCGAGCAGGCACGAGGCGGCGGGCACCCGTACGTCCCGCAGGACGACCTCGGCCGTGTGCGAGGCGCGGATGCCGTGCTTGCGGAACTTCCGCCCCATGGACAGCCCCGGCGTGCCCGGCGGGACGACGAACGACGCCTGGCCCCGGGTGCCGAGCGACGGGTCCACGGAGGCGACGATCACGTGGACGTCGGCGATGCCGCCGTTCGTGACCCAGGTCTTGACGCCGTTCAGCACCCAGTCGCCACCGTCGCGGACGGCCCTGGTGCGGATGGCGCCGACGTCGGAGCCGGCGTCGGGCTCGGAGGCGCAGAACGCGCCCAGCCTGACCTCGCTCTCCGTCCCGAACATCTGCGGCAGCCACTCCCCCATCTGCTCGGGGGTGCCGTTCGCGGCCAGGGCGGCGGCGGCCAGGCCGGTGCCGGTGATGGACAGGCCGATCCCCGCGTCGCCCCAGAAGATCTCCTCGAACGCCACCGGCAGCGCCAGCCCGCTCTCCTCGAACCACTGGGTCGCGAAGAAGTCGAGCGAGTACAGCCCGATCTTGGCCGCCTCCTGGATGACGGGCCAGGGCGTCTCCTCGCGCTCGTCCCATTCGGCACCCGCCGGGCGGATCACGTCGCGGGCGAACCCGTGCACCCAGTCGCGCACCCGCACCACGTCGTCACTCAGCTCCGGGCAGAACCCCGTCATGCGCCGCACCCCTCGAAGCGAGCAGCCGTTACCACTGGTAACACCTTAAGGCCCCCGAACCCGGCCAGGAACGCCTCCCACGGCCCTCGCGCTGCTCCCGCCGGTCGGGATCGGGCTATCCTGGGGCCGTCCGATCACCTGATGATCGCGACGGTGCCGGCCTCGGCGACGACGTGCCGGCCCACGCACGCGATACGGGCGCGGGAGGTGAGACGTGCGGGAAGCGCGCGAACGGGGTGACCGCGTCCGGCGGGTGCGGATGATCGACGTGGCCAACTCGCTCGGCCTGTCCCGGGCCACCGTCTCGCTGGTGATGCGCGACAGCCCGCTGGTGTCGGCGGCGACCAGGACCGCCGTCCTGGCCGAGGCCGAGCGGCTGGGCTACATCTACAACCAGGCCGCCGCGAACCTGCGGACCCAGCGCAACGACCTGGTCGGCCTGGTGATGCCGGACGTGATGAACCCGTTCGTCGCCGAGGTGTCCCTGGGCGTGCAGGAGGTGCTCGGCCGGCTCGGCTTCTTCGTCGTGATCGCCAACACCGTCGACCGGCTGGACCTGCAACGGCAGATCCTTCAGTCGCTGGTCGAGCACCGGGCGGCCGGCGTGGTCTCCATCCCCGCGCTGACCTCGGCCGCCGACCACTTCACCGGCCTGCGCCGCAGCGGTCTGCCGACGGTGCTGCTGCTGCGGCACATCGACGGCGTGGAGCTGCCCTTCGTCGGCACCGACGAGGTGGCCATCGGCCGGCTCGGCGCCGAGCACCTGACCGCCGTGCACGGCTGCCGCCGGGTGGCCTACTTCGGCGGCGACCCGCTGGCCTCGCCGCGGGTGCGCCGCCTGGACAGCTTCCGCCGGGCGGTCGGCGAAGCCGGGGCCGACTGGGACGCGACCTGGTCGGAGCCGGTGGAGGCGACCGCGGAGGCCGCGTACCGCCGCGCGGCCGAGCTGCTCGCGGCCGGGCCGCCGCCCGACGGGCTGCTGTGCCACAGCGACAACGTGGCCTACGGCGTGGCGCGGGCGCTGCGGCTCGGCACGCCCGACGCGGCGCGCTGCGCGGTGCTGGGCATCGACGACCTGCGCCAGTCGGCGATGTGGAACCCGTCGATCAGCAGCATCGCCACCGAGCCGGTCGAGCTGGGCCGGGTTTGCGGCCGGGTGCTGCTGGCCGAGATGGGGATGCCGGTCGAGGGCAGCCGCACCCCGCCGCGGCCCGAGGTGCACGCCCGCGCGTCCTGCGGCTGCCGCTGAGCAGTCGCTCGCGGCTGCCGGTTCACAGCTATTTCATAGTTGACCTACCGGTTTTTGCCGATATGGTTGACCCATTCATTTAGATCGATCTAAGGTCGGTATCCGAGTTCACGAGGCCGAACCGGCGCGAGCCCCGGCCCACCGACCGAGGGAGGGCACGGATGCCCGGAACTGTCCGTTCCCCGCGTCCCGCGCACTGGCGCAGGCAGGAGGACGGCGTCGGCCGCCTGATGCTGCTGCCCAGCCTGCTGCCGTATCTCGCCTTCGCCCTGCTGCCGATCGGCTGGCTGTTCTGGTTCAGCTTCCAGCGCTGGAACGGGTTCTCGGCGCCGCGGTTCACCGGGCTGGCCAACTACGAGCGGATGATCGGCGACGAGCAGTGGTGGCTGGCGGTGCTGAACACGGTGAAGTTCGGGGCCGGGCGGCTGGCCATCGAGATTCCGCTGGCGCTGGTGCTGGCCTACGTGTTCTTCCGCGGGGTTCGCGGCGGGACGGCGTACCGGACGATTCTGTTTCTGCCGCACGTGCTGTCGCCGGCGATCGTCGGCATCGTCTTCGTCTTCTTGCTGCGGGAGACAGGCGGGCCGGTCAACCAACTGCTCACCGGGTCGGGCCTGCTGGAGACGCCGATCCGGTTCCTCGGCGAGGCGGGCAGCGCGCTCGGCAGCCTCATCGGGGTCGGCGTGTGGGCCCACCTCGGGATCAACCTGCTGCTCTTCTTCGCCGGGATGACGACCATCCCGAACGAGGTGCTCGAAAGCGCGTCGCTGGAGGGCGCGGGTCACTGGTCGACGCTGCGGCACATCGTCCTGCCGATGCTGGCCCCGGTGACCCGGGTGGTGGTCCTGATCTCGATCATCGGTACGCTGCGCAGCTTCGACCTGGTCAAGACCCTCACCGACGGCGGCCCGGCCGGCGGCACCGAGGTGATGTTCACCTACCTCTACCGGTTCTTCTTCGAGCCGGAATCCATCCCCCAGATCGGGTACGCCGCCGCGCTCGGCGTCACCGCGAGCGTGATCGTCGGCCTCATCTCCGTGGCCTACCTGCGGATCAGCCGAAGCGGGAGGACCCCGTCATGAGCACACCCACCGTCACCGGTCCCGCGAGCCGCACCACCGAGCAGACCGCCCGGACCGCGCCGGCCCGGCGTCGGCGCAGGGTCCGCCCGCGGACCGTGCTGCTGCACGCGGCCCTGACCGCGGTGGCACTGATCATGCTTTCGCCCCTGGTCTTCGGCCTGTTCGCCTCGGTGTCGCCGCTGGACCAGATCCTCAGCAGGGACGGCGGCATCCTGCCCCGGGTCTGGGAGTGGGGCACCTACCTGCGCGCCTGGACCACGGCCGACTTCTCCCGCTACTTCGTCAACAGCCTGATCGTCACGGCGCTGGTCGTGCTGCTGGACACGCTCGCCTCCAGCATGACCGGCTACGTGCTGGCGCGGCGCAGGCTGCGCGGCCAGCGGCTGCTGGAGGGCCTGTACGTCGGGACCCTGTTCGTCGGCCTGACCACCGCGACGCTCTACCCCCAGTACGTGATCGCCCAGGCGCTGGGCCTGGACAACCTGCTCGGGATCGCACTGGTCCAGATGGCCGGGATCATGCTGGTGCACGTCTTCCTGATCAAGGCGTTCGTGCTCGGCCTCGGCACCGAGATGGAGGACGCGGCCCGGGTCGACGGGTGCGGGCTGTTCGGCACCTACTGGCGGATCGCCTTCCCGATGATGCGGCCGATCCTGGCCACCACGGTGATACTCGGATTCCAGGCTTCCTGGAACAACTACCAGGTGCCGCTGGTGTTCTCCCTCGCCGAGCCCGACCTGCGCACCCTGGTCGTGGGCGTGAGCGCGCTGCAGTACGACGCCGCCGAGGGGATGACGCCGTACAACACCGTGCTGGCGGGCGCGAACATGGCGCTGGTGCCGATCGTGGTGATCTTCATCGTGCTGCAACGGCACTTCGTGCGCGGCTGGACGGACGGGTCGGTGAAGGGATGACCCCGTTCGCTCCCGACGGCGCGCTGATGCGCGGCTGGTCCCGCTGGTGGTTCTGGGCCTGGACGAGCTGCTGCTGGCTGCTGTTGAGCCTCCCCCTGGTCACCGCGCCGGCGGCCACCCTGTGGCTGGTGGCCCAGCAACGGCGGCACGCCGCCGGCGAGCCCGCGCTCGGACCGGGTGAGACGCTGCGGTTCCTGGCCGGCCGGCTGCTGCCGGGCCTGCGGCTGGCCGGCTGTCATGCCGGCATCGCCGGCCTGGTGCTCGTCGGCCTGCTCGGGCCGTCGCCCGGCGGGCCCTACGGCTGGCTGGTGCTGGTGACCAGCGCGGTGACCGGGGTGACCTGGTTGCTGGTGGCCCCGTGGTCGGTGGTCGTCTTCGAACGCGACGGCCGGGTCGGCGCGGCGCTGCCGGCGGCGTACCGGCTGGCGCTGTCGCGGCCGGAGCTGGCGCTGCTCGCGGCGGCGACCGTACCCGCCGCCGTCGTCGCCGGTCTCTTCCTGGCCGTCCGGGTGCCGTACGCCGGTCCGCTGCTGCTGGTCGCGCTGCCGGCGGCCGTGGCGAGCCTCGTGGCCGGGCTCGCCGACCGAGCCGCCGCGCCTGGACGTGAGCCCCTCCGGCCGGATCGGGTCCGGTTCGGTCCCTTCCGGATGAGAAAGGCCCCCTGATGATTGATTCCTCCTTGACCCGCCGTGGCTTCCTCGGCACGTTCGCCGCCGGCGCGGCGGGCGTCCTGGCCGGATGCGGTGACTCCTCGACCGGCTCCCCGACCGGCGCTTCGAACGAGCTGACGACCATCGTGGTCTGGGACCGCGCGGGCGCGCACGCCACGGCCCGGCAGGAGTTCTTCCGCACGTGGAACGAGCAGCACGGCAGGTCTCTCGGCATCGCGGTGCGGTACGAGCCGCAGGCGACGGACAAGTACGAGGAGATCGTCCGGCTCGGCTTCCAGACCAAGCGGGCCCCCGACCTGTTCCACAGCCCGTCGGCGCAGCTCGGCGCGTTCGTCGCGGCCGGATGGGTCCAGCCGCTGCCGGACCTGGTCGACCAGGCGGTGCTGGACAAGGCCGCGCCGTACCACCAGAAGAACGGGGAGCTGGTCTGGGGCGGCGTGCCGTACGCGGTGCCGACCACCGCCTTCACCAACCGGATGGTGATCAACACCGACCTGTTCGAGCGGGCCGGGCTGGACCCGGACGCGCCGCCCTCGACGTTCTCCGAGGTCCGGCAGGCCGCGGCGGCGATCACCAAGGCCGGCGGCGGCGACGCGTTCGGCCTGCTGGTCCCGATCAAGGCGACCGGGTTCCGGCAGTGGAACGTGGACGTCCCGCTGATGGCGGGTGACCCGGCGCTGGCCATGTTCGGGCTGTTCAACGCGACCACGCAGCGGTACGAGTCGGCCAAGTACGCGCCGCTGCTGGAGCTCTACCGGAGCCTGATCATCGACAAGACCGCCTACCCTGGCGCCGCGACCCTGACCGGCGACGTCGCGATCAACGCCTTCGGCAAGGGAGAGGCCGGGATGTACCTCGGCAGCAGCGCGGTGGTGTCGTCGCTGGCCGAACTCGGCAGCACGGTGAAGGCGGTCGCGGTGCCGCTGCCGGTGCCCGACGGACAGCGGCTGGTGCGCTCGCCCATGAACGCCGGGTACCCGTACGCGATCTCGTCGACCACCAGGAGCCCGGACCAGGCCGCCAGGGTGTTCGAGGTGATGGTCGGCGACGGAGTCCAGGAGGCGCTGGCCGCGAAGTCCGCGCCGCCGCTGAACACCGCCGTCTGGGACTCCGCCGCGGTCAGGGACAACGCGCTCCTGCAGCGGTTCCGTCCCGCCGAACTCGATCGGCAGTGGCCGAAGACGCCCGGCGGCCTGCTCCAGGTGGAGGGCGAGAGCGTCGACCAGACCGTGGAGAAGCTGCTGCTCGACCCGTCCGTGCCGCTCGGGCCCGCGCTCGCCGACATGCAGCGGCGGATGCAGGCGGCCTACGACGCCGCGGTGAAGAGCGGCGAGATCGACCCGCAGGAGTTCCGCGCGTGACGGCTCAGGACGTCGTCGTGCACCTTCGCCGGCCGTCAGGCCCGCCGCCCGCTCTGTGAGGAGATCCGTCCATGCCCACCCGCCCGAACGTGCTGTTCGTGATGACCGACCAGCAGCGGTTCGACACCATCGCGGCGCTCGGCAACCCGCACCTCGCGACGCCCAACCTCGATCGCCTGGCCGCCCGCGGGACCGTCTTCGACAACGCGTACTCGACCGCTCCCGTCTGCGTCCCGGCCCGCTACACGCTCCGCAGCGGATGCGAGCCGACCAGGACAGGCGTGTACGACAACACCGTCCCGGACAGGGGGCACGCCCTGATCCGGGAGCGCTGCGGCCCGTACCTGGCCGAGGCGATGGGTCTGCGCGGGTACCGCACCTGGGGGGTGGGCAAGTTCCACACCACGCCCTGGGACGCGCCGGTCGGCTACGAGGTGCAGCGGCACAGCGAGGAGTTCTACGAGAGTCCCGAGCAGCGGGCCGGTGACGCGTACGCGTCGTGGATCGCGGCCGAGCATCCCGCCTACGACTGGATCGAGGCGCTGATGGGCGAGCGGACCGACATGTACTACATGCCGCAGCTCAGCCCCCTGCCCGCGGACCGCACGGTCGAGTCCTGGGCCACCAGGGAGGCGATCGGCCTGATGGCCGCCGACGACGGCAGGCCCTGGTTCGGGTTCGTGTCCTACATAGGCCCGCACCCGCCGTTCGCGCCGCCGCTGCCGTACAACCGGATGTACGACCCGGACCGGATGCCCGACCCGGTGTGCGGCGATCGCGACATCGACCATCTCGACCAGCACATCCCCTGGATGAACCACCTGGTCTACGCCGAGGACGTCGACCCGCACCGGGCCAGGACGCTCAAGGCCCGCTACTACGGCGAGATCAGCTACATCGACGGATGCGTCGGCGACCTGCTGGACGCGGTGGAGCGAAGACCGGACGCGGACAACACCGTGATCTGCTTCTACGCCGATCACGGCGACCTGCTCGGCGACCATCACGGCTGGCAGAAGGAGAGCTTCTTCGAGGCCTCCGCCCGGGTGCCGTTCCTGGTCTCCTGGCCGGAGCGGATCGCGGCCGGCGACCGCCGGTCGGAGCCGGCGTGCCTGACCGACCTGTTCGGCCTGGCGACCTCCGCGGCGGGGCGGCCGGAGCTGCGGCAGGGCAGCGACCTGCTCGGCCTGCTGACCGGTGCGGCGCCCGCCAGGCAGACGCTGTTCGGCTTCCTCGGACGGCCCGGGACCCGGCGGTTCAAGGCGATGGTCCGTCAGGGCGACCTGAAGCTGATCTGGCTGGCCAACGGCGGGCACCGGCTGCTGTTCGATCTCGCCGCCGATCCGCACGAGCTGACGCCGGTGCAGGCGGAACGGCCGCGGGACGCCGATCGGCTGACCGCGCTGCTCGCCGATCGGCTCCGGTCCGAGCACGTCACCGACGCTCTCGACGGCGACGCGCCGCGGACCTTTCCGTACGAGGAGTGGCCGCTGACCCGGATCCACCAGTTCGACCTGTCGCGAGGGGTGACCGGTTTCGGCATCGGACCGTGACCCGGCCGGCACGACCGCCGTGGCGCGCAGGACGTCGAGCTGGTCTCAGGTCGTGGTGATCGTGAGCATCGGAGGGCGTTCGCCGATGCCGACGTCGCGGATCAGGACGTCGTGGCCGCCCTGGCACCTGCGGAACTGGCACAGGCGGCCCGACGGCTCGTGGAACGAGCGGATCTTTCCCTGGCGTTCCAGGCGGGACCAGGCCGCGAGCATGATCTGCGCCGACATCCCCCCGAGTGCCTCCGTGGACTGCGGGGCGTGCTCGCGGGAGCCCAGGTCCACCTGGGCGAAGGCGTCCAGCCCCGCCAGCTCCAGCAGGTCGATCAGGAGCCCCAGCTCCACGCCGTAGCCGGTCATGAACGGTACGCGTTCGAGGGCCGAGCGCCGGCCCGCGTACTCGCCCGCCAGCGGTTGCACGAAGCCCGCGAGCAGCGGCCAGTGCAGGTTGATCAGGGGGCGGGCCACCAGTTCCGTGACCCGGCCGCCGCCGTTGGGAGACCCGTGGAGGGGACGGTCGTAGCAACCCTTGGCGTACACGACGGTCGGGTCGGCCAGCAGCGGCCCGAGGACGCCGAGGATCAGGGAGGCGCGGAAGTCGCGGATGTCGGCATCGGCGAACACCACCACGTCCCCCGACGTGACGGCCAGGGACTTCCACAGCGCCTCGCCCTTGCCGTCGAGCGGCTTGAGCCGCGGCAGGATCTCGTCCTGGGCGTGCACCCTGGCCCCGGCCCGTGCGGCGACCAGCGCCGTGTCGTCGGTCGAACGCGAGTCGATGACCACGAGTTCGTCCACGAGCGGGGCCAGCTCCCGCCGGATCACTCCGACGATCTCTCCCACGGTCTCGCGTTCGTCACGGGCCGGGAGCACCACGCTGACCGTGGTGCTCCCTTTGGCGGCCACCAGGTCCCGGATCGGCCAGTCCCCGGCGGACGAAGTGCGGCGCCGCAACCATCCGCTCACTTCACGAAGCACGCGACACCTCCCCCCGTTGCCCCACATTTCAGCTTAGGTGAAGCCGGTCCGCCTGCCCCTTTCCACAAAACCCCCCGCCTACCTGCAGATTCCTTGATCACCTTCAAGGGCGGCCCGCCGGAGGGAGGGCGATCGGATCGGTGGGGAGGGCGCGCGTTCCGCGACGCCGCCCTCCCCGCGGGTCCGGCGACGTGCGCGATCGGGTAAAGAGATGCGCCTGTTCCGGTATGGCTCCTTTCGAGGCGTGATCCGGGCCGGTTATCGGAGGTTCTTGCGGACGAAGTCCAGTTCGAGCAGGAGGAGGTTCTCGGCGACGTCCTCCTGGGCGGTCATGTGGGAGACCCCCGACAGCGGCAGCACGGTGTGCGGGCGCCCGGCGGCCAGCAGCGCGCCCGACAGCCGCAGCGTGTGGGCGGCGAAGACGTTGTCGTCGGCCAGGCCGTGCACGAGCAGCAGCGGGCGGCGCAGGTTCGGGGCGTCGGCGACGATGGAGCTGCGGTCGTACGCCTCGGGGTGCGTGTCGGGGTGGCCGAGGAAGCGTTCCTGCCAGTGGGTGTCGTAGAGGCGCGCGTCGGTGACCGGCGCGCCCGCGACGGCGACATGGAACACCTCGGGGTGGCGCAGCACGGCCGCGGCCGACAGATACCCGCCGTACGACCAGCCGCGGATCGCCACTCGGCCCAGGTCCAGGTCGGGGAAGCGGGCGCCGGCGGCGTGCAGGGCGTCGATCTGGTCCTCCAGCGCCGCGCTCAGCTTGTCGAGGTGAACGGCCCGCTCCCAGGCGGGGCCCCGGCCCGGCGTGCCGCGTCCGTCCACGACCAGCACCGCGAAGCCCTGGTCGGCGAACCACTGCCCGACCGCGAAGTCGTCGAGACCGCGCAGGACCAGGGCGCCAGCCGGCCCGCCGTAGGGGGACAGCAGCACCGGCAGCCTCCGCGAGCCCGGCACGTGCCCGGACGGGAACATGATCGCACCGCGCAGCTCCCGCTTCCCCAGCGCCACCATCTCCACCGTCGGCCGCAGGACGGGCACCGCGCCGTTCGAGGCGATCCGGGTGGCCGCCGGGCCGCCGGTCACCGTGACGCGCACCCCGTGCTCCGCCAAGGTGCGGCTCACCACCAGCGTGACGCCGCCGGCGCGGGTGCCGGTGTGCACCCCCGGCTCGACGGTGACCCTGACCAGCCCTTCTGCCCGGGAGTAGGTGTAGAGGTGGCGTTCTGTGGGCTCGTCGCAGCACTGCATGAGGACGGTGTCGCCGTCCACCGCCAGGATCCCGAGCACCTGCAGACCGGGCGGCGTGACCAGGTCGTCTCCCAGCGCCAGGCGGCGGGTGTCGTCGCGGTCCACCGTCCTGACCAGCTCCCCGTCGGCCGTGCGGGCGGGCGTGCCGGGCACCAGCTCCAGCCAGGCGGCGTCGGTCTCCTCGCGCAGCAGCGTGGTCCCGCCCGTCTCGGGGTCGGCCTCCAGGACGCGGGTGGTGCGCTGGTCACGGCTCTGCACCAGGACCAGCAGGCCCTGCGCGGTCCACGACACCGCGGCGACGTACTCGAAGGCCGCCCTGTCCCACACCACCTCGGTACGCTCCCCGTCCAGCGTGGTCAGCCAGAGCGTCACGTCGGCGTTGTCGGTGCCGGCCGCCGGGTAGGCCACGGTCCTGGGCGGCCGGGCCGGGTCGGCGGGCTCGGACAGGTGCCACTTGGTCACCCCGGCGTTGTCCACCCGCGCCGCCAGCAGGCGGGTGCCGTCGGGCGCCCACCAGTAGCCGCGGTGCCTGGCCATCGACTCGGCCGCCACGTGCTCGGGCAGCCCCCAGGTCACCTCGGGGCCGTCGGGCGTCAGCAGCGCCCTGCCGTCGACGTGCAGCGCGCCGTCGGACACGTACGCGACGTGCCGCCCGGTGGGGTCGGGCCGCGGGACGGAGCCGGTCACGCCGAGCGGGGTGACCTCGCCGGTCAGCAGGTCGACGGTGTGGATCTCACCGTTGAGCGCGTACGCGGCCTTGGTGACGGCGGCGTCGGTGGCGTAGGCGACGATGCCGGCGGCGCGTTCGCGGGTGCGTTCCCTGTGCGCGCGTTCGGCCTCCGACAGGGCCTCACCCGAGGGCCGGCCGGGGTCCACGAGCAGGCGTTCCTCCCCCGTGGCCACGGTCAGCGCCCACAGCCGGTTCACCGGGTCGTCACCGGCCGAGGACCTGAGGAAGACCACCCGGCTGCCGTCGGGGGCGATCGTGAAGTCGCGGGGGACACCGAGCCTGAACCGCGCCGTACGGGCGTGCTGACGGGGAAGCGTGAGGGGAGACATGGGGCGCATCATAGGCACGCCCGGCGAGCCCACGACAGGGCGGGGGCCGATCTGCCGGTCCCCGCCGGAGCGGCCCGAGGCGAGGTCCGTCAGGCCCTGCCACGCGCGCCTTGACAGCCCCAGCCGATGCCGCTTGGGTGATAAGCCACGTTCGGTCCCTCGCGCCGTGGAGGTTCGTTGCACCCCCCGCAGAGTTCGATCATGCCCGGCACCGTACGAGCCGCCCGGGTCATCATGTGTGTCCAGTTGGCCCTGACGCTCGTCGGGACCGCCCTCGTGACCATGCTCACCCTGGCCGCGGGCCTCGACGCGGGCCTCCTGGTCAACGTGCTCGTGGGGGTGGTCGCCGTCGTGGCGATAAGCCTGGCGGTGTTCAGGACGGGGACGCGCAAGGGCTGGGTCAGGTGGACGGGCCTGGGTGTCCAGGTCATCCTGGTGGTCTCCTACGTGACGAGCCTGTTCAGCGAGCTGAGCCTCGGCACGATCGCCGGGCTCGCGCTCGCGGCGGCGGCGATCGTGCTGCTCCTGCGACCGGCCTCCGCCTCGTGGTACAACGCCTGACGAGGTGACCCGAGGCCCGCGTCAGACGGCGAAGACCTGAGCGTCGTCGGCGAACGCCTTGAACTCCAGGGCGTTGCCCGCGGGATCGAGCAGGAACATCGTCCACTGCTCCCCGGCCTGCCCCTCGAAGCGCACGTACGGCTCGATCACGAAGGCGGTGCCCGCGGCGCGGAGCCGGTCGGCGAGCCGGTGGAACTCCGAGACGGTCAGGATCAGCCCGAAATGGGGCACCGGGACGTCGTGGCCGTCGACCGGGTTGTGGATCCGCTGGGAGCGGCCCGGCGCCAGGTGGGTGACGAACTGGTGGCCGCGCAGGTTCCAGTCGACCCAGGTGTCGGCGCTGCGGCCCTGCTCCAGGCCCAGCGTCTCGCCGTAGAAGTGCCGCGCGGCGGCCAGGTCGTCGACCGGCACGGCGAGGTGGAAGCGCGGGATCGGCGAGTCGAGAACGGTCATGACGGGGCACGTCCTTCCGGAAATCACCAACGATGTCTGAATGTTAACATTCGGACAATCAGGCAGGCCAGGTGAGGGCGTGAGAGGCTGGGACACATGAGCGAACCCGGGGCCGGGAGCGGTCGCGGCAAGGTGACGCCGGCCCGCCGCCGGGGCCTCGCCGACGAGGTCGCCGACCGCATCCGCGACGCCGTCTTCGCCGGTGTCTACGCCCCCGGGGCGCCGCTGCGCGAGGTGGAGCTGGCGGGCGCGCTGGAGGTCAGCCGCGGCCCCGTACGCGAGGCGCTCCTCCGGCTGGAGAGCGAGGGCCTCGTACGCAGCGCCTGGCACCGCGGCGCCACCGTCACCGCGCTCACCCCTGACGACGTCGCCGAACTCGACAGCCTGCGGGGCGCGCTGGAGCGGCTCGCCGTCGAACTGGTGGTCGCCCGCGCCACGGACGACGACCTCGCGGCCGTCGAGACGGCGGCCGAGCACATGGAACGCGCCGAGGACGCGCACGCGTCGGTGCGCCATGACATCGCCTTCCACGACGCCGTGTACGCCGCCACCCACCACCGGCGCCTCCAGGAGGCGTGGCAGGCCATCCGTTCCCAGGTCCACCTGTTCCTGCTGACCCGGATCGGCCGCAGCGCCGAGGACTACCGCTCGCACCTGGCCGAGGAGCACCGCGAGCTGGCCGCCGCGCTGCGCGCCCGCGACGCGGGCGACGCCCTGGCGCTCTTCGCCGCCCACCGCCGCCACGCCCTCGACGTGCTCACCCGTCCCTCCCCCGCCGACCCGCCGCCGCCGTCCCAGGCTCCCTGATCCCGGCAGGCGTTCACGGGGTCAGCGGGCGGACGGGGTCGGCCGGTCCCAGGGAATCGCCTCGATGCGCTCGATGTGCTCCTCGCCCCACTCCCCCAGCGGCGCCATCGCGCTGTTGAGCGAATGGCCGAACGCCGTGAGCGAGTACTCCACCTTCGGCGGCACCTGGTGGTGGACCTCCCGGTGCAGCAGCCCGGCGGCCTCCATCTCACGGAGCTGGAGGATCAGGACCCGCTCGCTGATGCCGGGGATCGCCCGCCGCAGCTCGCCGAAGCGCAGCGCGCCGTCCTGGAGCGCGAAGAGGATCAGCCCCTTCCACTTGCCTCCCATGACGGCGATGGCGGCGTCGAGCCCGCAGGTGAACGTCCTCTTCATCATCTTCTCCACACTTACCTTCTTATCAGTACCTGGCAAAAATGTCGGTACTTGAGCAAATGCCGGTACGGATCCAGCATGGACCTGGCGCCGCACCACCGTCCCCTCTTTGTCTGGAGTACGCGCATGCCCGCACCTCATCTCACGCCGGTGTCCGTCATCGGGCTGGGCTCGATGGGCTCCGCCCTGGCCGGGGCCTTCGTCCGGGCCGGGCACCCGACCACGGTCTGGAACAGGACCGCCGCCCGCGCCGAGCCCCTCCTCGCCCTGGGAGCCACGCGGGCGGCGGACGTCGAGGCCGCGGTGGCGGCGAGCCCGCTGGTCGTCACCTGCCTGACCACCTTCGACGACACCCGGCAGGCCCTGGGCCGGGCGGTCGCCGCGTTGCCCGGCCGGGCCCTGGTCACCCTGAACAGCGGCTCCCCGGCGGACGCCCGCGAGACGGCGGCCTGGGCGGCCGGTCACGGGGCGCGGTTCCTCGCCGGCGCCGTCAAGAACGTCCCCTCGGCCGTGGGAGCGCCGGACACCCTGCTCTACTACAGTGGCGACAGGACCGCCTTCGACGAGTTCGGGGCGGCCCTGCACGTGCTCGGCGGCGACACCGTGCACCTGGGCGAGGAGCCCGACCTGGCCGCCCTGTACGAGATGGCCGTGGGCGCCATGCTGCTGCCCGCCCTCGTGGGCTTCTTCCAGGGCGCCGCCGCCGTCCAGGCGCGCGGTCTCGAGGTGGCCTCGATGGTGCGGTTCGCCGGCAAGTGGCTGGACATGATCAAGTCACTGCTCCCGGTCTTCGCCCGCGAGATCGACACCGGCGACTACACCGACGCCGCCTCCTCCGTGAACCTCTTCCTGACCGCAGAGGCCGACGACGCGGACCTGACCGAGGAGACGAACGTCGACACGGCCTGGCTCGCCCCCATGCACGACCTGGTACGGCGGGCGGCGGAGGCGGGCCACGGCGACCACAGCGTCTCCGCGCTCACCGAGGTGCTCAGGAGGCCCGCACCGCGGGCATGAGCCCCCTCAGGCCGTGGTGGCGTGGCGTTCGAGGAAGGTGTAGACGTCGGCCTCGTCCACGCCGGGGAACGAGCCAGGGGGCAGCGCGGCCAGCACGTGGGAGTTGGCGCGGGCGGACGGCCAGGCGTAGCCCTCCCAGCGCTCGGCCAGGGCCGCCGGGGGGCGGCGGCAGCAGTCGCCGTTGGGGCAGTTGGACTTGGTGCGGTTGGTGGTCTCGCGCCCCCGGAACCACCGCGACTCCTTGTACGGCACCCCCAGCGTGATCGCGAAGTCCCGCTCGCGCGACGGATCGACGTGGGCCACGCAGAAGTAGGTGCCGGTCGGCGAGTCGGAGTACTGGTAGTACACCGAGAACCGGTCGGGCGAGGCGAACACCTGCCGCCCCGACCACTGCAGGCACATCCGCTGCCCCTCGATGGCCCCCTGCTCGTCGGCGGGGAAGACGATGCCGTCGTTCTCGTACGCCTTGTAGATCGTGCCCCCGGCGTCGTTGCGCACGAAGTGGCAGACGAGGCCGAGGTGGTGGGTGGCGAGGTTGGTGAAGCGGTGGGCGGCCATCTCGTACGAGACCGCGAACACGTCCCGCAGGTCCTCCACCGACAGCGCCCGGCCGGACTTGGCCTCCTGGAGGTAGAGGGCGGCGGCCTTCTCGGGGACGAGGACGGCGGCGGCGAAGTAGTTGGCCTCGGTGCGCTGGCGCAGGAAGTCGGCGAAGTCGCGGGGCTTGTCGTGGCCGAGCGCGAGGTGGCCGAGCGTCTGGAGCAGGATCGTACGCGGGGTGTGCATGCCGAGCTGCTCGTGTTTGACGTAGATGCGGCGGTTGCGAAGGTCGGTGATGGAACGTACGGAGCGGGGCAGGTCTTGTGCGGTGTGCACCGTGTAGCCGAAGTGGGTGACCAGGCTCTGGATCATGCTCTGGGACAGCGCCCCGGTGCGGTACCCGACGGCGTCGAGCGCCTCGGCGGCGGCCTGCTCGATGTCGGGGAAATAGTTGCCCACCTCCCGCTGGCGGCGGCGCAGCTCGGCGTTGGCGACCCTGGCCTCCTCCGGGGTGGCGGTGCCGCGGGCCTGCCGGGCGCGCAGCTCGCCGTACAGGCCGAGGAGGTGTTCGAGCACGTCGTTGGGCACGCGGGTGGAGACCTTCAGCCGGGGCAGGCCGAGCCCGGCGTAGACGGGGTCGCGCTGGGCCTCCTCCAGCGCGATCTCCAGTTGGGCGCGGCGGTTGGGCGGCTGGCGGCGCAGCAGTTCCTCGACGGGCACGCCCAGGGCGGTGGCCAGCGCCTTGAGCAGGGAGAGCTTGGGCTCGCGCTTGCCGTTCTCGAGCAGGGAGAGCTGGCTGGGTGCCCTTCCGACCCGGGACCCCAGGTCGGACAGCGTGAAGCCGCGCTGTTTGCGCAGGTGGCGCAGCCGCTGGCCGAACGCGATCAGATCAAGCTCCTGCGTCAAAGACAGCGGTTCTTCGCCCAGCAAGGAGGCCATACGGGCATCTTAGACAGAAATTCAGCCCATTTTCTAGTCTCGGCGAGCCCGCGGGCGGCGCCTTCGGGCCCGCCGTTCCCACCGCGCCATTGGTCTAGGCCAACGGTAAAACTTGCGATTTCTTCACTGCCGAATACCCGCGAGTAATGCACATCGACGAAATTTCTGCTCTTCTTCTCACTCCTCCATCCTGTTTGACGCCACCCACCGGGGCACAGACTCGGCGTGAGCCCCAGGGGACGACAAAGGAGCGGACGATGATCGATCGCCTCAAGGGAGCTGCCGAGCAGCTACAGGACGAATGGGACAACGACCCTCGCTGGGAGGGGATCGAGCGCACCTACCGCGCCGAGGACGTGATCCGGTTGCGTGGCAGCGTCCAGGAGGAGCACACGCTGGCCCGGCTCGGCGCCGAGCGGCTGTGGAGCCTGCTGCACACCGAGGACTACGTCAACTCCCTCGGCGCGCTCACCGGCAACCAGGCGGTACAGCAGGTGAAGGCCGGTCTGAAGGCGATCTACCTGTCCGGCTGGCAGGTGGCCGCGGACGCGAACCTGGGCGGCCAGACGTACCCGGACCAGAGCCTGTACCCGGCCAACTCCGTGCCCGCCGTCGTGCGCCGCGTCAACAACGCGCTGCTGCGGGCCGACCAGATCACCTGGTCGGAGGGCGTGAGTGACGCGCCGTACTGGCTGGCGCCGATCGTGGCGGACGCGGAGGCCGGCTTCGGCGGCGTGCTCAACGCGTTCGAGCTGATGAAGGGCATGATCGCGGCCGGCGCCGCGGGCGTGCACTGGGAGGACCAGCTCGCCTCCGAGAAGAAGTGCGGTCACCTGGGCGGCAAGGTGCTGATCCCCACCGGCCAGCACATCAAGACCCTCAGCGCCGCCCGCCTCGCCGCGGACGTCTCCGGGGTGCCCACGCTGATCGTCGCGCGGACCGACGCACAGGCCGCGACCCTGCTGACCAGCGACGTGGACCCGCGCGACCAGGCGTTCACCACCGGCGAGCGCACCTCGGAGGGCTTCTACCGGGTCAGGAACGGGCTGGAGGCGTGCGTGGCGCGCGGCCTGGCGTACGCGCCGTACTCCGACCTGCTCTGGATGGAGACCGGCACGCCCGACCTGGACGTGGCCCGCGAGTTCGCCGAGGCGATCAAGGCCGAGTACCCGGACCAGATGCTCGCCTACAACTGCTCGCCGTCGTTCAACTGGAAGCAGCACCTGGACGACTCGACGATCGCCAAGTTCCAGCGGGAGCTGGGGCACATGGGGTACAAGTTCCAGTTCATCACGCTGGCCGGGTTCCACTCGCTGAACCACTCGATGTTCGACCTGGCCCAGGGGTACGCCGCCGACGGCATGAGCGCGTACGTCGAGCTGCAGGAGGCCGAGTTCGCCGCCGAGGCGCGCGGCTACACCGCGACCCGGCACCAGCGCGAGGTCGGCACCGGCTACTTCGACCTGGTCAGCACCGCCGTCGCGCCCGACTCCTCGACGACCGCGCTCAAGGGCTCCACGGAGGAGGAGCAGTTCGCCCACTGAGCCCGGCGCATCCCGCCGCGCGGCCCCGTGACCGGCGGGGCCGTGCGGACGTCACGGGCGGACGTCATGGGCTGACGGTCGCGGTGGCCGCCGGGGTCTCGGAGACGGGGACCGACGGGCCCGGGGACTCGCCCGGCCCGTCCTGAGGGATCGAGGTGACCGAACCGGACGGCCGCGGGCAGTCACGGCGGGCCGCCGCGTCACCGCGACCGCGCCCGGCGGGGCTCTCGCACTCGCCTGGGTCGTCATCGCCCTGGTCGCCGGGGCCGCTGGTCTGCGAGGGCGGGAACGTGTCGCCGCCCTCCCGCTCCGGCGGCGGCGCCGGCGTCCCCGGCCCCTTGGTGCGGGTGTGCGTGACGGACACCGTGGGCGTGCCCGGCGCGGTCGTGGTCACGGACCGGACCGACGGCGGCACCCGGCCCGTCGCCACGCTGGGACGCGCCGTGGAGTGCGCGCTGCCGGACGACCGCACGGCAGGCGGATCTCCGGGCAGCGGCGAGCCGCCCCCGGCGCTCAGCCCGTCGCCGCTCGCCGCCGCGATGACCGTGAGGGCCGCGATCGAGACCGTGGCCAGGGCCGCGAAGGTGGCGTGCGAGAGCTGGGCCGCCGGTTTCACCCTGCGCCGTCGCGTACGGGAACGCTCCACCGTCGTCCCCGGCTCACCGGACGGCCGCGACGCGCCCGCCCCCGGCCCGCCGTACGGATCCGCGCCACCCACCGCCCCGTCCGACCCCAGCCCGCCGTACGGGTCCACGCCGCTCACCGACCCGTCCGATCCCGGCCCGCCGTAGGGATCCGCGGGGCTCACCGCCCCTCCCCCCGCCGGGTACGCGACCGGCGTCCAGATCGCCTCCAGCACCTCCGCCACCGACTGCCGCAGATCCCACGGATCCCCCACCCCACCGGCCGCCAGCAGCGCCCGCAGCAGGTCGGCGGCCCTGGGCCGGCCGGCGGGCTCCTTGGCCAGCGCGGCCTCGACGGCGGGCCTGAGCAGCGCGGGCACGCCCTCCACACGGGGCGGCTCGAACAGGATGCGCCGGGTCAGCACGTCGTCCTCGCCGCCTCCGAACGGGTGGTGCCCGGCGGCGGCGAAGGCCACCAGGCAGCCCCACGCGAAGACGTCGGAGGCGGGCAGCGCGGGGCCGCCCGTCAGCCGCTCGGGCGCCACCCACCCCGGGCTGCCCATGACCTGCCCGGCCTGGGTGTGCGCGGCGAGCGTGTCGACGTCGCGGGCGATGCCGAAGTCGATGACGCGCGGCCCCCGCGTGGACAGCAGCACGTTGCCCGGCTTGAGGTCCCGGTGCACCAGCCCCGCCTCGTGCACCGCCACCAGCGCCGCCGCGACGCCGAGCGCCACGCCGTAGGCCAGGTCGGGCGTGAGCGGCCCCCGGGCCATGACGACCTGGGAGAGCGCGGGGCCGGGAATGTACTCGCTGACCAGGTAAGGACGGTCTCCGTCGGTGCCGTCCGCCACGACCGCCGCCGTGCAGAAGGGCACCAATCTGCGGGAGAAAGCCACTTCCTCCGCGAAACGCGCCCGCAACGTGGCATCGTTGAGATGCACCGCATGCGGTGTCTTGAGCGCGACGAGGCCACCCTGAGGGTGTTCGGCCAGATACACCACTCCCATCCCGCCCGTTCCGAGGCGGCCGAGGAGCAGGTGTCGGCCGATGATGACCGGGTCCCCCACCGTAAGCGGTCGCACGCCAGGAGGCATGCCGCTCGCACCACGCGCCATCCGGGTCCGCCTCTCCTGATCAGTGTCGTGGCCAAAGCACACTGTGGCGGCATCCGCGGAGGCTTTCCGCATGTCTTACATAAGGGGTATTGGAGGTAAGGCGGTCATATCTTCGAGGTGAGTAAGTGATGTGACAGAGCGGGTACGAAGTGCATCTTTGCGCCTGGGGTGCCAGGCGGGATCATGGCTGCCCGGCGATGGGATCAGGACGCGATCGCGGCCTGCTCCTCGGCCTCGACCCGCCGGTTCCAGTCGCCCTTGACCTGCCGCCACGCCTCGTCGTCCACGCCGGCCCGCCAGTAGCCGGAGATCGACAGCCGGTCGAGCCCGACGCCCCGCTCCAGGCGCAGGTGACGGCGCAGCTCCTTGACGAACCCGGCCTCGCCGTGCACGAACGCGTGCACGTCACCGCCGGGGAACTCCAGCGCCCGCACCGCGGCCACGAGCCGCTCGCCGACGGGCCGCCGTCCCCGGTGGATCCACGAGACCAGGACGTCGGCGGGGGTGAGCAGCTTCTGCTCGTCCTCGGGGGCGTCCACCTCGATGAGCGCGTGCGCCCGCGCGCCCTCGGGCAGCGCCTCCAGCGAGGCCGCGATGGCGGGCAACGCGCTCTCGTCGCCCACGAACAGGTGCCAGCCCGCCCCGGGGTCGGGGGCGTAACCGCCGCCGGGGCCCAGGATGAGCAGTTCGTCGCCCGGGGCCGCGCGCTCCGCCCAGGGCCCGGCCAGGCCCTCGTCACCGTGCACGACGAAGTCGAGGGTCAGCTCGCGGGAGTAGGGGTCCCAGGCGCGTACGGTGTAGGTGCGCAGCCTCGGCCAGACCTCGCGGGGCATGGTCTCACGGCAGACCTTCACGCTGAACGGCTCCGGATAGCGCACGCCCTCGTACGGGAAGACCAGCTTCACGTAGTGGTCGGTGAGACCGGAGGTCGCGAAGCCGGCCAGCCCGTCGCCGCCGACGACGACGCGTACCATGTTCCGGGACAGGCGCTCGGTCCTCTGGACGACACCCCGATGCTGGTCCGCCATCAAAAGCCCCCTGCAAAAAGTTAGGTATACCTAACCTACACCGCTCTGGTCGCTCCGGGTAAGCCGATCCCCCTAAAAGGGTCGGGCGGAAATCAGGCGGCCGCTCGTGCCGCCCCACCCGCGATCAGGCGGTCAAGCGGTCAGGGGCCCGCCCACGCGCGATCAGGCGGCCGTCGTGCCGCCCATCCGTTCGGACCTGCGGGCCGCGGCCCGCAGGAAGCGCGACATGTGCCGGAAGGCCAGCCGCGCCTCCGGGAGCACGTCGGCCAGGATCGGGAAGACGTGCGGCATCTGGGGCCACTCCTCGTACCGCACTGGCACCCCCGCCTCCCGCGCCCGCAGTGCCACCCGCCGGGCCTCGTCCCTGAGCACCTCCGTCGATCCCGTCACGATCATGAGGGGCGGCAGGCCCGTGAAGTCGCCGTGCACCGGCGAGACGAGCGGGTCCCACGGGTCCAGGCCCAGGGTGTACCTGCGGGCCAGCCACCGTACGCGACCGGCCGGCACCATGGGGTCCTGCCAGCGGTTGACCCGGCGCGGGATGTCGGTCAGGTCGGCCCAGGGCGACAGGCAGATCGCCGCGGCGGGCAGCGGACGCCCGGCGTCACGCAGGGCCAGCAGGGTCACCAGGGTCAGATGGCCGCCGGCGGAGTCGCCCGCCAGGACGATGTGCTCGGGCGCGTGGCCGCGCCGCAGCAGGCCCTCGTACGCGTCCAGCGCGTCGGCCTGCGCGTCGGCCAGCCGATATTCCGGCCCCTGCCGGTAGTCGAGCGCCAGCACCGGCCGCCCGGCCGCCACCGACAACCGCCACGTGATGGACCGGTGCGTGAGCGGCGAGCACGAGAAGTATCCGCCGCCGTGGAAGTAGAGCACGGCCTTGCGCTCATCGAGCCTGCGCCCGCCGCGCACCCATTCACCCCCGCACGAGGCGAACGACACCGGCTCGACCACGACGTGCTCGGGGCAGGCCATCTGGACCAGCCGCCCGATCTCCCCGAGGTGGGCGACCCCGGCCAGGGCGAGGGGATGACGCATCAACAGGCTGAAGGCCGGCTTCACCGTGCCGCGCAGGAGTCCGGTGAGCGCGCGGGCCTGCCAGCTCAAGGGGTATTCCAGGAGCACGTCCTCGTCGATCCGCATATCGACCCTCCAAGAACAGTTCTTCCCCCATGACCATCTTCCTACCGGCCAGTAAGTAACTCATCTCTTACGCGGACATTTCGCCTTTGTAACTGGATTCCCCGCATATCGGGTGCTACGCCCGCCCCCGCGTGCCCGGCCGGGCACCAAGCCCCGGTTATTGCGTTGCGGACCGACGGTGCCACCCTCGATAATCCGTGTTTCCCGCCCGTGAACCCGTGCCCGATCCCCAGCACGGTCCGTCACCGTGCCCTCACCCACCGGAGGTGCAAAACCATACCGCTCTACGCCCGGCTCGTCCGGTACGGCTTCCGCAAACACTCCACCTACGTCAGGGCCGCCCTCGCCGGCGCGTTCACCAACAGCGTGTTCGGCATCCTGCGTGCCTACATCCTCATCGCGTTGTGGCAGGCCCGCCCCGGCCTGGCCGGCTACGACGTGGCCGACGCCATCACCTACTGCTTCGTCACCCAGGCGTGCATCGGCCCGATGCAGCTCTTCGGCGGGGGCCTCGGCATCCCCGAGCGCATCCGCAGCGGTGACATCGCGCTCGACCTGGTCCGCCCCGCCTCCCTGCAACTGTGGACGCTGTCGGAGGACGTGGGCAGGGCCTCCTATCTGTTCCTCGTGCGCAGTCTGCCGCCCGTACTGGTCGGCGCGGCCGTCTTCGGCATCGTCGTGCCCACCGACCCGGGGCGGTGGGCGGGCTTCGCGGCGAGCTTCACGCTCGCCGTCGTGGTCAGCTTCGGATGGCGCTACCTGCTGGCGCTGTCGGTCTGCTGGCTGCTCGACGACCGGGGCGTCGCGGTCCTGTCGCTCGTGCTGACCACGTTCTTCTCGGGGATGATGGTGCCGCTGCACATCTTCCCCGGCTGGCTGGGCGACCTGGCCAGGTCGCTGCCCTGGGCGGCCATGGTCCAGGTGCCCACCGACGTCTACCTCGGCAGGGGCTCGGTGCCGCAGGCCCTGGCCTTCCAGGCGTTCTGGGCCGTGGTCCTGCTCGGGCTCGGCGCGCTCGGCACCCGGGCGATCCGCCACAAGGTGGTGATCCAGGGTGGTTAGGACGTACTTCCTGCTGCTGTGGACGTGGACGCGGGCCGCCGCCGCCTACCCGGTCTCGTTCGCGCTGATGACCCTGCTCGGCTTCGTCATCGCCGCGCTCGACGTGGCCGTGATCCTGATCATCTTCGCCAACACCACCACGCTCGCCGGGTTCTCCCGCGACGAGGTGCTGTTCCTGTACGGCGCCGCGAGCCTGTCCTTCACCATCTGCGACACGTTCGTCAGCAACCTCGACCGGGTCGGCCAGCACATCAAGGCAGGCACGCTCGACACCGTGCTCATCAGGCCGGTCAGCGCGTGGATCCAGCTCACCACCGACCGCTTCAACGCCACCCGCGCCGGACGCATCGTGCAGGCCGGGCTCGTGCTCGGCTACGCGGTCGCCGAACTCGGCATCGACGGGCGGCGGGCCTGGATGATCCCGGTCATGGTGCTCACCGGCATCGTGATCTTCGCCTCGCTGTGGACGATCGCCGGGGCGCTGCAGTTCGCGCTGACCGAGGCCACCGAGGTGGTCAACGCCTTCACCTACGGCAGCCAGCAGCTCACCCAGTACCCGCTCAACGTCTACGGCCGCGACCTGGTCAAGGGCGTGACGTACGTGCTGCCGCTGGCGTACATCAACTGGCAGCCCGGCCTGTACGCGCTGGGCCGCGACGACCCCTTCGGCACACCCGAGTTCATGCGTTTCCTCGGACCGGCCGCCGCGCTGGTCCTGGCCCTGCTGTCCGCGCTGGCCTGGCGGCAGGGCGTCCGGCACTACCGATCCACGGGGAGTTGATCGATGATCGAGCTTGACCGGGCGGGCCGCTCGTTCAAAGTGAAGCGGAACGTCGTCCACGCCGTACGCGAGCTGTCGTTCACCGTCTCGGCGGGTGAGTTCGTCGGCTACCTCGGCCCGAACGGCGCGGGCAAGTCCACCACGATCAAGATGCTGTGCGGCATCCTCACCCCCACCTCGGGGAAGGTCCGGGTGGCCGGGCTCGACCCGTCGCGGCGGCGCACCACGCTGGCGCGGCGCATCGGGGTGGTGTTCGGGCAGCGTACGACGCTGTGGTGGGACCTGCCGCTGGCCGACAGCTTCGAGCTGATCCGGCACCTGTACAAGGTGGAGCGGGCCGCGTTCACGGCGCGGCTCGGCGAGCTGACCGAGACGCTCGACCTGGGCGGGTTCCTGCGCACGCCGGTGCGGCAGCTCAGCCTGGGCCAGCGCATGCGCGGCGACCTGGCGGCGGCGCTGCTGCACGCGCCCGACGTGCTGGTGCTCGACGAGCCGACGATCGGCCTCGACGTCGTCAGCAAGGCCGGCATCCGCGACTTCCTGCTGCGGCTGAACACCGAGCGGGGCGTGACGGTGCTGCTGACCACGCACGACCTCGGCGACATCGAACGCCTCTGCCGCCGGGTCATGCTGATCGACCACGGGCGGCTGGCCTTCGACGGCTCGCTCGACGACCTGATGGCCACGGCGCCCGGCCATGCGTCCATCGAGGACGTGGTGACCCGCCTCTACAAGGGCCCCGGCACCACCTGACCACCGGGAGGTCGCCCCGGGGAGTGGGCTAGTAGTAGCCGCCCTCCGGGGTGGCCTCGTAGTCGTCGTCGAGGTCGTCCTGCCGGCGCGACCACCGCGACGGCATCAGCACGGGGATGAACAGGGCCACGCCGAGCAGCGCGAACACGCCGGTCGTGAGCATGGTCCTGTCGCCGAGCCCCGCGTCCCTGATGATCTGGTTGACCGAGGGCTCGGTCGGGATGAAGGAGAGCGCCCGGTTCACGTCGAGCGCGTACACGACGGTCCAGGCCAGCAGCACCATCGACGGGATGAACGTGGCCACGGGCGAGACCCGGCCCGCCGTCACGAGCCCCACGACGAGCCCGACGGCGGCCATGGCGCCGAGCGCGATCCACGTCTTCTGCTCGTCGGGCGGGGTGGCCGCGGCGTTCGCGAGGGCCTGCTGCACCGCCCATCCGCCACCTCCGAGCACGGCCGCCGTCACCACGAGCCCGATGAGCAAACCTGCTAAGTGCCGCAACGTTCTCACCTCAATGTCGACGCGATCGGCACGACCCTAGCGAGAAATGCCCCTTTCGTCCCACCTAATGCTCAGGTTGGAACTCGGGGGGCTCAAGATTGCGCCCCCCGTGAGAGCATGGGGCACACCCATGCGTGCGCTACTCCCCCTCAGGCTCGCGCGGGCGGCCGCCTTCTCCGCCGTCTGCGTGACTCTGGCCGCGCTCGCCCACATGCTCGGCGGTGGCGCGGCGCCCGCGCCCCCGGCCGCCGGGCTCGGGCTCGCGGCGGTCTGCGTGCTGGGGCTGGCGCTGTGCGGCAGGGAGCGCTCGGCGGGCACGATCAACCTGGCGCTGGTCGCGGCGCAGCTCGGGCTGCACGAACTGTTCGCGGGCGAGGGCGCCGCCTACGTCTCGGTGCACGGGCACGCGCAGGGCGGCCTGGCGGTGAACGCGGGCATGCTGCTCACGCACGTGACCGCCACGGTGATCACGGGGCTCTGGCTCTCGCGCGGCGAGGCCGCGCTCTGGTCGGTGTTGCGCCGGCTCGGCCGCCGCCTCGTGCTGCTCACCCCGGCCGCCGTGCCCGTCCTGTGGCCGTGCGTGCCGATCGTCCGCACCAGGGTGGTGCCGCTCCAGCCGGGTGTCCGGCTCTGCGTGGCCAGGCGTGGTCCTCCACTTCCCGCCTGACCGTCTGACACCCCTGTTCCATCCCCTTTTCAGCCAAGTGGAGTTCTCGCATGTCCTTCGTACGCCGTGCGGCGACCGTGCTCGCCGCCGCCACCGCCGTCACCGCCGCTCTGGCGCTGCCCGCGCTTGCCCACGTCAGCATCCAGCCGGGCACCGCCGAGCAGGGCGGCTTCAGCAAGGTCGCGTTCCGGGTGCCCAACGAGCGCGACAACGACTCGACCACCCAGGTCGAGGTGTCCTTCCCCGCCGATCACCCGCTGGCCTTCGTGTCGGTCAAGCCCGTGCCCGGATGGGAGGTCAAGGTCACCGAGGGCAAGCTGCCCGCACCGGTCAAGACCGAGTACGGCGACCTCGAGGAGGCCGTCACCAAGGTCGTCTGGTCGGGCGGCAAGATCAATCCCGGGGAGTTCCAGGAGTTCGAGGTCTCCATGGGGCAACTGCCCGAGGACGTCGACTCGCTGATGTTCCCGACGAAGCAGACGTACTCCGGGGGCGAGGTCGTCGACTGGTCCGAGGCGCCCAAGGCCGACGGCACGGAGCCCGAGCACCCGGCGCCGCTGCTCAAGCTGGTGCCCGCCGCCGAGGACGGCACCGCCCACGCGAGCGCGAGCGCGAGCCCGGCGGCGGCTGCTCCGTCGGTGACGCCGGTGGCCGCCGGCGCGTCCTCGTCGTCCGACGGGACGGCCCGGCTGCTCGGCGGGGCCGGGCTGGCCGTGGGCGTCGTGGGCGTGGTGATCGGCGCCCTCGGCCTGCGCCGCCGCCCGTCCGCCTGACGGGCGCTCCCGGGAGAGGAGCGGGTCACCGCCCGTTCCTCTCCCTCTCCCGACCGCGCCTTTCCCGGCCGCTCAGGACGTGATGTCCTTGCCGGAGAACCGCGCCCACGCGATCGACCCGAACAGCAGGATGTACGCCCCGAACACCAGCAGCCCCTCCCCCAGCGCCCCGGCGTCCATCGGGCTGCGCAGCACCGCGTCGAAGTTCGTGAACCAGGTCGGCAGCAGGTACGGGCTGATCGCGGCGAGGTCGGGGATGGCCCGCAGCACCTGGCAGACGATGACCAGGACCATGGTCCCGGCGATGGCCCCGATGGACACCTCGGTGAACGTCGACAGCGCCAGCCCGATCGCGGCCAGCGCCGCCATGGCGGCCCCGACGTACCCGACGGCGACGGCGATCCGCAGCAGCCCGTCGACCATGGAGATCGTGGTGCCCGACAGCAGCGTGACGGGCCCGGCGGGGAACAGGATCAGCCCCGTGACCAGCGCCGACACCGCCACCACCGCCGTCACCGCGTAACCGAAGACGACCGCGTTGAGGTATTTCACCACCAGCAGCCTGGTCCGCCCCGCCGGGGCGGCGAGCAGGTAGCGCAGCGTCCCGCCGCCGGCCTCGCCCGCGACGGAGTCGCCCGCCACCACGCTGACGGCCACCGGCATCAGCAGCATCACCAGGAACGAGAACGACAGGAACGTCAGCATGAGGCTGTTGCCCGCCACGTCCTGGATGATCCCGCCCATGCCGCCGTCGTCGGAGGAGCCGATGATGCGCAGCGCGACGCCGATGACGATCGGCACGGCGGCCAGCACGGCCAGCATCGCCACGTTGCGCGGGCGGCGGAAGGTCAGCCCCAGCTCCGAGCCGAGCAGCCGCCAGAACGCCCCCACGGGCCCCGTGCCCGCCTCCGGCACAGAGGCGCGCCCAGCGGGCGGGGAGGCGGCGGGCGTGGGTTCTGGGGCCCGGCGTTCGGTGGTGCGCATGGTCTCCGTCACCGGGACGAGCCCGGGCGTGCGCCGTTCCTGCGACCCGAGCGTCGTCGTCCCGGTCGCGCCCCCCGCAGGCGTCGCGCCGTCAGCCGTCGACATCGAAACCCTCCCCGGTCAGTCCCACGAACACGTCCTCCAGGCTCGGCCGCACCACGGCCAGCCCGCGCACGGCCACACCGTCCTCGACCAGGGCGGCGTTGATCCGCTCCGGCGCGTGCCCGGCCAGCTCCGCCGTGACCCGGCCGGCCTCCGGCCGCACGTCGTCCAGGCCCAGCCCGGCCAGCACCCGGGCGGCCTGCGCCGCGTCGGGGGTCTCCACCCGGATCCTGGCGACCCGGCCGCCGCTCAGCGAGGCGATCGTGCCCTGCGCGACGAGCCTGCCGGTCCGCATGATCGCGGCGTGCGTGCACATCTGCTCGACCTCGGCCAGCAGGTGGGAGGAGACGAACACCGTGGTGCCGTCGGCGGCGATCTCCTTGACCAGCGCGCGCACCTCGCGCGTGCCCTGCGGGTCGAGCCCGTTGGTCGGCTCGTCCAGCACGAGCAGCTCGCGCGGCCCGAGCAGGGCGGCGGCGATGGCCAGGCGCTGGCGCATGCCGAGCGAGTAGTTGCGGTAACGCTTGCCCGCGGCGGCCGAGAGCCCCACGCGTTCGAGCGCGTCCGTGACACGCCGCCCGGCGGTGCTCCGCGCCGCCGCCGGGTCGGCCGCGTCGAAGCGCATCAGGTTGGCCGTGCCCGACAGGTACGGGTAGAAGGCCGGCCCCTCGACCAGCGCACCCACCCTGGGCAGGGCCTGGGCCTGGGGCAGCCCGAGCACGGAGTAGTCGCCCGACGTGGGCGCCACGAGGCCGAGCAGCATGCGGATCGTGGTGGTCTTGCCCGAGCCGTTGGGCCCGAGGAAGCCGAACACCGAGCCGCGCGGCACGCTCAGATCGAGCGCGTCCACCGCGACCTGGCCGCCCCTGAAGCGTTTGGTGAGCCCCTCGGTGACGATGGCGGCGTCCCCGGAGGGCGGGGCCGCCCCGAAGGGCGCCCCCGCTTCCTGCGTGACGGCGGTCACTTGATGCCCGCCGCCTTGGTGATCTCCTCCGGCGTGACCGCGCCGACCAGAAGGCGGCCGTCGTCGGTCACCAGGGCCGTGACGAGCTTGGTCCTGATCAGCTTGCCGGAGCCCCATGTTCCGCTCACCGGGGTGGCGGACTCGAGCACGCTGTCCACCAGCGCGCTCGGGTCGGTCTCGCCGCCGAAGCCCGCGCCGCCGCCGCGCCCCTCGGACGACCCGGGCGATGCGGACGACCCGGGCGATGCGGACGACTCGGGAGACGCGGACGACTCGGCGGGCCCGGCGGTGAGGTCGGACACCGAGAACGGCAGGACCGCCACGCTCGCCCAGCCCTCGCCGACGACCTTCACCTCGCCCGCGACGTCCTTGGCGTGCTCGGCCCGCTCCTCCGCCTTGGCGCCGAGGCCGTCGTCCCCGCCGAGCGTCCGCTCCTCCACCTTGGCGCCCGCGGGCGGGGTGAAGGTGAAGTTCTCGGCGGCCGGGGGCGTGAACGTCACCTGGGTGAAGCCCACCTGGTACGCCGGCTCCGCCGAGCCCTTGGCGTAGACCTCGACCTGGAGGGGGACGTACGTCTCGCCGTCGAGCGCGATGCGTACCTCCTGCACCAGCGAGCCCTCCGCCTTGGGCGAGAGGACGAGCTGGTAGACCGGGCGGCCCGCCACCGTCGCCGTGTTGCTCACACGGACGGCGGTGTGCTCGTCGGCGTTGGCCAGCAGGCGCTGGGCCAACTGCTGCGGCGTCAGGTCGGTCGGCTGCGGCACGGGGGTGTGCTCCTGGCCCCCGGCCGGTTGCTTGACGGTCAGCTTGGTGGCGGTGTTGGTGGCGCTGTCCCAGTACCACGCCTGGTCGCCGTTCACGATCAGGTTGGTCTCGTTGAGCTGGGTCGGCATGGCCACCCGCAGCTTGTCGGCGGCGCCGTACCAGACCTTCACCTCGTGCGAGCCGGACAGCAGGCTCAGCGGTGACGCGGCGCTGGTCGCCGGCAGCGCGGGCAGGCCGAGCGAGGCCGTCTGCTGCACGGTGCCGGACATGGGCGGGACGCCGCCCTTCTTGCTGGTGGCCGCCGCCGCGTCGGCCAGCAGTTGCTGGGCCGAGCGTTCGGGCAGCACGGGCTCGCCGCTCACCGCGGCGATGACGGGGCCGGCGCCGACCGCGGCTCCGATCACGGCAGCCGCCGCGATCGGGACTCCCCACCTCACGAACGTGCCTCTGCGCATCTCACTCCTTAACGTTATGTCGATGCCCAGAGCCTGCGGCATCGTTCCTGTGGCAAGCCTGAGACAGTCTGAGACGCCTCTCAGGCCGGCCGGGCCGGCGGCGGTGGGGAGGCTGTGGGGAGGCGGCGGGAGCAGCCGTCCTGGCTGGCTAGAGTGCAGGTCGCGGCGCTGATCCTGGCGGCCTGAGACGGCTCTCAGCCTTCTCAGCGTGGTCTCAGCGCGGGAACAGGAGAATTGCCACATGAGAGTACTTGTCGTCGAGGACGAGCGCCGCATGGCGGCGGCGCTCCAGCGGGGGCTGCAGGCCGAGGGGTTCGCCGTGGACCTCGCCCACGACGGCGAGGAGGGGCTGCACGCGGCCCGGCAGGGCGACTACGACGTGGTCGTGCTCGACATCATGCTGCCCAGGCTGTCGGGCTACAACGTGTGCAAGCAGTTGCGCGCCGAGGAGAACTGGGTGCCCATCCTCATGCTGTCCGCCAAGGACGGCGAGTACGACATGGCCGACGGGCTCGACCTGGGCGCCGACGACTACCTGACCAAGCCGTTCTCGTACGTGGTGCTGGTGGCCCGGCTGCGGGCGCTGATGCGGCGCGACGCGGGACGGCGGCCGTCGGTGCTGCTGGCGGGCGACCTGTCGCTCGACCCGGCCCGGCGCCGGGTGGAGCGGGGGGAGAGCCCGATCGAGCTGACGCCCAGGGAGTTCGCGCTGCTGGAGTTCCTGATGCGGCGGCGGGACGAGGTGGTGTCGAAGGCGGAGATCCTGGAGCACGTCTGGGACACGTTCGACACCGACCCGAACGTGGTCGAGGTGTACGTCGGCTACCTGCGCCGCAAGATCGACGCCCCGTTCGGCAGGAACGCGCTGCAGACCGTGCGCGGCGCGGGCTACCGGCTGGCGGGCGACGGTGGCTGACTCGCCGCTGGTCTGGTGGCGGCGCCAGGGGTTGCGCTTCCGGCTCACGGCGGCCGCCGCCGCGGTGCTCGCGCTGGCCCTGGCCCTGTCGGCGTCGGTGCTGCTCAGCGTGCTGGAGCGGGCGCTGATGGACACGGTGGACGAGTCCACCAGGGCCCAGGCGCAGGCCGTGCGCGTGGCGGCCGACGCGGGCACGCTCACCAGCCCGATCACCACCCACGACGGCACGATCGTGCAGGTCATCGACGCGCAGGGGCGGATCACGCACGTCACGTACGGCACCGACCGGCTGGTGCCGCTGCTCGACGCCGGGGCCAGGGCCGGGGTGCTCACCCACGGGAAGGCGACGCTGCTGGACGGGCGGCCGTACGCGATCCCCGGGTTCCTGCGGGTCGTGGTGCTCAGCGCGGACCGGGGGCTGACGGTGGTGGCGGCCCGGCCGATCAGCGAGATCCAGACGAGCCTGGTCACGGCCGGGCGGGTGCTGCTCGTGGGCACCCCGGCGCTGGTCGTGCTGCTGGGGGTGGCGAGCTGGCTCATGATCGGCCGTACGCTGAGCCCGATCGCGGCGCTGCGCAGGGGCGCCGCGGACATCACGCACACGGCCAGGTCGCGCCGCCTGCCGGTGCCGCAGTCGCGGGACGAGGTGCACTCGCTGGCGACCACGCTCAACGGCATGCTGGCCCGCCTGGAGGAGGCCGAGCAGCGCCAGCGGGCGCTGGTCTCCGACGCCGCGCACGAGCTGCGCAGCCCGCTGGCCAGCATCCGGCTGCAACTGGAGGTGGCGCTCGGGCACCCCGACGGGCAGGACTGGCAGGAGACCGCCGAGGGCGTGCTGGAGGACACGCTGCGGCTGTCGCGGCTGGCCGAGGACCTGCTCGCGCTGGCCAGGCTCGACGAACGCGGCGGCGTCCCCGCGCGTCGCGAGCCGGTCGACCTCGACGAGGTGGTACGGCAGACGGTGGACAGGTACGCCGAGGCGCGCCTGGCCGTCTGCGACCCCGTCGTGGTGCGCGGCGACGCCCTCGACCTCAGCCGGGTGCTGACGAACCTCATGGACAACGCCGTCCGCCACACCACCACCAAGGTCGAGGTGGCGCTGACCGCCGACGGCGTGCTGACGGTCACCGACGACGGCCCCGGCATCCCCGAGCAGGACCGCGAGCGCGTCTTCAACCGCTTCACCAGGCTCGACTCCGGGCGCAGCCGCGACGAGGGCGGGGCCGGGCTGGGGCTGGCGATCGTCCGCGAGACCGTACGGGCGCACGACGGCACCGTCACCCTGGAGGACGCCGGGCCGGGGCTGCGCGCGGTCGTCACCCTCCCGCGGATGGCGTGAGCCATACCCGTCCTGTCGGGATCGGCCCCGGACCCTGGTCCGGGGGCGCGTGGCGTGTTAGGCACAGGTCATGCGCGCAGCACGCGAGGGCCTCTTCCACGCTGAGCGCCGCCCGCGCGGCCGTGCTCACGTCGCCGGCCTGGGCGCGCACGAGAGCGCCCACGACCCCGACCGGGGACAGCCCGGCGCCGGCCCGGGCAACCGGCCGTACGCGGTGCTGCCCGAGGGCGCGGGCGCGCCGGTCGTGGACGCGGGCGCCGATGACGTGCCGGTACTGGAGATCGCCTCCGGCGGCCCGGCCTTCGGCGACCCGGCGGGCGCCCTGCACCGCGTCGAGCGCGGCGGCACCAGGACGCTGATCGCCAGGGACGGCCTGCTCTCCCCGACGGGAGTGGCGGCCGGGCCGGACGGCGCGTACTCCGTGTCCAGAAAGGGCCCAGAAAGGGCACAATGGCGGGTTCCGGGGAGGTGCTGCGGATCAGGGGGTGATGGATGGTCGGCGACGGCTCCGGGCGGGACGGGCGGCCGGAGGACCGGCGGCTCTCATGGCTCGAAACCGGAAATGGATCGTTCCCAATGCGGTCAGGCGGCTGTTCCCTTCTCTGCGGTGGCCAGGAAGTCCTGGGCGATGAGCGGCAGCCGACGGCGGGCGTGCACGACGGCGATGACGCGCCGCACCGCGGGTTCGAGCGAGCGCACCACCAGGCCCGCGCGTCCGGCCTGCTCGGCCAGGCCGCGGTACCACAGCAGCGACGCCTGCCCGTTGCGTACGGCCTTGAGCCAGCCGTTGCGTTCGTCGGTCTCGAGCACGACCACCGGGGTGACCGCGAACTTGCCGAACATCGCGTCGAGCTCTCTGCGCCGCATGCTGCCACGGGCGGGCAGCGCCAGGCGCATGCCGTTCAGCTTGCCCATGGGCACCGGGTTGGGCAGGTCGAGCCCGGGGGGTGAGATCAGGACGATCTCCTGGCGTTCGAGTGGATGGGTGATGAGATCGGTGGGCACGGGCAGGTCCGTGAGACCGAGGTCGGCCCGTTGGTCCCGGATGGCGCTGACGACGCCGTCACGGCCGTCGCAGCGGACGATGTGCACGCGTACGCCCGGATGCGCTGCCGCGTAGGCGGGAAGCAGGCGGCCGGCCAGTCCCGGTTCGAGGCTGGGTGTGGCGGCGATGCGGAGCTCCGCCTCGGTGACCGTGCTCTGGTTGGCCAGGCCCTCGATCTCGTGAACCGCGTCGAGCGCCTCCCTCGCCAGCTTGACCACTCGCCGTCCGTGCGTGGTGACGACCACCCCGCGACCGGAACGTGCGAAGAGCGTCATGCCGAGCTCGCGCTCGAGATCGCGGATCGCGCGGGACAGTGCGGGCTGCGCGATGTAGAGCGACCTGGCCGCGTCGGTCATGGTGCGGTGCTCCGCAGTCGCGACCACATAGCGGAGCTGCTGGAGATTCATGCAAGAAAGCTAGGACACCACCCGCCGCCCGGACCGGGAGATAGCGGAGATCACCTCGAATGATTTCGGACTGTGACCGAGCACTGCTACATCCGTGACGGGTGATACATCAGTATGCTTTTGCCCCAAATTTGCCAAGGGCCCGGCAAGTCGCCGCACAAAGCTGGGCATTGCGGACAACGGGGCAAACGGGGAGACAGTGTGACAGGGAACGGGCAATATCCACCCCCGCCCCCAGGGCCAGGGCAGCCTCAGCGGCCACCCTCGTTACCCTGGCCGCCGCCGGGCCACCGGCCGTCGGGGGGCGGGCAGGGGAGCCCGTACCCGCCGCCGCCCCCGCCGCCGCCGCCTCCTCGGGGGAATCCGTACCAGCCCGCGCCGGCTCATCCGCAGGGGCCCTACCCGCCGCCGCCCCATGGGCCGCACGGGCCACAGCGACCTCCCGGGCCGCATGGGCCCCAGGGGCCGCACGGTCAGCCCTACCGGCAGCCGCCGCCTCCGCCACCGCCGCCCATGCCGCCACCGCCCATGCCGGGGCGGCAGTGGCAGCCGCAGCCGCGCAGGAAGCAGGGGATGGGCGTCGGCGGGGTGCTCGGTGTCGTGTTCGGGTCGCTGGCGGCGCTCTTCGTGCTGATCGTCGTCGGGGCGGTGCTGATCGACCGGGCGGCGGGCTCGGACACCTCGACGCCGCTCGCGATCCCGACGTACGAAGCGTCGGACGACCCCCACGACCGCCACTCGGACCGGCCCTCCGACGACCCGTCCGACGAGCCCTCGGACCGGGAGACCGACGAGCCCACCCGGCAGCCGACCCAGGAGCCGACCCGGCAGCCGGAGGAGCCCGAGACCACGGTCACGCTCGACACGAGCCTGAAGAACAACACCATGTACAGGGCCGGCACGCTGCCCCGGCACAACTGCCGGGCGGGCAACGCCAGCATTCACAGCCACAGCCAGCTCAAGGCGCTGATCCTGAAGACCGGCAAGTGCATGGACCGGGCCTGGCAGCCGATCCTGGACAAGCAGGGCATCCGGTTCAGCCCGCCCGGCTACGCCATCGCGTCCGGACGGGGCAGGGGCGCGTGCGGCGACTATCCGTCGGCGGGGAGCATCGTGCCGTACTACTGCCCGCGCAACAACACCATCTACGCCTCCACCTCGGCCATGGCCAGGGGCAACGGCAACGCCCGCGGGTACGGCCAGATCATCTCGTGGCACGGCGGCATCATCAGCATGATGGCCCACGAGTACGGCCACCACGTCCAGAACATCACCGGCCTGATGGACTCGTGGTGGCGCTCGACCCTCGACTCCGGCAGCCAGAGCGGCAAGCTGGCGCTGAGCCGGCGCCTGGAGTTGCAGGCCACCTGCTTCGGCGGCATGTGGATGCGGTCGGTGGCGTCGTCGTACCCGGTGAGCACGGCCGATCGCGGCCGGCTGTTCGCGTTCTACGCGCAGGTGGGCGACTATCCCGGCTGGCCGCGCGACCACGGCAAGCCGGTCAACAACAACCGGTGGTTCCGGCAGGGGTGGGAGCGGAACAAGGCGTACCAGTGCAACACGTGGCTGGCGCCCTCTTCGACGGTCTCCTGATGGACGTGGGACGTTCATCTCAGCTTGAGCACATGTCCCTGTTGTCCATATAAGGGGACTAGACTCCTGGCAATCTTCTGCCTTTGTGGGCAAATACCAGGTTTCTCCTGGTAAGGCATATAAGGAGCCAGGTGTGAGCAATCGCGATGGGGATGAACCCGTGCCAGAAGGCAGGAAACGGCGCCCCACGCGACGATCCCGCTCGTCCACCGACCCCGGCTCCGGCACGGCGGCCAAGCCCGCGTCCCGCTCGCCCCGGCCCTCCCGGTCGCCCCGGTCGTCCGGCGAGCCCGCTCCCGGCCCGGCCGGTTCCGCGCCCGGCGCGGGGGCCGCGCCTGACGCCACGCCCACCCCGGACTCCGCCTCACCCCGCGCGGCCTCCCCGGATTCCGGAGCGCCCGACGCGGCCTCCGCGCGGCCCCGGCCGCGCAGGAGCACCACACCGGGCTCCGGACCGCGTGAGGCGGCCGCCCCGGGCTCCGGAGAGCGTGCCACGAGGCCCGCCAGGCGGCCCGCGAAACCCACGGGGGCCCGCGACGCCCGGCCGGACTCCGGGCCCGACTCAGGGCCGGGCTCAGGGCGAGGCTCCCGGCCCGACTCCGGACCCGACTCAGGGCGAGGCTCCCGCCCGAACTCCGGGCCGGACTCGGGACGAGGCTCCCGCCCGAACTCCGGACCGGACTCGGGACGGGGCTCGGGACGGGGCTCCGGGCAGGGCGCGCCGCGGTTCGCCAAGCCGCTCACGACCGGCTCGGTCCTGGGCTGGACGGCCCTGTCCGCCCTCGTCCCCGGCGCCGCCCACCTGCGGGCCGGGCGCCGCCGCACCGGCCTGGTGCTGGTCAGCCTGTACGCGATGCTGCTGCTGGCGGTCCTGGCCTACGGCCTGAGCGTGCTCGGCGACCTGTCGAACGCCGCACTGCTCGCCCGGGACGGCGTGCTGGTCACGGTGATCGTGGTCGCGTCGGTGTGCGCGCTGGCCTGGTTCGCGGTGGTGGTGTCCTCGTACGTGGCGCTCGGCCCCAGCAGGCTGCACCAGCAGGGCCAGGTGGTGACCGGCATCGTGGTGGGCGTGTTGTGCGTGGCGGTCATGTCGCCGTTCGCGCTGGCCACCAGCAAGGTGCTGGCCGCGCGCGACACGATCGGCAGCATCTTCCGCTCCACTCCGGAGCCCGGCGTCCCCCAGGTGGGCCAGGACCCCGAGAACCCGTGGGGCGACAAGGACCGGGTGAACTTCCTGCTCATCGGCGGTGACGCGGCGGGCAACCGCACCGGCGTGCGTACCGACAGCATGAACGTGGCCAGCGTCGACCTCAAGACCGGCGCCACCGTCCTGTTCAGCCTGCCGCGCAACCTCCAGCACGTACGCTTCCCGGCCGGTTCCCCGCTGCACAAGCAGTTCCCGCACGGCTTCATGGCCGAACTGCCCAACGGCGGCCTGCTCAACGAGGTCTGGCAGTACGCCAACGACAACCCGCAGATCATGGGCGGCAAGAACAAGGGCCCGCAGGCCCTGATGGACGCCATCGGCCACACGCTCGGCCTGGACATCGACTACTACATGCTGATGAACATGTACGGCTTCGCCGACCTCGTGGACGCCATCGGCGGCCTCAAGATCCGCGTGGAGCAGGACGTCAAGTGGGGCGGCCTGTACGGCACGGCGGGCACGATCAAGGCGGGCTACCGCAAGCTGACGGGCGAGCAGGCCCTCTGGTACGGCCGTTCGCGCGTCGGCAGCGACGACTTCTCCCGCATGGCCCGCCAGCGCTGCGTCATCGGCGCCTTCGCCCAGCAGGCCACGCCCACCGTGATCCTCTCCCGGTTCGAGCAGATCGCCGGGGCGGCCAAGCGGCTGGCCGAGACGAACATCCCGCGTGACCTGCTGCCGCCGCTGCTCGAACTGGGCGTCAAGGTCAAGGACGCCAAGATCACCAGTCTGCAGTTCGTGCCGCCGGAGTTCTACTCGGGCCGCCCCGACTGGGCGAAGATCCGCCAGGCGACGAAGAAGGCGATCAGCGACTCGACGCGCCCGCGCCGCGCCCAGACCGCGAACGTGAGCGCCTCCCCCAGCGGCGCCCGCGCCACGCCGCCGACGCCCACGACGACGCCCACGGCGGCGCAGGCGCAGAAGCCCGCTCAGCCGTCCGCGCAGACGTCCACCCAGCGCCGTCCGACGCAGACGCCCACCCAGAACTCCCAGGCCATCGACGACCTCTGCGGCCTCTGACCCTCTGCGGCCGCTGACCGGCCGCGAAAACCCCGCGGAACGGGCTCGGCGTCACACCAGCGCCGAGTTCTTCCTCGGCAGCAGCGCCAGGGCCCCGACGTAGATGACGGCCGCCACGATGAGCAGGCCCTTGTAGCCGATCACCAGTGCCGCGTACTCCAGGCACCCGCCGACCATGGCGCCCAGCAGGTTCGCGCCGAAGGACGTGGTGGCGTCGGCGGTCTCGGCGAAGCGCTTGGCGAAGACCACGTTCGCGGCGAAGATCGGCAGGAACGCCACCGTCACGGCCGCCACCGCGCGCACCGGCAACGGCAGCGACAGCAGCCACTCGTTCGGCACGAGCCAGGCCAGCAGCAGGCCCGCGAACAGCACGCCGTACATGACCGGCAGCGGCGGCGTGCGGAAGCGGCGGGTCACCTCGACGGCGGCGAGCACCGCGACGAGCACCCCGGCGAAGACGATCGCGTTGACCACCCACGTGGTGCCGAACAGCAGCGCGAACCCGGTCACGCTCTTGGTCTCCAGCAGCATGAAGCCCACGCCCAGCAGGAACAGGTCCGCGTACGGGCGCATCCGCTGGTAGGGACCGGCCACGACGCGCACCGCGAGCAGGCTGACGATGAGGATCAGGGTGAGCGTGATGATGTAGATCGGCGGGATCGTGGCGTCCTTCAGGTAGAGGAACGGCCGGTCGTCGCCCGCGGGCTCGGGGGTGCCGGCGGCGGCGCCCGGCCACTCGGCGGCGCAGCGCTGGTCGGCGGCGGACAGCCCGGCGGTGATCACGGCCTGCTGGCCCGCGGTGCTGACGACGTCGACGCACGGCTTGTGGCCGAAGGCGTTCTGCATGGTCGAGGCCAGGCGGTCGACCAGCCAGCTCTCCCGGTAGTAGTTGTACATCGAGAACGTGCCGCCCGGCCTGAGGTGGTCGCGGGCGGCCCGCATGGCCTCCTCGGTGAACAGGTAGCTCTCCAGGCGCAGCGAGCTGGCGCCGGAGACGAGGGTGAGCGAGTCGGGCAGCGCGAAGAGGATGAGGTCGTACTTGGCGGCGGTGCGCTCCAGGAAGGCGCGCCCGTCGGTGACGTGGGTGGTGACGCGCGGGTCGTCGTAGGGGCGGTCGGGGTGCGTCGAGCCGCCCAGTTCGCGCAGCTTGGGGTCGATCTCCACGGCGTCGACGCGGGTGGCCCCCTTCGACAGGGCGATGGCCACGTCGGTGCCGCTGCCCGCGCCGACGATGAGCACGTCTTTGGGCGGCTTGGTGGTGCGTTCGTACGGCAGGCCGTACTGGGCCTCCCATTGCAGGCGAGCGGCGGCGGGCACGGCCTGCTGGTGCGGGATGCCGTTGACCGCGATGTCGGTGACGGGGACGCCGAGCTGCGTGAGCTGCTTGGTGGTGACCTTGTAGTACGGCGACCAGATGGCCCCGGCGGTGAGCGTCTCGGTCAGCAGCAGCCCGACCACGCCCAGGGCGGGCACGACGACGAGCCCCACGTACAGCGAACGCGGCCGGGGCACCAGCAGCAGCGCGTAGCAGACGGCGGCGATCAGCCCCCAGAAGACCGGCGGCGCGCTCAGGAAGGACAGCGCGGTGAACGCCGCGATGCCGGTGAGGCTGCCGATCAGGTCGTAGCGGTACGCCTCCAGGCGGGGCAGCTCGGGGAAGCAGCGTCCGACCAGCTCGGCGGGGCCCATGAGCACGACGGCGGCGGCGCAGAAGATCACCGGCAGGATCGCCCAGGCGGGCGGCCCGCTGGTGGACAGGCTCGTCCAGTACAGGACGCCCTCGGTGTTGCGGTCGACGGTGACCGGGAACAGCAGCACGACGATGACCAGCACCGCGAGCACGACGGGCGAGTAGTACGGCTGCCGCCGCGAGCGCCCCACGCGCAGGAAGCCGAGCCCGATCCCGAGGAAGGAGCCGAGCAGCACGAAGTTGGTGAAGTAGCTGAGGTGGACGATGTTGGATCCGGTCCACCGGATCAGCGCGAGTTCGAGGAAGAGCATGAAGGCGCTGGCGAGCACGAGCCTCGGCCGCACCGCCAGCCAGTGTGCCTTCTCCCCGTCACCGACCGGCTTCTGCGCCTGGAGCGTCATAACGCCTCACCGTAGTGAACCGAGCGAGAACAGGGAAGTCTCGCCGCCCGGAAGAAATGACGTCCGCCGGCGCCCTCGTCGCTAGGCGTGCTCCCGGTTGAAGACGCGCGTCCCGATCGCCAGCGACACCGCCGCGAACACCACGGTGACCGCCACGCCGACGCCCACGGTGCCGGTCGCGTAGCGGCCGTGGAAGAGGTCGCGCAGGGCCTCCAGCACGTAACGGAACGGGCTGAGGCGGGAGAGGCCGTCGAGCCAGCCGGGCGCCATCGACATCGGCAGGAACGAGCCGGACAGCAGGACCAGCGGCACCACCGCCGTGGTCATCACCGGCGGGAAGAGCTGCTCGTCGATGGTGAGCGCGATCGCGTACGACAGCGCGGCCAGGCTCGCCCCGAGCACCATGACGAGCACGAACCCGCCGGCCAGCCCGAGCGCGGGAGCGCGCAGGCCGAAGGCGAAGGCCACGGCGAGCAGCAGCGCCGTCTGGACGGCCAGCGTCACGACGTTGTCGAGCACCCGTCCGAGCAGCAGCGCCAGGCGGCTGGCCGGGGTGACGCGCAGCCGCTCCAGCACGCCCGTGCGCTTCTCGAAGACGATCCCGAAGCCGGCCATCCCCGCGCTCATCAGGCCGAGCTGGACGATGAGGCCGGGCACCAGCGTCTCCCAGGCGCCGAACGTGGCGAAGATCGGCCCGAACAGCACCAGGAACAGCAGCGGCTGGATCGCGCCGAAGACGACGCCCACCTTCTGCTGGAGCGTGGTGCGCACGCCGTGGCGGAACAGCACCCAGGTGTCGCGCGGCATCAGGCCCCCGTTCCCGGCGCGGCGCTCTCCTCGCGCAGCGACCTGCCGGTGAGGTCGAGGAAGACGTCGTCGAGCGTGCGGCCACCGGTCTTCAGCTCGGCCGGGGCGCCCTCGGCCACGATGCGGCCGTGGTCGATGATCAGCACCCGGTCGCAGAGCGCGTCGGCCTCGTCGAGGTAGTGGGTGGTCAGGAACACGGTCATCCCCCGGTCGGCGCGCAGGGCGCGGATGTGGTCCCACAGGCCGGCCCGGCTCTGCGGGTCGAGGCCGGTGGTGGGTTCGTCGAGGAAGAGCAGCACCGGGTGGTGCAGCAGCGCGAACGCGAGGTCGAGGCGGCGGCGCCGGCCGCCGGAGAGCGTGGCGGGGGCCTTGGTCTCCTGCCCGGTGAGGTCGAGGGCGGCCAGGACCTCCTCCATCCTGGCGGCGACCACGGGGCGGCTCAGGCCGTACAGCAGGCCCTGCAGCTCCAGCTCGCCCTTGGCCGGGGTGAAGGACGGCACGCCGCCGCCCTGGGCGACGTAGCCGATGCGCCGCCGCACCTGCCTCGGCTCGGCGAGCAGGTCGTGGCCGGCCACCGTGGCGGTGCCGGCGGTGGGGCGCAGCAGGGTCGTCAGCATGCGCATGGTCGTGGTCTTGCCGGCGCCGTTCGGACCGAGGAACCCGACGATCTCGCCGGGCGCCACAGAAAGGTCGACGCCTCTGACGGCTTCCGCGCCGTCCTTGAAGGTCTTGCCCAGACCCGAAGTCTTGATCATTTTATCGCCTCCAAAATTTAAGTAACCACAATTTTGGAGTCACTGCAAACTTGGTACGATGGGCGGCATGCGAGAGGGCCTGCGGGAGCGGAAGAAGCGCGAGACGAGGGAGCGCATCTCGGACATCGCGACGGGCCTGTTCATGGCCAGGGGCTTCGACAACGTGACGGTGGCCGAGGTGGCGCAGGCCGCCGACGTGTCGGTCAACACGGTGTTCAACTACTTCAGCACCAAGGAGGACCTCTTCGCCGACCGGCAGGAGGTGGCGATCGACCTGCCGGTGCGGGTGCTGCGGGAGCGGCGGCCGGGAGAGAGCGTGGTACGCGCGTTCCGGCGCGACTACCTCGACGCGATCGACACCCGCGACTGGCGTCACGGCCTCAACGCGGGCAACGACGTGTTCGCCAGGATCGTCAACGACAGCCCCGCGCTGGTCGCCCGGATGCGCGAGGTCGGCGTCGGGCGGGAGCGCGCGCTGGCGCGGGCGCTGGCCGACGAGTTCGGCGCCGACGCCGACGACCTCGCGCCGGAGATGGCGGCGGCGTACCTGCTGGGCACCACGCGCATCCTGACCGAGCACGCTGTGGCGATGCTGCTGGCCGGCGAGCCGTGGGAGCGCGTCGCGCCGCTGCTCAGGACGCAGGCGGAGCAGGCGTTCGACCTGCTGGAGGCGGGGCTGGGGGCGTGGGGAGGCCCCGCCGCGACCCTAGTAGCCGCCCTCCGAGGCGGCGCCGATGATGCCGGCCGTGAGCCCGAGCGCGACGAGGACGAGCGTGAGGATTAGCAGCGCCGAGCTGACGATGCCGCAGATGCGCCCGGCCTGGATGTGGCCGCGGTTGTCGTAGTAATGGCCGCTGGCGTCGATCTCGCGCAGTGCCTTGTTGCCCATCGACCACGCGAAGGGGCCGATGAAGGTGCACACCACCAGGCTGAGGATGCCCAGCACGAGGATCGTGGTGCCGTTGGGGTGGCTCTGCGGGGCCTGGCCGTAGGGGCCGGGGCCGTAGTTGGGGTAGGACACCGTCGCTCGGCTCCCTCTCTTTGGGGGCAGGTGCGATTTTATACCACAGTCTCCTGCTTGATCATGTTGCGTCATCATGGTGGGGCACAAGATCCATGCCTTAGGAGCCTGCCCCCGTGCGTGAACGCACCCGCGACTTCCTCTCCCACCGGCACTTCCAGCGGTTCATCATCGCCGTCATCCTGATCAACGCGGCCACCCTCGGCCTCGAGACCTTCCCGGCCGTCGTGGAGCGCCACGGCACCCTGCTGACCGTGGTCGACCACGTCGCGCTCTACATCTTCGCCGCCGAGCTGGCCGCCAAGCTGTACGTCGAGCGCACCGCCTTCCCGCGCGACCCCTGGAACCTCTTCGACACCCTCATCGTCGGCGTCGCCTTCGCCTCCACCACGGGCGGCCTGTCGGTGCTGCGCTCCCTGCGTATCCTGCGCGTGCTGCGGCTGCTGTCGGTCGTGCCGAGCCTGCGCCGCGTGGTCTCGGCGCTGCTGCGGGCGATGCCGGGGATGAGCTCGATCGTCGTGCTGCTGTCGCTGGTGCTGTACGTGGCCGCCGTCATGGCCACCAAGCTCTACGGCGAGACCGCGCCCGACCGCTTCGGCAGCCTGCCGACCTCGCTGTTCACCCTCTACCAGACGATGACCGGCGACGACTGGGGCAACATCGCCCGTGAGGTGATGACCCGGCACCCCACGGCCTGGATCTTCTTCGCGACGTTCATCCTGGTGTGCACCTTCGTGGTGCTCAACCTCTTCCTCGCCGTCGTGGTGAGCGCGATGGACGAGGAGAACGCCGAGGAGCGGGCCGCGATGGAGAGCTCCACGCACCAGGCCCAGCTCGCGCTGGCGGACTCCGCCGACCAGGCCCGGCGCGTGCTGGAGGACTCGGCGGGGCAGGCGCAGCGGATCCTGGACGAGCTGGCCGAGCTGCGCAAGGAGGTCGCCGAGCTGCGCGGGCTCCGCGCGGAGGCGCCGCCGGCGACGGCCACCGGCGGCGCGCGGAACAAGCGGGGCCGATCGGGCGGCCGGGCCCGCCGCGCGACCTGACCGGCCCCCACCGCCCCACCGCAACTACCGGGAGTAGTGCTCCACCACGAGCTGCTCGTCCACGGGGATGGCGATCTCCGCTCGCTCCGGCCGGCGGGTCAGCGTGAAACGCAGGTCCGGCAGCTCGACCGACAGGTACGCCGCCGTCCGCTCGTCGGCGTGGACGCCCTCGGCCGCCGCCACGAAGGGCTGCATGCGGCGGGAGCGCTCGCGTACCGTCACCACCTGGCCGGGCTTGACCAGGTAGCTGGGGATGTCCACCTTGCGGCCGTCGACGGCGATGTGGCCGTGGTTGACGTACTGCCGGGCGGCGTAGATCGACGGGGCCAGGCCGGCGCGCAGCACGAGCGAGGCCAGGCGGCTCTCCAGGATCGTGACCAGCTCGGCGCCGGAGGCGCCCGACTTGCGTACGGCGAGGTCCCAGTAGCGGCGGAGCTGCCGCTCCGACACGTCGTAGTACCAGCGCAGCTTCTGCTTCTCCATCAGCCGCAGCCCGTAGTCGCCGGTGTTGCGGCGGTTGGTCTTGCGGCCGTGCTCGCCCGGCGGATAGGGGCGCTGCTCGAAGTAGCGGACGGCTTTCCTGGTCAGCGGCACGCCCGCGCGACGCGACAGTCGCACCTTCGGACCGGTGTAGCGCACGTTCACCTCGATGTGATTAGGTAATCCTTACTTAGGCAAGGCTAACCTATCACTGCCGTCGCCCTCAAGGAGGCGCCCATGTTGCCGATCCCCGAGCGGGTCCGCACCCTCGCCGCGACCGCCGACGTCGCCAAGCTCTCCGTCGACGGCGCGCCCTCCCCCGCCCGGGGCGGGGTGGACCCGCGCGGGCGGCCGGTGCTGCTGGTACGTCCCGGCGAGGCGCTGCACGGCCTGCGCGAGGACGCCGTCGTGGCGGTGAACCTGACGGCGATGCGGCAACTGGGCTCCGTGACGCACCCGCGAGGGCTGATCGAGGTGCAGGGCTGGGCGGAGGCCGTACCGGAGGCCGAGGCGCGCTCGGCGGCGGTGGCGGTGGCCGCGCACTGCGCGGACGAGAGCCTGTTCGAGGCGCTGGAACGGTTCGGCCGGCCGGACGCGCCCCGGCTGCTGCGACTCGACGTGGGACAGGTCGTGTACCTGACGGGACAGGAGTCGGGGCTCCTGGACGCCGACGACTACCTGGCGGCGGCGCCCGACCCGCTGACGGACACGGCCGAACGGGCGCTGGCCCACGTCAACGCCTCGCACCGCCCGCAGCTCGCGGCCGGGGTGGCGCGGCAGCTCGGTGAGCGGGCCGACGAGGTGTGGCTGTGGGAGCTGGACCGGTTCGGGGCGACGGTACGGGTGGACGAGTCGCTCGTGCGCTTCCCGTGGCCGACGCCCGCGCGTTCGAGCCTGTGCCTGGAGACGGCGCTGCGCGGGCTGCTCTGCGCCTGCTGAGCCCCGAGCGGCCGCGCGCCGCCGGTCAGGCGTCGTTGCGCGGTGCGCGCGAGCGGGCCATCCCGTCGAGGAGGTAGCCGAGGCCCTCGTCGAACGTGGTGTCCCACTCGTGGTCGAGGCCGTGCTCGGCGAGGGCGGGGTAGCGGCCGGCGTGCTCGCCCAGGAACACCCCCGCGCCCGTCTCGCCGCGCCCCTCCCAGGTCACCTGCATGATGACCGAGCCCATCACATAGTTGGACAGACTGTACGCCGCCGCCTTCGGCGCACCGAACCCGGCGGCCGTCAGCGTCTGGTAGAGGAACTCCGTGCGCTCCAGCGCGTTCGGCCCCAGGAGCGGCCGGTCGAGGAGCGTGGCCGACCACGGGTGCCGGAGCAGGGTCGCGCGCCAGCCGCGCATGAGCCCGCGCACCCGCACCCGCCAGTCGCCCTCCGGCCCGCCCGCGTCCGCCTCGCCGCGTGGCACGCGGACCTCCTGGAAGATCGCGTCGAGGGCCAGGTCCAGGACGTCGTCCTTGGTCTTGACGTGCCAGTAGAGCGTGGTCGAGCCCGTGCCGAGGCGTTCGGCCAGCCGGCGCATGGTCAGGCGGCCGACGCCCTCCTCGTCGAGCAGCGCCAGCGCCTCCTCGACGATCCGGTCGAGCGTCAGCGTCTGCCTGGGCGCCCGCTGGGGGCGCGACCACACGGTGTCCACCTCGGAATAATACGTTGTACGGATGACCGGATCGATGGTCTAGTAAGTAGAACGTTGGTCGAGGAGGAGGGCCTCATGGGACACGTCGACGTGAGCGGGGTGACGTACCTGCTGCCGGACGGGCGGCCGTTGCTGCTGGAGGTGTCGTTCAAGGTGGGCGAGGGCGCCAAGGCCGCGCTGGTGGGGCCGAACGGCGCGGGCAAGACCACGCTGCTGCGCCTGATCGCCGGCGAGCTGACGCCGATGGACGGGCGGATCACGGTCGGGGGCGGGATCGGGGTCATGCGGCAGTTCCTCGGCGAGGGGACCGTGCGCGACCTGCTCGTGAACGTGGCCCCGCGCCGGGCCCGCGAGGCCCTCACGGCGCTGGAGCGGGCCGAGGCGGCCCTGGCCGCGTGCGACGACGAGCCGCACCAGCTCGGCTACGCCCAGGCCATCGCCGACTACGCCGACGCGGGCGGCTACGAGCTGGAGGTCGTCTGGGACGTGTGCGCCACCGAGGCGCTGGGCCTGCCGTACGAGCGGATCAAGGACCGGAGCCTGGCCACGCTGTCGGGCGGTGAGCAGAAGCGGCTCATGCTGGAGGCGCTGCTGCGCGGCCCCGACGAGGTGCTGCTGCTCGACGAGCCCGACAACTACCTCGACGTCCGCGCCAAGCAGTGGCTCGAACGCGCGATCAGGGCCTCGGCCAAGACCGTGCTGCTCGTCTCGCACGACCGGCGGCTGCTGGCCGAGGCCGCCGATCGCGTCGTCACCGTCGAGGGGCGGGGCGTGTGGGTGCACGGCGGCGGGTTCGCGAGCTACGCCGAGGCGCGCAGGCAGCGCAAGGAGCGGCTGGAGGAGCGGCGGCAGCGCTGGGAGGAGGAGCGGGCCCGGCTGCGGCGGCTGGTGCACACGCTGCGGCAGCGCTCGGCCGGCAACGACGCGCTGGCGGGGGCGTACCAGTCGGCGGTGACGCGGCTGGAGCGCTTCGAGCGGGCGGGGCCGCCGGAACGCGCGCCCAAGGAGCAGAACGTCCGCATGCGGCTGCGCGGCGGGCGCACCGGCAAGCGGGCGGTCGTCTGCGCGGACCTGGAGCTGACCGGGCTGCTACGGCCGTTCTCCACCGAGATCTGGTACGGCGAGCGCGTCGGCGTGCTCGGCATGAACGGCACCGGCAAGTCGCACTTCCTGCGCCTGCTGGCCGGCGAGCCGATCGCGCACCGGGGCCTGGCCCGCCTGGGCGCCCGGGTCTCCCCCGGCCGGTTCGCCCAGACGCACCTGCGGCCCGACCTGCAGGGAAGGCTCGTGGCCGAGGTGGTGATGCGCGAGCACGCGATGACCCGCAACGAGGCGATGGCGGCGCTGGCCCGCTACGAGCTGGCCCCGGCGGGCGGGCAGCCGTTCGAGACGCTGTCGGGCGGGCAGCAGGCGAGGCTGCAGATCCTGCTGCTCGAGCTGTCGGGGGCGACGCTGCTGCTGCTCGACGAGCCGACCGACAACCTCGACCTGGCCAGCGCGGAGGCGTTGCAGCGGGGGCTCGGCGGGTTCGAGGGGACGGTGCTGGCCGTCACGCACGACCGGTGGTTCGCCGACGACCTCGACCGATACCTGATCTTCGGCGCGGACGGGGTGGTGCGGGAGAGCGGCGAACCCCACTGGGACCTCTAACCCGCCCGGGTCGAGGCGGCGCGGCTCAGGGGGGTGAGCGTCATGCTCTCGGCCACGGCGTCGTCCACGGCCTCGGGTGACAGCACGTGGTCCAGCACCATCACCGCGCACCCGCTGATGCCCGCCCCGGCCCTCAGGCGGCTCGGCTCGATGCGCAGCCGCCGGGTCGCCAGGGCCGTGGAGCGGCGGTAGACGACCTCGCGGATGCTCGACACGAGCGGCCCGAACGCCTCCGCCACGTCGCCGCCCAGGACGACCACCGACGGGTTGAGGATGTTGACCGCCCCGGCCAGCACCTCCCCGATCCGCCGGCCGGCCTCGCGCACGGTGGCCATCGTCTCGGCGTCGCCCGCACGCACCAGCGCCGTCACGTCACCGATGGTCTTGACGTCCTTGCCGAGCGCCCGCAGGTCGCGCAGCAGCGCGGTGCCGCTGGCGACCGAGTCGACGCAGTCGAGGTTGCCGCAGCGGCACAGCACGCCGCCCCCGTCGAGCACGGGGATGTGGCCGATCTCGCCCGCCGCCCCGAGCGCGCCGCGCAGGATGCCGCCACCGGCGATCACGCCCGCGCCGATGCGCGTGGAGATCTTCACGAACATCAGGTCGTCCAGGTCGGGGTAGGCGCCCCGGTGCTCGCCGATGGCCAGCACGTTGACGTCGTTGTCCACGAGCACCGGCACGGGGAAGCGCTCGTGGATGCGCGGGGGGATCACCACGCCGGTCCAGGAGGCCATGACGCGGGCGCTCTCCGTACGGCCCTGGGCGAACTCGACCGTGGCCGGCACGCCCATCCCGACACCCCTGATCATCGAGCGCGGCCGGTCGCCGAGCAGCTCGTCCCAGGTGTCCATGAGCAGGGGCAGCACGACGTCGGGCCCCTCCTCCACGTCCATCGTGAACTCGCGGCCGGCCAGCTCGCTCCCGGCCAGGTCGCACACGGCGACCCGGGTGCGGCTGGCGCCGAGCGCCGCGACGAGCACCACGCCGCCCGCGGCGTTGAACTCCAGCCGGACCGGCGGCCGCCCGCCCGTGGAGGGGGCGTCGGTGCGCTCCACGACCAGGCCGCGCTCCAGCAGCTCGCCGACGCGCAACTGCACCGCGGGGCGCGACAGGCCGGTCACCCGGCCGAGGTCGGCCCGCGTCACGGCCTCTCCGGTGCGGATGAGGCGGAGCACCTCGCCACTCGTGGCGAGCGCGGCGGCGGTACGTCGTGGCATCGGCTAAGTGAACCACACGGGGTTACGTAATGAAAAGTCGAGACTTTTTTATCTCGCGTGCCAAAACTCTGCTTGTATAGGACCCAAACTCTCGATAGTGTCCGTTCTGTCCTTGCTTGGTAGATCATCGGAGCCCCTCACCGTGTCCACCACGTCCGCCGCACCCGCCACCTCCACCGCGCCCGCCGTGCCCACCGCGCCTGCCGCCTCCGCCGCGGCCTCCGCTGTCCGGCACAGCGCCGACCTCGTCGTGTTCGGCGGCACCGGCGACCTGTCCATGCGCAAGCTGCTCCCTGCGCTCTACCACAGCGACCGGGAGGGCCGGCTCGCGCCGGAGACCCGCGTCATCGCCATGTCCCGGGGCGGGCTGACCGACGCCGACTTCCGCGGCAAGGTGGACGCCGAGGTCCGCGGCCAGGTCCCGGTCGACGACCCGGCCGAGTGGCAGCGCTTCCTGGAGCGCCTGCACCACGTCTCGGTGGACGTCGGAGGCGAGAACCGGTCCGGCTGGAGCACCCTGACCCGGCTCCTGGCGGGGCACGAGCAGCGCGACCGGGTCTTCTACCTGGCCAGCCCGCCCAGGACGTTCGGCCCCTTCTGCCGCGAGCTGCAGGACGCCGGCCTGGTGACCCCGCGCTCGCGGGTGGTGCTGGAGAAGCCGCTCGGCCACAACCTGCCCAGCGCGCAGCGCATCAACGACGAGGTCGGGGCCATCTTCGACGAGCGCCAGATCTTCCGGATCGACCACTACCTGGGCAAGGAGACCGTCCAGAACCTGCTGGTGCTGCGCTTCGCCAACGCCTTCCTGGAGCCGATCTGGAACTCCCTGTGGATCGACCACGTCCAGATCACCGCCGCCGAGACCGTCGGCACGCCGGGCCGGCGCGGGTACTACGACCACGCGGGCGCGCTGCGCGACATGGTGCAGAACCACCTGCTCCAGCTCCTGACGCTGACCGCGATGGAGCCGCCGGCCCGCAACGACCGCGAGGCCATCCGCGATGAGAAGGTCAAGGTGCTCCAGGCGCTGCGCCCGATCACCGGCGGCGAGGTCGGCCGGTTCACCGTGCGCGGCCAGTACACCGCGGCCGGCGACATGCCGGGCTACCTCGACGAGCCCGCCTCCACGGCGCCCACCGAGGCGTCGCGGCGGGTGGAGACGTTCACCGCGATCCGGGCCGAGGTCAAGAACTGGCGGTGGGCGGGAGTGCCGTTCTACCTGCGTACGGGCAAGCGGATGCCGTACCGGCGCTCGGAGATCGTGGTGCAGTTCAAGGACGTGCCGCACTCCATCTACCCCGGCGGCACGCCGAACCGGCTCGTGCTGCGGCTGCAGCCCGAGGAGGGCATCGAGCTGCACATCATGGCCAAGGAGCCGGGCGCGGGCGAGGTGTCGCTGAAGCCGGTGCCGCTGTCGCTGAGCTTCGGCAAGACGTTCACGGCGCGGGTGCCCGAGGCGTACGAGCGGCTGCTGACCGACGTGCTGGCCGGGAACCCGACGCTGTTCATGCGCCGTGACGAGGTCGAGGCGGCCTGGCGCTGGATCGACCCGATCCTGGACGCCTGGTCGGCCGATCCCGCCCTGCCCGAGCCCTACCCCGCAGGAACCACCGGCCCCGCCGGAGCCCACGAACTGCTCGGCCGCAGCGGTCGCGCGTGGCACGAGGAGGAACTGTGAACCCCGTCATCCAGGAGATCACCGACCGCATCGCCGAGCGGAGCGCTGCCAGCCGGGCCGCCTACCTGACGCGGATCCGGCGCGACGGCGAGGCGGCCAGGGCCAAGGGTCCCGCCCGCGCCCACCTCGGCTGCGCGAACCTCGCGCACGGCTTCGCGGGCGCCCCCGCGGAGGACAAGCCGGCGCTGCGCGCCGCGGCCAAGCCCGGCGTGGCCATCGTGACCAGCTACAACGACATGCTGTCCGCGCACCAGCCGTACGAGACGTACCCCGGGGAGCTGAAGGCGGCCGTGCGCGCGGCCGGGGGCGTGGCGCAGGTGGCGGGCGGCGTTCCCGCGATGTGCGACGGCATCACGCAGGGCCGGGCCGGCATGGAGCTGTCGCTCTACAGCCGCGACGTGATCGCCATGGCCGCCGCGATCGCGCTGTCGCACGACATGTTCGACGCCTCCCTGCTGCTGGGCGTGTGCGACAAGATCGTGCCCGGACTGTTCATCGGGGCGCTGCACTTCGGGCACCTGCCCGCGATCTTCGTACCGGCCGGGCCGATGACCTCGGGCCTGCCGAACAAGGTCAAGGCGCGCACCCGGCAGCTCTTCGCCGAGGGCAAGGTCGGCAGGGTCGAGCTGCTCGACGCCGAGGCCAGGTCGTACCACTCCCCCGGCACCTGCACCTTCTACGGCACCGCGAACTCCAACCAGGCGCTCATGGAGGTCATGGGCCTGCACCTGCCCGGCTCGACGTTCGTCAACCCGCACACCGAGCTGCGCCACGCCCTCACCGAGGCGGCCGGCCGCCGGGCGGTGGAGATCACCGCGCACGGCGCGGAGTACACGCCGATCGGCGAGCTGGTCGACGAGCGGTCGATCGTGAACGCCTGCGTCGCGCTGCTGGCCACCGGCGGCTCCACGAACCACACGCTGCACCTGGTGGCCATGGCCGCCGCCGCCGGCATCGTACTGACCTGGGACGACCTCGCCTGCCTGTCACGGGTCGTGCCGTCGCTGACCAAGATCTACCCCAACGGCGAGGCGGACGTGAACCACTTCCGCGACGCCGGCGGCATGCAGGTGCTCATCGGCGACCTGCTCGACGAGGGGCTGCTGCACGACGACGTCATGACGGTGGCCGGCCCCGGCCTCGGCCGCTACCGGCAGGCGCCGGAGCTGGTGGACGGCGAGCTGGTCTGGGCGCCCTTGACCGGCGGCAGCCAGGACCTGGACGTGCTGCGGCCGGTCTCCGCCCCGTTCTCGGCCGACGGCGGCATCCACATGCTCGAGGGCAACCTCGGCCGCGCGGTCAGCAAGGTCTCGGCGGTCAAGCCCGAGCACCTGGTGATCGAGGCTCCGGCCAAGGTCTTCGACGACCAGCTCGACCTGCTGAAGGCGTTCGAGGCGGGCGAGCTGGACGGGCAGGACTTCGTGGCGGTCATCCGCTACCAGGGCCCGAGCGCGAACGGCATGCCGGAGCTGCACAAGCTCACGCCGCCGCTGGCCGTGCTGCTCGACAGGGGGCAGCGGGTGGCGATCGTCACCGACGGCCGCATGTCGGGCGCGTCCGGCAAGGTTCCCGCGGCCATCCACCTGTCGCCCGAGGCCTCCGACGGCGGTCCGATCGCGCTGGTCCGCGAGGGCGACGTGATCAGGCTCGACTCGGCGGCGGGCACCCTTGAGCTGCTGGTGCCCGCCGAGGTGCTGGCCGGGCGCTCCCCCGAGGGCCGCCCGCTGAGCGACGCGCAGTGGGTCGGCACCGGCCGCGAGCTGTTCGCCACCTTCCGCAGGATGGCCGGGCACGCCGAGCAGGGCGCGGGCATCTTCGGGGTGAGCGGCGCAGAGTCGCCGGACCACGGCCCGGGGCTGGGGTTCCCCGTGGAGGCCGGCGCCTCGCACCTGGAGACGGGCACGCCGGTCGGCGCGCGGCCCGCCGGGCTCGCCCGGTGAGCGGACCCCAGGCACGACGGTGTCACTTGGAGGCTCACTACAGTGCTCAGTACGGTGCCCGGCACGGTGCCAGGCGTCCGTCCGGAGGTATGCGTGAGTGCCTTTGACCTTCCCTGGCTCGTCGCCGACATCGGGGGGACCAACGCCCGGTTCGGCCTGGTCACCTCGCTCGGAGCGCGCCCGTCCCACGTCGCGGTGCTGGCCGGGGCCGACTACGCGACCCTCCCCGAGGCCGTGGCCGCCTATCTCGCCGAACACGCGGGCGGCGTACGGCCGGGGGCGGCCTGCCTGGCGCTGGCCGGTCCCGTCGAGGGCGACGACTACCGGCTGACGAACTCCGCGTGGGCCGGCTCCGTACGCGAGCTGGGCATCCCGTACGCCCGCCTGCTCAACGACTTCGAGGCGCTGGCCGTGTCGCTGCCCCACCTGGAGGGCGACGACCTGGTGTCCCTGGGCGGGCCCGCGCCCGCGCACGGGGTCAAGGCGGTGCTCGGGCCGGGCACCGGGCTCGGCGTGGGCGGGCTGGTGCCGGTCGACGACGGCTGGTCCCCGATCCCCGGCGAGGGCGGGCACGTGACGGTGCCGGTCGTCGAGCCGCGGGAGTTCGAGGTCGTCCGGGCGCTGCGGGAGCAGGGGCTCGCGCACGTGGTGGCCGAGCACGTGCTGTCGGGGCCCGGCCTGGTGCGGCTGCACCGGGCGCTCGCCCTGGTGAACGGCGTCGGCGCCCCCGACCTGAGCGCCTCCGACATCGTGGCGCGGGTCGACGACTCGTTGTGCGCGGAGACGATCGAGCTGTTCTGCGGGATGCTGGGGGGCTTCGCCGGGAACGTGGCGCTGACCCTGGGTGCCCGTGGAGGGGTGTACCTGGCCGGCGGAGTGCTGCCCCGTATCGTGGAACGTGTGCGCACCAGTGGCTTCCGTACGCGGTTCGAGTCCAATCCCGACATGGCCGCCTACCTCGCGGGGATCGGCACCGTGCTGATCGTCGCGCCGCAGCCGGGCATGACGGGCGCGGCCGCCTGGCTGAGCCGGCGCGCCCGCAGGGAGCTGGTGGGCTGAGCGCGGCGCGCGGCCGTGCCGAGCACAGGGACGGCCGCGCGACCCCCGCGCGACCACCGCGTGACGACCCGGCCTCGCGACGAGGCCGACGAGGGGCCTCGAACGGGGCCGACGATGCGGCCTCGCAGAGGGCCGATGAGGAGAAGGAATCCATGAGCTTGCTCGATCTCGCCCCAGTGATCCCCGTCGTGGTGATCGAGGACGCCTCGACGGCAGTCCCGCTGGCCCGCGCGCTGGTGGCCGGGGGTCTGCCGGTCATCGAGGTCACCCTGCGCACCCCGGCCGCGCGTGAGGCCATCGCCAGGATCGCCGACGAGGTGCCCGAGGCCGTGGTGGGCGCGGGCACGATCCGGACGACCGACGACATCGCGGGGTCCGTCGCGGCCGGGGCCAGGTTCCTGGTCTCGCCGGGCACGACGCTGTCGCTGGTCGAGGCGCTCGACTCCAGCGGGGTCCCGTACCTGCCGGGGGTGGCCACCGTGTCCGAGGCGATGGCGCTGGCCGAGCGGGGGATCAAGGAGCTGAAGTTCTTCCCCGCCGAGGCGGCGGGCGGCGTGCCGTACCTGAAGTCGCTGGCCGGGCCGCTGCCCGACCTGCGCTTCTGCCCGACCGGCGGCATCCGCGTGAACACCGCCCCCGACTACCTGGCGCTGCCGAACGTGGGCTGCGTCGGCGGCACCTGGCTCACCCCGGCCGACGCGCTGGCCGCGGGCGACTGGGGGCGCGTGGAGAAGCTCGCAGCCGAGGCCGCGGCCCTGCGCTGACCCGGGAGAGCGATCTCCGCGCACACGGAGATCACCGCTCCTCACTGAGCGTGTATCACCACGCGGCAGCCGGGTACGCCAGGACATGTAAAACCGCAGCCCCGGGAAGCCCCTTTCGCTCCTCGGAGAGCGAAAGGGACATTGATGCCGACGGAAACGGTCAGTCAAGCACAGCCCCTGGCGGACGAGCGCCCCGCGTCCCAGCCGGGCAGCCTCGAGCGCGGGATCGACCTCCTTCTCGCGCTCAGCGCCGCCTCGCGCCCGGTCACGCTGTCGCAGCTCTGCCGCGTCACCGGCCTGCCCAAGTCCACCGCGCACCGGATCCTGGGCGTGCTGTGCTCGCGCGAGCTGGCCCGGCGGGTGGGCAACGGGTACCTGCCGGGCGAGCTGCTGGAGTCGATGGCGGGCATCACCAGGGCCCGCGTGCCCGGCACGCGCAAGGCGGTGCTCCCGTACCTGCTCTACCTGTACGAGACCACCAGGCAGACGGTGAACCTGGCCGTCCCCTCGGGCCTGGAGGCCCGCTACGTCGAACGCCTGTACGGCCACAACCGGGTCGGCTCGCGCTCCGACGGGCACGACCGGGCTCCGCTGCACTGCACGGCGACCGGCAAGGCGCTGCTGGCCTTCGACCCGAGGCTGCGCCAGGAGCTGCTGGCACGCGGAACGTTCGAGCGGATGACGCGCCGTACGATCACCGGCCTGGCCGCGCTGGAGCGCGAGCTGGCCCAGGTCCGCAGGCACGGCATCGCCTACTCCCAGGAGGAGTACACCGAGGGCGTGGCCTGCGTGGCCGCGCCCGTCTTCGGTCCCGGCGGGCGCGTCTGCATGTCGCTCGGCGTGGCCGCGCCCGCCCATCAGGCGCCGCTGGCCAAGCTGGGCATCTCCGTACGCGGCGCCGCCCAGGCCATCTCGGCCATGCTCCTCGGCGTCTGACCGCGTTCCGATCATCGGAACACCGACCGATCTTGGGACCGGAAGTGTTCCATTGGCCGAAACCCCCGATTGCGGGCGCGCCTCCCGGGACGATCACATCGAGGCATGAACGTCCCGTCCGCCGCGGGGACCCGAGCGTGGGCGGCCGGATCCCGGGAGGTCGCACGTGCCCAGAGGACTGCCCAGGGCCACCCTGATGGAGAGCCTGCGCCTGACGGGGGTCCTCGTGCCACCGGGCGCCGCGCACGCGGCGTACGGCCGCGACCCGCTGCGCTCCCGTACGCTGCTGGCCACCCTCGAATCCCGCTACGGCGGCCGGCCCGTGCTGGTGCGCGGGCTGCGCGGCCAGGTCCTGCTGGTCCTGTCCAAGCGCGACGCCCTGCGGGTGCTGAGCGAGGACGACGACGCCTACGGCCCGGTGCTCTGCGAGCGCCCCTTCGACCTGTCCGCGGACGTGCTGCGCCCGCGCTTCATCGAGATCGCCACGGCCGAGGCCGAGCAGGTGACCAGCGGCGTGCTGGACCACGCCCGCCTGAACTCCTGCTGGCAGCGCGTGGCCAGGCGCTGCGTCTACGGCGACGGCGCGGCCCGCGACGAGGAGCTGACCCGGCTGCTCGAGGGGGTCATGCGGGCCGGGCGGTGGCGGGCCAGGCGGCGACAGGAGATCCTCTCGGGCCGCTACGACGCCCGCATCATCGACCACCTGCGCAGGGCCGAGCCGGGCAGCCTGGCCGGGCTGATCGCGGAGACGCCGGAGCCCGAGTCACGCGGGCTCATGCAGGCGGCGTTCTGGCTCATGGGGCTGGGCTCGACCGCGGCAGGGCTGACGCAGACCCTGGCGCTGCTGGCCGCCCACCCGCCCCACCGCAAGTCGGCCCGCGCCGACCCCGACTACCTGCGGGCCTGCCTGCGCGAGGGCCTGCGCCTGTGGCCGCCGGTGCCGGCCCTGTCGCGGGTCACGACCGCCGAGACCGAGTGGTACGGCGTCACCCTGCCCGCGGGCAGCACCGTGCTCGTGCCGGTCGCCGCCCACCAGCGCAGCCCGCGCCTGCCGTACGCGAACACGTTCGCCCCCGAGATCTGGCTGGACGGGACCGCCGCCGACGAGTGGTGGGCCCGGCCGGGCTGTGACGGCGTGAACCTCACCCTCGCCGTCGGCACCGCCTTCCTGGCGGCCGTCCTGCGCACGGCCCGGCCCAAGCCGGTCGGACGGCTGCTGTCGCCGCACCGTCCGCTGCCCCAGGCGATCGACCTGACCCGGCTGCGCGTGTCGATGCGCCCCCTGCGGCGCGACCCTGCTCAGGGCTAGTGGCCTACGGGCAGGCCCTTCCTCCGTTAGAGTCTTGGGGTACAAACGGGATGCCGGGCGGCGGAACGGTTCGGGTGCCAGGGACGAACCGGCGGGAGGAACGGTTCGGGTTGAGACGGGATGACGACGGCGAGAGGACGGCGACGTTGGGGCGCTCCGCAGGCACTCCTCTCCAGCCGGATGACCCGCCGGCGATCGGCCCCTACGAGCTGGCCAGCCGTCTCGGCTCCGGTGGCATGGGGGTGGTCTACCTCGCCAAGGGCGCCGACGGCTCGCGGGTGGCGCTCAAGGCGATCCGGCGCGACTTCACCGCCGACCCCGTCTACCGGGCGCGCTTCCACGAAGAGGTGTCCAACGCGCGCAAGGTGGCCTCGTTCTGCACGGCGCGGGTGCTCGACCACGGCGAGGACCACGGCGTCCTCTACCTCGTCACCGAGTACATCGACGGCATCTCCCTGGAGGACCACCTCATCGAGCACGGCGCGCTGTCGCCGTCGGTGCTGCACTCGGCGGCCGTGGGCGTGGCCGCCGCGCTGACCGCGATCCACGCGGCGGGCCTGGTGCACCGTGACCTCAAACCGGCCAACGTGATGCTGACCCTGGCGGGGCCGCGGGTGATCGACTTCGGGCTGGCGCGCTCGACGCACGTCGACTCCCGGCACACCAACGCCGGCATGGTGATGGGCACCCCTGGCTGGATCGCTCCCGAGCAGGTCTTCGAGGGGCGGACGAGCCCGGCGGGCGACGTGTTCGCGTGGGGGTCGCTGATCGCGTACGCGGGGCTGGGCGGGCATCCGTTCGGCGAGGGCGACGCGTACGTGATGGCGGCCAGGGCCCGGCAGGCGCCGCCCGACCTGCGGGGGCTGCCCGCGCCCCTCGACCGGCTGGTCGCGACGGCCATCCACCCCGACCCGGCGCGGCGGCCCGCGGCCCGGCAGCTCCTGCTGGAGCTGGTGGGCGCGGCCGACGAGCCGGCGGCCCAGCTCGCCGCCACCAAGCACCTGACCAGCGCGTGGAACCCGTCGGAGTTCGGGCCGCTCATGCCGCCGCCGGTCGCGCCCGACCGCACGGGCCAGGTGCCCGGCCCCGCCGGGCCGCCGCGCCGCCCCGAGGGGCACCGGCCGCCGCCCGCGGAACGCACCGGCTCCACCCGCCTGCCCCAGCCACCGCCCGCCGAGCGCACCGGGCCCACCCCTGGCGCCTCCCGGCTGCCCCAGCCGCCACCGGCCGAGCGCACCGGGCCGACGCCGGGTTCGCCGCGCGGGCCGCACGTCCCCCAGCAGCCGCCACCCGCCGAGCGCACGGGGCCGACGGGCCGCATGCAGCAACCCCCGCCTGCCGAACGCACCGGGCCGACCGGCCGCATGGGGCAGCCGCCGCCCGCCGAGCGCACGGGGCCGACCGGCCGCATGCAGCAACCCCCGCCTGCCGAACGTACGGGGCCAACTGGCCGGATGAGGCAGCCCCCGCCCGCCGAGCGCGCCGGGCCCGGGCCTGGCTCGTCGTCGCGCGTGCGGCAGCCGCCGCCCGCCGAGCGCACCGGCCCGCTGCCGGGCGGCGCGCGGATGCCGCCGCCGCACCAGACCGGGCAGGGGCCGCTCCCCCACCACACGGGCCAGGGACCGCTGCCGCACCACTCGGTCACCGGCCAGGGACGGCTGCCGGGCTACCCGCCCGCGCGGCCGAAGCGGCGCGTGCTCACGGGCTGCCTGACCGCCCTGGTCATCGCGGCCCTGGTGATGGTGGGCCTGCTCACGCTGATGGGCTGGCTGTTCAGGTCCCCCGCCGTCGGCGAGGACGGGCCGGTGCAGGACGGCAAGCTGCGGTTCGCCGTCACGGACACCAAGTGCCCCAAGCCGGACAGCGCGGCGACGAAGCGTACGTGCCGGGTCGGCGTCGAGGTGAGCAACGTGGGCACGGAGGCCAGGGTGCTCTACCCGGGCCAGCAGAAGCTGATCGACGAGGACGACGCCCTGCACGGCGGCACCGGGCTGCTCGACGAGGCGGGCAAGGAGATCATGCCGATCCGGATCGAGGCGGGCCGCTCGTTCACCGGCACGCTGGTCTTCGAGCTGCCGAAGAACCTGGAGCCGGCGGGGCTCGAGGTGCACGACTCCGGCCTGAGCGCCGGGGCCAGGCTCAACCTGGGCTAGGCCGGGGCTAGGCCCCACGCCGGGTCAGAAGCCCTGTGACGGTGAGACGACGCCGTCCAGCGGGGCGCCGTCGCGGAAGCGGCGCACGTTCGCGGTGACGCGCTCGGCCAGGCCGCGCCAGTAGGCCGGGCGCGGGTTGGCGCAGTGCGGGGTGATCAGTACGTTGTCCAGCCCCCACAGCGGATGGCCGGCCGGCAGCGGCTCGGGGTCGGTCACGTCGAGCGCGGCCCCGCCGATCCGGCCCTCGCGCAGCGCCTCCACGAGGTCGCCGGTGACGACCAGGCCGCCTCGGGCCACGTTCACCAGCCACGCGTCGGACCGCATGAGGCCGAACTCGCGCGCCCCCATCATGCCCCTGGTGCCGGGGGTGGCGGGCGCGGCGACGACGACGTAGTCGGCCTCGGGCAGCGCCTCGCGGTAGCGGGCGCGCGGGACCACCTTGGCCACCCCGGGCACCTCGCCGCGATCGGTGACCGCCACCACCGTGCAGCCGAACGGCTCCAGCAACCGGACGAGCGCCCGGCCGATGCCGCCGCAGCCGAGGATCGCCACGGTCGAACCGGCCAGCTCCCTGGAGGTGTTGGGCCCCCAGGAGGTGGCCCTGGCCAGCCGGTGCAGCCCGCGCGCGGCGGCCAGCATCAGGGCCAGGGCGTGCTCGGCCACCTGCGGCCCGTACGCGCCGGCGGCTGCGGTGAAGACCGGGTGCGCGGCGACGACCCCGGCGTCGGCCCACCGCTCGACGCCCGCGTGCGGGAGCTGCACCCAGCGGATGCCCTCGTGGATCATCGAACGCAGCTCGCCGGGGTCGCCGGTGCCGAAGTAGACGATCGCCTCGGCCTCCTCCAGGGGCACGACCCGGCCGCCGGCGCGGCGTACGGCGTCGACGAGCGCGGGCACGGGCTCGGGCCCGACGTGGACGGCGACGGTCACCTGAGCACCATCCTCGCGGCGGGGCTGGCGTGGGGTCTGGTCATCGGGGCAGCCTCCCGGGTTGTGACGCGTTGATCGCGAATGAGCATAGGGGGCGCCTCGTCTCCGGGCGGTCACGTGACGAAGGGGCAGGCGGATGTACCTGCTCAAGAGCCACAAACCAGTGCCAACAGGTTCGCTTGACCACAGGCCACCCGTGAGCAACGCTGAATCGACAACCGTTGCCGGGGGCATTGCGCGTGAGGCGTCCATACATCACCTTGCTGGCCGCCAACGCCCTTTCCGTCACCGGGAACATGGTCTCGCTCCTCGCCATCCCCTGGTTCGTGCTGGAGACCACCGGCAGTGCCGTGCTGACGGGGCTGGCCTCGTTCGCCACGACCTTCCCCACGATCATCTCCGCCGCCTTCGGCAGCTCGCTGGTGGACCGGCTCGGGTTCCGCGCGGCCAGCGTGTGGTCCGACCTGATCAGCGGGCTCATCGTGCTCGCGGTGCCGGCGCTCTTCCTGACCACCGGCCTGAGCTACCCCTTGCTGCTGGTGCTGCTCTTCCTGCGCTGGCTGACGACCACTCCTGGGGAGACCGCGCGCAAGGCGATGCTGCCCGACCTCGCCGAGGGCGCGGGCGTACGCATCGAGCGGGCGGCGGCGGCCTACGACGGCGTGTCCCGCGGGGCCGCGATGGTGAGCGCGCCGCTGGCCGGGGTGCTGATCCTGTGGATCGGCCCGAGCACGCTGCTGTTCGTGGACGGGGTCACGTTCCTGCTGTCGGCGCTGGTCGTCGGGACCGGGGTGTCGCGCGTCGCCAGGAGCGGGCGCGAGTCGGACGGCTACCTGAACGACCTGAGAGCCGGGATGGTCTTCCTCTGGCGCGACCGGCTGCAGCTCAGCGCCACCGGGATGATCGTGATCGTCAACCTGCTCGACACGGGCGTGACGCAGGTGCTGCTCGCCCTGTACGCGCGCGACGTGGCCGCCGACCCCCGCGCGTTCGGGCTGCTCACCGGGGTGCTCGGGGCGGGCGCGGTGGCCGGGACGATCGTGTACGGGGCGGCCGGCGGGCGGTTGCCGATGCGGCTGACGTACGGGCTGTGCTTCCTGCTGGCCGGGGTGCCGCGGGTGCTGGTGCTGGCGCTGGGCGCGCCCTTCCCCCTGGCGCTGGCCGTCACCATGCTGTCGGGGTTCGCCGCGGGCGCCATCAACCCGATCCTGGGCATCCTCCAGTACGACCGCATCCCCGTCCCGCTGCGGGCCAGGGTGATCGGCACCATGACGGCCGCCGCGTACGTGGGCATGCCCGTCGGCGGCCTGCTGGCGGGCTCGCTCAGCGCCCTGGCCGGGCTGCACGTCACCCTCCTCGCCTTCACCGGCGTCTACCTGGTGATCTCCGTGCCGCCCTTCGTCTTCCGCTCGTGGCGGGAGCTCGACCAGCCGCACCCGGCCGGCGCCTGACCGGGCCCGGCGGCCGGCCGGGGCCTACGCCGAGGCGCGGGCCAGCAGCAGCGACTCGGTGATCGGCGACTCGTGCGTGCCGGGCGCCGTGCAGGCGTGCGCCCCGGCGATCGCGCCGAGGCGTACGCACTCGTCCAGCGGACGGCCGCGCAGGGTGCCGTACAGGAAGCCGGAGACGAACGCGTCGCCCGCGCCGTTGCTGTCGGCCACCGGGCCGGGCAGCGGCGCGGCGGGGAAGGCCCGTACGGCGGAGTCGCGGGTGAGCACGAGGCAGCCGTCGGCCCCGCGCGTGCACACGACGGTGTGGGCCCGTCCGCGCTCGATGACGCCGCGCATCACGGCGAGCGGGTCGGCCAGGGCGGCGGCCGACATGAAGACCAGGTCGGAGCGGTAGGCGAAGTCTTCGTGGTAGTCGTCGACGCCGTCCCAGTCGTGCAGGTCGGTGGAGATCGGCAGGCCGTCGAGGTCGGGGTAGGCATGGCGGCAGAAGTCGGTGATCGACACGTGGGCGTGCCGGGGGCGCGGCCCGGCGTACAGGTCTCGGGGCAGGCGCTCGCCGGGTGTGGCCCTGGCGTCGTGCAGCGAGGTGCGGCGGCCGTCGGGGCCGACGAGCAGGACGCTGCGCCGGGTACCTGCCCGAGCCGGGCCGAAGCGGCAGTCGATCTCGCGCAGCGCGTGGCGGATGAGCGCGCCCTGGGGGTCGTCGCCGATGAGGTCGGCGAAGGCGACGCCGAGCCCGAGCGCGTGGCAGCCGAGCGCGACGCCCGCGCCGGTGTTGCCGATCCGGTCGACGACCGGCGGCACGTGGTAGGTGTCGCGGTACGCCAGGGGCAGGCCGGGCACGTAGACCGTGGTGTCGACCCCGGAGCCGCCGAGAACGAGGAGGTCGAACGGGTCGGGCGGGGCGGGCAGGTCGCGGGTCACCGGTTGACCAGCGGGCCGGAGCCGGTGGAGCCGCGCACGACCAGCTCGGGCTGGAAGACCAGCTCGACGTGCCGGGCGGACGCGCCGTTGACCTCTTCGAGCAGGGTCTGCACGGCCGCCGAGGCCATCGCCCCGATCGGCTTGCGCACGGTGGTGAGCGGCGGATCGGTGAACGCGATCAGCGGCGAGTCGTCGAAGCCGACCACGGACACCTCGACCGGCACCGACAGCCCCCTCTCCCGGCAGGCGCGGATCGCGCCCAGCGCCATGAGGTCGCTCGCGCACACGATGCCGGTGCAGCCGCGGGCGAGCAGTTGGGCCGCCGCCGCCTGCCCGCCCTCGACCGAGAACAACGAGTGCGCGATCAGCTCGTCGACGTCGCGCGCGCCGAGGAGCTGCGCCATGGCCTGCCGGTAGCCCTCGATCTTCCTGATCACCGGGACGAACCTGCGCGGCCCGAGTGCGAGACCGATCCGCTCGTGGCCGAGGTCGACCAGGTGCTGCACGGCCAGCCGGGCGGCCAGGCGGTCGTCGGGCGAGATGAACGGCGCGTCGATGTGCTCGCTGTAGCCGTCGACCAGCACGATCGGCAGGCCGCGGTCGCGCAGGCGGGTGTAGCGGTCCATCCGGGCGGTGGTGTCGGCGTGCAGACCGGACACGAACACGATGCCGCTCACACCGCGATCGACGAGCAGCTCGGTGAACTCGTCTTCCGGCGCGCCGCCGGGGAGCTGGGTGCACAGGACGGGCGTGTAGCCGTGCTGGGTCAGCGCCTTCTCGATGGCCTGCGCGAAGGCGGGGAAGATCGGGTTGTCCAGCTCGGGCGTCACCAGGCCGACCAGCCCGTTGCTGCGCTGTCGCAGGCGGGGCGGGCGCTCGTAGCCCATGAGGTCGAGCGCGGTCATCACCGCCTGGCGGGTGGCGGCGGAGACGCCGGGCTTGCCGTTGAGCACCCGGCTGACGGTGGCCTCGCTCACCCCGGCCTGGGCGGCGACGTCGGCGAGGCGAGCGTGACCGTTCATGGCTGACACTTTACTTTCCGCCGGACCGCCGAATCCGCTGCTCCAGGGGCGCAGGGGGCGGCCCGGAGCGCTCCGCCGGGCGCCGCGTCGTTCGCGGGCGTCGCGGGTGCCACGGCCGGGCCGCGCGGGACGCGGCGCTCGCGCTTCTCGCACCATGCGGCCAATCGTGCCCTCCGGATCTCCCTGGACGTCCCGACCATGAAAGCTCTTGCCGCAATTTTCCGCAAGCCCTTCCACCTTCCTCGATTCAGAAATAGAGGCTGTTTAATGTACAAATCGTCACTCGAAAACTCCTATGAGCGAGATTCTTTATGTCAAGGGTGGACATGCAGCGTTAAGGCGCGATGTACTACCTCTTCAATCAGCCCCCGTCACAGGTGACACGCGCGCAAGGTGTGGGCCCATGAGCTCGGTCGTTCTCGACAAAGTGACCAAGGTGTATCCGGGCGACTACCTCGCCGTCGACCGGCTGAGCCTCCACGCGGACGACGGCGAGTTCCTCGTCCTCCTCGGCCCCTCGGGATGTGGCAAGTCCACGCTGCTGCGGATGATCGCGGGCCTGGAGGAGATCACCGAAGGGGATCTCTGGCTGGACGGCGAGGTGGCCAACCACCTGCCGCCCCGCGACCGCGACGTCGCGATGGTGTTCCAGAACGGCGCGCTCTACCCCCACAGGACCGTGCGCGGGAACATCGCCTTCCCGCTGGAGATCGCCAAGTCCGACCCGGCGCTCGTCCAGGAGCGCGTCACCGAGTTGTCCAAGGCGCTGCACATCGACGAGACGCTCGACCGCAAGCCGGGCACGCTCTCCGGCGGCCAGCGGCAGCGGGTGGCGATGGGCCGGGCGATCGTCCGGCAGCCCAAGCTGTTCCTCATGGACGAGCCGCTGTCGAACCTGGACGCCGGCATGCGCACCGAGCTGCGCATGGAGATCTCCGCGCTGGTCAGATCGCTCGGCGTCACCACCATCTACGTCACCCACGACCAGGTGGAGGCCCTGACCCTGGCGGACCGGATCGCGATCCTGAATCGCGGAGTGCTGCAGGACGTGGGCACCCCGGCCCAGATTTACAACGATCCAGCGACGGCCTTCGTGGCGGCCTTCCTCAACTCCCAGCAGTTGAACCTGTTGGCCGCCGGGGTCAGAACCCCCCAGAACCAGTACGTGCAGCTCGACTTCGGACCGCACCGGCTCACGATGCCGTGGAGCGATCCCAGGGCGTACGCCATCTCGCAGCACACGGGCGGGCAGGTGCTGGTGGGGCTGCGGCCGGACGGGCTGGCCCCCGTGCCGGAGTCGTACGAGGGGCCCTCGTTCTACGGGCGCGTGCGGACGCTGGAGTACCACGGGCACGAGTGGCTGGCGTACCTGGAGTGCGGGATGCCGGCCGTACCGGTGCCCGAGCCGCCGGACCCGCGCCGCCGCGCGGGCCGCGGCAACGGCGGCAAGAACGGGTCGGGCAGGGTCTCCGGGCTGGTGCGCCGGCTGTTCTCGCAGGAAGTGGAGCACCAGGAGCAGGAGCAGGTCGGCGCGAACCCGAACAGCGGCATCCACCGCCGCTCCGACCTGATCATCCGGCTGGGCAACCGCCCCGTCTGGCGCGCCGGGGACGCCGCCAAGGTGGGCGTGGACCTCTCCCGCATCATGATCTTCACGATGGACGGCGCCCGCATCGACCCCCCACGCCGCTGACCGCATACAGGGGCACCCACATCGACCCCGCTCCCTCGACCGCAGGCACGGCACCTACATCAGCCCGCCGCTCCACTGACCGCAGGCACGGCACCGACATCAACCCGCCGCTCCACTGACCGCATGGGCGGTTGACCCACCATTCCGATGGCGGCCCTCCTTTTCAGGATGCGGTCGTCCAGCGCGGGCCGTCGGGGGTGTCCTCGATCGTGACGCCACCCCGCGCCATCGCCGTGCGCAGCGTGTCCGCCACGTCGTAGCGGCCGTCGCGGCGTAGCTGCGCTCGCAGCGCCAGCAGCGGATCGACCAGGGCGGGCAGGCTCCGCGAGCGGTGCCCGGCCGTGGCGGCCAACTCGCCGAGCCGGGCGATCAGCAGCCGCATCAGCTCTCTGGCCTGCTCGACCCCGCCGGAGTCCTCCTCCGTGTCGGCCGCCCACTTGACGATCTCCGCCTCCAGGTCGAGGACGGCCTGCGCCGCCGCCACCAGGTCGGAGCGCGCGACGGCGGCCTTGAACAGCTCTTCGCACGCCCGGACGGACTCCTCCAGCGTCACCTCGGCGGGAACGTCGTACGGCTCGCCCGCCACCCCAGGCGCGACGGCGAGGCCACCGCCGCCCCCCTCGGCCAGACGGCGCAACTCCCCCAGACCGGTACGGGTGCCCGCGGGCAGAACCGCCACCGACCCCGGCCGCCGCACGGTCAGCCCGCCTCGCCCCGCCACCCGTACCGACTCGTCCACGAGGTCGATCACCAGCGCCGTGTGCTCGTCGAGCCCGAGAACCGCCGTGCCCGGCGGCAGCTCCCGCTCCATCCGCGAGAGCCGTCGCTCGCCGAGGTAGCAGTAGCGCGTGTCGTGGGTGCCGCCCTCGGCGTTGTCGAAGTGCGGGATGAGCACGGCCCGCAGCCCCAGCGGCTCCAGCAGGTCGATGCCCTCGCGCCAGTGGGGCTCGGCCCCCACCTTGTAGATCTCGTAGACCGGCACCGTGGCCAGGCCCGCCGTGCAGGCCGCCGCCGAGGCCAGCACGGTCACCCCCTCGCGGGCGCGCACCCGGGCCCGCAGGTCACCGGCCACGCCGGAGTCGGCCCACCGGTCGAGCGCGTACGTGGGGCTGCCGGGCCCCGAGAACACCCAGTCGGCGCCCGTGATCGCGGCGCCCACCTCGACGTCGAGCCCGACGCTGCGGGCGAAGTAGCGGCAGGCGCGGGCGGAGATGTCGGCCCGGTTTTCCTGGAAGGCGTAGGGGGTGTCGAGCAGGACGGCCCGCGCACCCGTACGCAATGTCCGCGCCACCGCGCGGTGGACCTCGACCATGGTCGGGCTCGTCTCGCCCGACCCCATCAACACCAGCACACCGGGCATGTCGTCGGCCTTCCTTTCCCCACGCCTCGACTACAACCCGGCCCGCCACAGTGTTTCAAGAGCACGGTCGACATGCGTATGGAACGCACCTGCGCATGATGAGCAGTAAGTTGTTGCCGGTGACGGGAAGACACGTGGTCTCGGTTGAGACGCTCATGCTACGGGTGGGCACCGACAGTCGCTGGTCCTACCGGCAGGCCCGCACCCGGCCACGGCCCGGGGAGCACCCCGACGAGACGGCCCGCAGGCTCGGCGGCGTCGCGGCCGGTGACCCCGGCGTCGTCGTGCACTCCACGAGCTGGCGCTACGAGCCCGAGGGCCGGGTCGTCCTGACCTACGTGGTCTGCCCCGACCCGGCGCCCTGGCTGCCCGCCGTCGAGGTGCCCGTGCTGGAGATCGCCAGGGGCCGGGCCCCCGCGACGCCGTCACCTGAGCACGTCGCCCTGGCCAACGTGGTCGCCCACGCGATCAGGCACCTGGCCTTCCTCATGGCCGAGGACCCGGTCGTCGCGCGTGCCCTGGCCGGCCATCCGGGCATCGCCCCCGCGCTCGCCCCCGTCACGGCCCCGGCATGAGACCCGGCGTGAGACCCGGCGGCCCAGCGCCTGCATGGGCCGTTCGACGTAGCGGTAGGTGAGCGCGCTCACGCCCACGACCAGGGCCACGGCCAGCGCCGCCATGCCGAGCTGGTACGGCAGGGCGGCCCACCGCAGGTCGCCGACGAATTGCGCGAAATACTTCAGCAGCGGATGGTGCACCAGGTAGAGCGAGTAGCTGATCAGCCCGAACCACACCAGCAGCCGGGGCAGCCGCCGCCCGCGCAGCGCCATCCCGCCCGCGAACGTGGCCCCGGCCAGCACCATCGTGGTGATCCACACATCGGCCTGCGCCCACCACCAGCCGCCCTCGACGGCCCACAGGGGCGTCGGCGCGATCGCGACCAGCAACGCGGTGGCCGCCACCGGCCACAGCCCGCCGGTGCCGCGTTCCCACCGGTGGATGGCTGTGCCCGCGAACATCACCCCCAGCACCGCCATCCCCAGCCACGGGATCCGGCTGGTCAGCAGCAGCGACGCCACCGCCATCAGCCCGAGCGCGCAGGCGGCGACCGTACGGAGGCGGCCCAGCAGCACGCCCGCCAGCCCGACGGCGAACACCGCGCACGACACGTACGCCGGCCACCCGCCCCGCAGCACCGCCCCCGACGCCACCAGCCCGACCACCACCGCCGCGCCCGCGAACACCATCGCCAGCAACCCGCTGCGCTCGTGCCCCCTGGTCAGGAACAGCGCCGTGACCACCAGGTAGAACACCATCTCGTACGACAGCGTCCACATGGTGTCGGCCACCCCGCCGATGCTGACGACGTCGAGCAGCATGGTCGCGTGCGCCGCCACCGCGCTGCCGTCGCGGGGCGCCTCCGCCCGCACCGGCACCCACCACGCCAGGGACAGCACGAGCGCGATGACGGCGAGATAGAGGGGGTAGAGGCGGAAGAAGCGGCTGATCCAGAAGGCCCGCACGTCGCCGTGGCGCTCCAGCGAGGCCGGGATGATGTAGCCGCTGACCAGGAAGAACACCAGGATTCCGTAGATGCCGAGGCTGAACCAGTAGGGCCGCAGCACCGGGACGAACCAGGGCAGCAGGTGCTCCATCACCACCGCGAGCGCACCGATGCCGCGCAACGCGTCCAGCCAGGCCAGCCTGGGCACGGCCACCGCATCGGCCACGGGCAGGGCGGACGCGGGGATCACGGACGGCACAGCGACAGCCGTTTGAGGTCCGGGGGACGCGGCGACCGTGGGGTGCGTGGCGGGCACGGGGCGTACGGAGGCCACGGGGCGTACGGAGGGCACGGCGGCCATGGAAGCCTCGGCGGACGCGGACGGCACAGCGGCGGCGGGGGTCGGGGCGGACGCCGGGGGCGCGGCAGGCGTGGGCGGCCCGGCGGGCACAGCGGAATCCGGGGGCACGGAGGCGGCGGACACTCGCGAAGAGCTACCCCCTCCCGGGGGGCTTATGCGCCAGGAGGACGCAGGCCGAGAAGGCTCATACGGGCCAGGGAGGCTTACCCAGGCCGCAGACGCATACACGGGCCAAGAAGACTCACACAGCCCAAGAACGCATCCGCAGGCCGGAGGCACTTACGCAAGCCGAGGAGACTCACGCAGCCCGGGGACACTTACCGCAGGCCGAGGAGGCTTATGCGAGCCGGGGAGGCTTACGCGAGCCAGGGAGGAGGTCAGCCTCGGCGGGACGGGTCGCGGCCGCTCACCCGGTGCGGGGTCAGTGAGGCGTGGTGGTCGGCGCCGTCCGGGCCGTCGGGGTCGGTGTGCACTGTGGCGGCCCGCAGGCGCGGCAGGTCGTGGATGAGCCGGTGCTCGGCCTCCACCGCGATCCGGTGCGCCACCACCACCGACACGTCGTGGTCGACGAGCAGTTCCACCTCGGCGTGCAGGGCGTGCCCGATCCACCGCAGCCGTACGGACTCCACCCGGCGCACCCCGTCCACCGTGGCGAGGATGCGCTCGGCGTCGTCCACCAGGGCGGGATCGACCGCGTCCATGAGCCGGTGGTAGATCTCGCGGGCCGCGTCGCGCAGGACGAAGCAGATCGCGACCGTGATCAGGAGCCCGACGACCGGGTCCGCGAGCCGGAGGCCAAGCGCCGCTCCACCCGCGCCCAGCAGCACGGCCAGCGAGGTGAAGCCGTCCGTCCTGGCGTGCAGGCCGTCGGCCACCAACGCGGCCGAGCCGATCTCCCTGCCGACCTTGATGCGGTAGCGGGCCACCCACTCGTTCCCGGCGAATCCAATCAGCGCCGCCACCGCCACCCAGCCCACGTTCCTGATCTCCTGGGGTTCCAGCAGCCGTCGGACGGCCTCGTACCCGGCCAGGGCGGCCGAGGCGGCGATGAGCGCGACGATGACGATGCCCGCCAGGTCCTCGGCCCGCCCGTAGCCGTAGGTGTAGCGGCGGTTGGCGGCCCGCCGTCCGAGCGAGAACGCGATCGCCAGCGGCACGGCGGTCAGCGCGTCGGCCAGGTTGTGCAGCGTGTCGCCGAGCAGCGCGACCGAGCCGGAGGCCACGACGACGGCCGCCTGAACGGCGGCGGTCGCCATGAGGACGGCGAACGAGATGGCCAGCACGCGCATCCCGCGACTGCTGGTCTCCAGGGCGGCGTCCGTCTTGTCGGCGCTGTCGTGGCTGTGGGGCGCGAGAGCGTGCCCGATCCGCCCAAGCACCACCCCGATCCCCCACCCCCACCCCCGCCCCCGCCCACGCACTTGCCGAGCCCCATCTCCACGTCCCTGCCCCTGCCCGCGCCCAGGCCCCTCTCCGTGCCCATGCCCCTGCCCGAGCCCAGGCCCCTCTCCATGTCCGGGTCCGTGCCCATGCCCATGTCTGGGGCCGCGCTCAGGCGCGGGCTCGCGCTCAGACACGGGCTCGCGCTCAGACACGGGCTCGCGCTCAGACACGGGCTCGCGCTCAGACACGGGCTCGCGCTCAGGTACAGGCTCTCGCCCAGATGCGGGCTCGTGCTCAGGTACAGGCTCGTGCTCGGATGCGGGCTCGTGCGGGGCCGAGGACGGGTCTCGCTGGTCGGACATGGCACCCCCCGCTTGCGCAATTCATCCCTTTTGGGCAGGATATGTAGTCATGTACGCACGCGACAACGTCTCAGGTGCCACACCATCGCAACAAGAGCCCACCCCGGCCCAGGTGGACGCGGCAGTCGACGCCTTCCGCATGCTGAGCGACGGCACACGCCTACGACTGATGTGGCTGCTGTCGTCCGGGGAGCGGGATGTGAACTCACTTGCCCAGGACATCGGCGTGGCCCGCCCGTCGGTGTCGCAGCACCTGGCCAAGCTGCGGCTGGCCGGGCTGGTGACCACCCGCAGGGACGGCCGCCGCGTGCTCTACCGGGCCACGGACTCCCACGTACGGACGGTGATCGCAGAGGCCCTGTTCCACGCCGACCACGAGGTGTCCGGCCTGCCACGGCACGACTGAGCGGCTACCAGCCGACCTTTCCCTTGCCCGAGATGAGCGCCCGGGCGATGACCAGGCGCTGCACGTCGTTGGTGCCCTCGCCGATCGCCATCAGGGGCGCGTCCCGGTAGAGGCGCTCGACCACGTACTCCTGGGAGTAGCCGTAGCCGCCGTGGATGCGCATCGACTCCAGCGACGCCCTCAGTGCCACCTCCGAGGCGAAGTACTTGGCCATGCCCGCCTCCATGTCGACCCGCCTGCCCCCGTCGGCCTGGGCGGCGGCCCAGTACGTGAGCAGCCGGGCGGCCTGGATCTCCGTGGCCAGGTCGGCGAGCTTGAGCTGGATGGCCTGGAACTCGGCGATCGGCTGCCCGAAGGCCGTACGTTCGCGCGCGTAGCTCAGCGCGGCGTCGTAGGCCGCCTGGGCGACGCCGACGGCGCGCGCGGCGATGTTGATCCGCCCCAGTTCCAGTCCGCCGAGCACCTGCTGCATGCCGCGCCCCTCGACGCCGCCGAGCAGGCAGGAGACCGGCACGCGGACCCCGTCCAGCACCACCTCGCACGTCTCGGTGCCCTTGTAGCCCAGTTTGGGCAGGTCGCGGCTGACGCTGAAGCCCGGCGACGACGGGTCGACGAGCAGCACCGACATGCCCTTGTGCGCCGGGTCCGCGATCGAGGTCTTCACCAGCACGGGGAGCGGGTCGGCGTGGCGGGCGTTGGTGATCCAGGTCTTGGTGCCGGTGACGACGTAGTGGTCGCCGTCGCGTACCGCGCGGGTCTGGATGCCCTGCAGGTCGGTGCCCGCGCCGGGCTCGGTCAGCGCGATCGCGGTACGGCGCGCGCCGGTCGCCAGGTCGGCCAGGTGCCGCCGCTTCTGCTCCTCGGTGCCGTGCCGGGCGATCATCCAGCAGGCCAGCGAATGGGACCCGATCGTGCCCGCCACGCCCATCCAGCCGCGCGCGATCTCCTCGAAGACCAGCGCGAACGAGACCATGTCGGCCTCCATGCCGCCGTACTCCTCGGGCACGGACAGGCCGAACAGCCCCATGCGCTTCATCTTGTCGACGATCTCGGTGGGATAGCGCCCCGAGCGCTCCCACTCGGTGGCCACCGGCACGATCTCCTTGTCCACGAACGCGCGCAGGGTCTCTCGGAACGCCTTCTGTTCGCCGGTCAGCTCGAAGTCCATGTGCCTCAAATCCCCGGAGCGGGCCGGACGGTCACGGGCTGCCCCTGCTCGCACGATCGGAACACGACCAGACGGAACACCGACCAGCAGAAACACGATCAGATCGACCACGTTAGTGACCAGATGATTGTTCGGTCAATCGCCGCCGCCGGTCAAGCAGCGCCCCCGGTCAAGCAGCGCTCCGGTCGATCAGCGTCGGGCCTCGTCCCGAGCGCCGAGCCCGTTCTCCGCAGGCGAGGAGCCGGCCTGGACGCGGGCCGCCATCCTGGAGACCACGTCCACGATGCGGGCGGCGCGCTCCACCTCCGCGCGGTGGAACACCGGACCCTCCGCGCGGGCGACCACCACGTGCAGCCCGGCGGCGACGACCGGCAGGAGCATCAGCCGCAGTTCCTCGGCGTCCATGGTGATGGCCCGGGGCGGCGGCTCGGGCAGGTCGAACTCGGCGGGCGCGGCCAGCGAGGCGTGCCGGACGGCGCCGTCGGCCACCGCCACCGACCACTCCGCGCCGCACAGCGCGGGAAGGGCGTCCACGAGGGTGGCGTAACCCCGGGCGGGCTCGGCCGCGACGTGCATGAGCAGGTCGTAGTCGGGTGCCGAGCCGGGTACGTCCCTGGTCACCCAGACCCCCTCGACGCGTACGCCGGGCACGGCCGACAGCCGCTCGCGTGCCTCGGTCGCGTCCGCCAGACCCGGCCAGGTGACGGTGAAGTCGTCCACGGCGCGCCCGGCCTCGCGCTCCAGCACGGTGACCTGGAGGATGTCCGCTCCCAGCGCGCCCAACGCCTTGGCGACCTGGCCGAGACCACCCGGCCGGTCGGGCAACGACACCCTCAGTCGCAGCAGCATGGCGCCCCCTTCCCAGAGGCTCTCACAGTGCCGTGGAAAGGTTTCGCGTATGTTCCACGGATATATCGCGCTTGCTGCGGTTATATCCAAAAATGCCGGATTAAGTCTGATTTGTCGCTAAAGTGTGGTTCACTAAGGCACACCGCCCGACAAAGCCCCGACCATCACCTTCCACCGATCGGGGCCAGGCCGGAAGATTTCCATCAACCGTGTCAGGCGAACACGTCCTGCTGGTAACGGCCGGCCGCCTCCAGCTCGGCCAGCCAGGCGGCGCCGTCCTCACCGGTCCGTTCGCGGTGGACGTCCAGCAGGGTCTGCCGCACCGCCGGCGCCATCCGCAGGCCGTCGCCGCAGACATAGACGTGGGCGCCCTGCGCGAGCAGCTCCCACACCTCGTCCGCGTGCGCCGCCACCGCGTCCTGAACGAACCGGTACGGATGCCCCGCCACAGCCGAGTACGCCCGGTGCACGGTCACCCCCTCGGCCGCGCCCCAGACGGCCAGCTCGTCCCCGTACAGCAGGTCGTGCTCGGGATGGCGGCACCCGGTGAACACCGCCGCGCGCCCGGTCGCCCCGCTCAGCGCCCGCTCCTCCAGGAAGCCGCGCAGCGGCGCGAACCCGGTGCCGGGGCCGACGAGGATCACCGGCGTGGCCGGGTCGTCCGGCAGCCGGAAGGGCGGCGCGGGCACCCGGACGTAGCCGTAGAAGACCTCGCCCTCCTTCAGCCCGGCGAGGTAGGCCGAGCACATGCCCTGGTACGTGCCGGTGCCCGACCAGGCCGGGCCCTCGACGAGGCCGACGGTGAGCCGTACCAGTCCCGGCTCGGCCAGCGGCGAGGAGGAGACCGAGTAGTAGCGCGGCTTGATCGGCCCGGCCATCTCCAGGAACACCGGCAGCGGCAGCTCGATCGCCGGGAACCGCTCCAGCAGCGCCAGCGGGGAGACCCGCTTGGCGAGGATCTCGTCGGCGTAGTTGGCGGTCAGCTCGGCCAGGCGGCCCGTCGTCCACGGGCAGGCGGTGTGCGCGGCCAGCGCCTCCAGGTCGGACCTGGTGGCCACCTCCTGCAGCTCGGCGAACTCGGTCAGCAGCAGCCCGGCGGTGACCGGCGTGTCCACCGGCAGGTGGGTGGCGCCGGCGGCACGCAGGCGTACGACCTGGTCGCGGGGCACGCGCAGGCAGCGCAGGGCCCACTCCACCAGCTCGGGGTCGTTCTTGGCGAAGACCGCCACGTGGTCCCCCGCCGAGTACGTCACCCCCTCCGGCAGCCGCGCCGTGATCGCGCGCACGCCCGGACGCGGGGCCTCGACGGAGAAGTCCCAGAGCCCGGTGGGGTCGGCGGTCAGCTCCTCGTTGGCGACGACGGTCAGCGGGAAGGCGCGTTCGGAGACGACCGAGGGCCTGACCTCGGCCTCCGTGAGCACCTCCATCTCGTAACGCGGCCCGGCGGCCCCGGCGGAGGCGCTGTACTCCTCGGCCAGCGCCGCCCACAGCCGCGCCGTCCAGGCGGAGACGTCGCCGTCGAAGTCACCGTCCGTGTCGGCCTCGCCCCGCTCGACGAGCGGGACGGCCCCCGCCGCCGTCAGCTTCTCGTACGCCCGCCGCGGAAAGTCCTGGTACGTCGGCCACTGCGTGTTCCCGCAGCCCAGCACGGCCAGGCGCACCCCGGACAGGTCGGGCAGCGACTCCAGGGCGTCGAAGCGCTGGGCGTTGTCGGGGGCCTTGCCGTTGTAGGAGGAGGCCACGACGACGAGCAGGCCCTCCGTGGGCGGGGTCAGCTCGTCCAGCGTGGTCAGCGTGGTGGCGAAGCCGGCCCGGCCGGCCCGCTCGGCCAGGCGCTCGGCGAGGTCGGCGCTGGTGCCGAGGTTGGAGCCGTACGCGACGGTGAGCGGCACGCCGGTCACCGCGAGGTCCTGCCGCTCGCTCTCCTCCTCCGGCTGCGCGCTCACCACGACCCGCTCGTGGGCGCGGCGCTCCCGTACCCGCAGGGTGAAGCCGTCGGGCTTGAGCGTGAGCATCTGCTTGATCTTCATGCGGTAGACGTTCGGGTCGGACACGGCGAAGCGCCGCAGGATCATCGCCAGCGCGAGCCTGGCCTCGGTCAGCGCGAACTGGCGGCCGATGCAGGCCCGCTCGCCGTTGCCGAACGGCTTGTACCCGCCGGGGTGGTGGTGCTTCCTGTGCTCCGGCAGCCAGCGGTCGATGTCGAACTCGTCCGGCCGCTCCCACGCCTTGGGGCTGCGGTGCAGCGGCGGCAGCAGCACGGCCAGGGCCTGGTCCTTCGGGACGGGGTAGTCGCCGACCGTGGTGTCCTCGATGGCGCTCACCCCGAAGACGGGGATCGGCGACCAGAACCGCAGCGTCTCCTCCAGGACGCGCGGGATGACGTCGAGCTTCATGATCGTCTCGTAGGTCGGCGGCTCGTCGCCCGGGAGCAGCCGGTCCACCTCGTCGTAGGCGCGGGCCAGGGTGTGCGGCTCGCGCAGCAGGTTGTACAGGGCGAAGGAGAGCAGGCCGCTGGTGGTCTCGTGGCCGGCGATGAGGAAGGTGAGGACCTGGTTGCGGATGTTCTCGTCCGACAGCCGGGCGCCGCTCTGCGGGTCGGACGCCTCCAGCATGAGCCCCAGCAGGTCCTTGGCGCCCCCGCCGCCCTCGGCGCGGCGCCGCTTGATCACCTCGTCGACCAGCGCCTGCATCGTGGCGATGTCGCGCCGGTAGGTCTCCTCGTGCCGCTTCTTGAGCTTGGTGACGAACGGGAGCTGCTGGTTGCGCAGCATGGCCTCGGTCAGCGCGCCGCCCATGGCCTGGAGGAACGGGTGCAGCTCCGGCGAGTCGAAGGAGTTGAACCGGTAGCCGAACCCGGTGAGCGAGATCGTGTCGAGGGTCAGCCGGGTCATGTCGTCGGCGACGGGCAGGTCCTCCCCCTGGCGGCCCGCCCACGACTCGACGAGCTGCTCGGCGACCTCCAGGAACTGCGGGAAGTACGCCTTCATCGACCGCTGGCTGAAGGCCGGCATCAGGATGCGGTGCGCGTGGCCCCACACCGGCTCGTGCGCCTCGGCCGTGAACAGGCCGTCGCCGCCGAAGTCGCGCACGATCGTCAGCGGCGGGTTGATGCGCTTGATGAACCTGCTCTCGTCGCACGCCTCGGCCACCAGGTCGGGGTCGTAGACCAGCACGACCCGGCGACCGGCGATCTCGAGCTGGAAGATGCCCTCGTCGTACCGGGAGGCCACCTCGACGAAGTGCTGGACCGGAGAGTGAGAGGGAATCTGCAGCGTGTTGCCCACGATGGGCAGGCCCTGCGGGGCGGGGATCCGTGCCATGGGTGCACCCTTCCTGAGTAGCCATACACCGTATGGCGGACGCTACCATACGGCGTATGGCAGCGAGCGCGCGCAGGGGCGCCCCCCTGACTCTGGAAGAGATCGGCTCCACAGCATTGCGCCTGGTGGACGAGGGCGGCATGGAGGGCTTGTCCATGCGCAAACTGGCTGCCGAACTCGACGTCAACCCGATGTCGCTCTATCACCACGTGGAGAGCAAGGAGGCGCTGCTCGGGCTCATCTGCCACGGGGCGGCCGAGCGCATGGCCCTGCCGCCGGACGACGGCTCCCCCTGGGAGCACCAGCTCAGGGAGCTGGCGCTGGCCTACCATCGGCACGTGACGGCGCATCCGGCGATGTGGGCGTACCTGCACAACCATCCGGAGGCCATCGCGGACCGGGAAATGCCGATCTGGCAGGCCCTCTACCGCGTCCTGCGGCTCGCGGGGGTGCCGGAGCCGGAGCTGCGGCGCACCGGTGACGTGCTGTACGCGTTCGTGTCGGGGTTCGTGATGGCGGAGACGCGGGGGCACCTCCCGGGCGACGGGCGGGAGATCGAGCGTGACTTCGACGCCGCCATCCGCCTCATGACGCACGGCCTGTCCGGTATGTCCGGCTGACCCTCCCGGCCCGGACCCGTGGCGGGGAGGGCCGCGAACCCGGGCCCTCCCCCGCCGTCCGTCACTCGCCCTCGGGACGCTCCTGCAGGACCCACCCGTTGCCGTCGAGATCGTTGAAGAACACGAACGAGTTCCACCGGCCGCCCTTGCCCTCGGCCAGGGTGCCGTCCCGCCCGTAGTGCTGGACAGCGCTGACCTCGACGCCGCGCCCGGCCAGCTCGGCCCGCGCCGCGTCGATGTCGGGCACCACGAGCTGCAGCCCCTTGGCGACGCCCCCCGCCGGAGCGCCGATGACGACCGAGCAGGCCGACCCGCGCGGGGTGAGCTGCACGACCCGTGCGCCGGGGCTGATCTGCGTATCGTGGTCGACCACGAACCCGAGCTGCTCGCTGTAGAACCGCTTCGCCCTCTCCACGTCGGCCACCGGGATCGACACCACCTCGAGCTTCCAGTCCATCGGTCCGCTCCTTCCCTGGCCCTGTCAAAGGGCCCTCGTCCTGACCACCGTGCCGGTCTCCGTCACCAACACGTCGAACGGGACACCCGGGAATCGACCGTCGCTCCGAGGGAAATCCGCGAAAATTCCGCGGGAATCAGGTGGCGTCCCAGACCGCCTCGAACGCCTCTTGGGGGATCTCGGTCAACTCCCAGATCTCCAGCGGCTGGTCGGTGAGGAAGCCGTGCTCGTCCTGCAGGTGACGCCACCAGTAGCGGCGCGCGCCCCGGTCGGCGCCCACCACGACCTGGCGGACCGCCCAGTGCTCGCCGTCGCCCTCGACGCTCTCGAACAGCCAGGCCCGGCCGTCCTCGTCGCCCAGGTGCCAGAAGTGCCGGGGAGCCTCGGACTCGGCGAGCTGCCGGACCAGCGGCAGGCGGAGGTCAGGTACCACGGCGCCACTCTAGCCCCAACCACCACCGGGACACCGGACGCGCCCGCCGTCCCCCGGTCTCGGACCGCTCAGCGCTGGTAGGCCCCGGCGTCCGGCGCGCCGGTCACGCGCCGGCCCGCGACGTCCTTGCCGATCGCCCTGCCGCCGTACCACTTGGAGGTCAGGGGCACGCCACGGCCCAGCGCCGGGGAGCCGGGGCGCAGGCGCAGGTCGGTACGGGAGACGAACCTCGGATCGGCGACGACCGACTTCGGCCCCAGCTTGAACCGGGTCGTGCGGCCCTGGTAGACACTGCCGTCCTCGTCGGCGCCCGCGCCGTCCTCCCAGCCCGCCTCGCCGCCGACCGCGATCACGTTGTTGCGCAGCTTCAGGATCGACGGCGAGCAGCCGTCGTGGCAGGACCAGCCGACGGTGTCCTTGGCGGGCAGGTGGACCGAGTTGTGCACGGCGACGGTGCCCTTGACGGGGCCGACGACGTGGCGGGGGCCGCGCGTGACGAGGAACGAGCCGCGGCTGCGCGAGGAGGTGACGACGTTGAAGGCGAACAGGTTGCCCGTCGCGGTGCCGCCCTTCCTGGCGCCCAGTTCGGCGAAGGTCTCGTTGTCCCTGGCGATGTTGTGGGTGACCCGGTTGCGGTCGCCGTCGAAGATCTCGACGGCTGCCCCGTCGGTGCCGTAGTCGCTGCTCGTGGCGTAGCTGCCGGTGATGGTGTTGCCGGTCACGACGTTGTCGTCGCCGTTGAGCAGGACGCCGAAGGCGCCGGAGTCGTTGTCGCGCCCGCGGTCGTTGACGCTCATCCGGTTGTTGCCGGTCAGGACGCTGTCGCGGATGGTGTTGCGCGCGCCCGACGGCGTGACGAAGACACCGGCGATGTTGCGGTCGGCCTGCACGCCGTCGAGCACGTTGGAGTCGCCGTCGATCTGGAACCCGGCCCAGCGGCAGCCCGAGGCCCGCAGGCCGCCGATGCTCCAGTGGTTGCCCTTGACGACCACGCAGTCGTCGCCGATGCCGCCGATCCTGGCGAGCGCGCCGCTGCCGTACGCCTTGACCGTGATGGGCCGGGCGGCGGTGCCGCTGGCCGCCAGGGTGAGCGGGCCGGTGAAGCCGCTGCCGCGCTTGACGGCGACGGTGTCGCCCGGCTTCAGCTCGGCGGCGTTGACCTTCTCCAGTGACTTCCACGCGGTGCCCGCGCTGGTGCCGGCGGCCGCGTCGTCGCCCGCGCGGGAGTCGACGTAGTAGGTGGCGCCGGCTCGGGCGACCACCTGGGCACGGGTCTGCGCGGCGACCTCGGCCGGTACGGCGGGCAGGAGCGAAGCCATGACTGTTACGGACAGCAACCTCATGCGAGCACACCGCTATCTCGTTGGAGTTACGGGGAATCAGCAGGAGAAACCGTAGCGTGACGGCCGCGCCCGACGCCATGCGCGTGGCGCGGCTCCCGCGACCCGGTATGAAATTGTCACCCTCCGTGATGTCGTGCGGAGATCGCAAGAACTTGCGCAAGGGCTTCATCGGACCTGGCCGCGAAACCATCCCATTTGACCTCGAACACACTCTTTGCCGACAAGGTTGACGAAAACCGCAACTTTCCGAAACTTTCACTTGACCCTACGCGGGCCGCCGCGACATCGTTTATCCGTACATCACCTGACATCTCGGGCAACCCGGGGAAGGACAGCCATGCACGGCAACGACGACTGGTGGCGTGACGCCGTCGTGTACCAGGTGTATCCCCGAAGCTTCGCCGACGCCGACGGCGACGGCGTCGGGGACCTCGCGGGCGTGCGCGCCCGCCTCGGCTACCTGGCCGAGCTGGGTGTGGACGCCATCTGGCTGAGCCCCTTCTACACCTCGCCCATGGCCGACGGCGGCTACGACGTGGCCGACTACCGGGACGTGGACCCCATGTTCGGCACGCTCGCCGACTTCGACGCGCTCGTCGCCGACGCCCACGCCAAGGACATCAGGGTCATCGTCGACCTGGTGCCGAACCACTCCTCCGACCGGCACCCCTGGTTCCAGGCCGGGCTACGCGACCGGTACGTCTTCCGCGACCGCCCCAACGACTGGGAGTCCATCTTCGGCGGCCCCGCCTGGACGCAGGTCGAGGACGGGCAGTGGTACCTGCACCTGTTCGCGCCCGAGCAGCCCGACCTCAACTGGGAGAACCCGGAGGTGCGCGCCGAGTTCCGCGACATCCTGCGCTTCTGGCTCGACCGGGGCGTGGACGGCTTCCGCGTCGACGTGGCCCACGGCATGATCAAGGCCGAGGGGCTGCCGGACGTCGGGCGCAAGGACGGCCCGCAGGCCGAGATGCTGGGCGACGAGCAGGTGCCGTACTTCGACCAGGACGGCGTGCACGAGATCTACCGCGAGTGGCGGCCGATCCTCGACTCCTACCCGGGCGGGCGGATGGCGGTGGCCGAGGCGTGGGTGTCGTCTCCCGAGCGGCTGGCCCGCTACGTCGGGCCCGACGAGCTGCACCAGGCGTTCAACTTCGAGTTCATGATGGCGGACTTCCACGCCAAGTCGTTCCGTACGGTGATCGAGCGCTCGCTCAGGGAGGCCGAGCTGGTCGGCGCGCCCACCACGTGGGTGCTGTCCAACCACGACGTGCAGCGCCACGTCACCCGGCACGGCGGCCTGGCCCGCGCCCGCGCGGCCACCCTGCTCATGCTGGCCCTGCCCGGCTCTGCCTACCTCTACAACGGCGAGGAGCTGGGCCTGCCCGAGGTGCTCGACCTGCCCGACGAGCTGCGCCAGGACCCGGCCTTCCTGCGGCGCGGCGAGAGCCGCGACGGCTGCCGGGTGCCGCTCCCGTGGACCTCCGCCGAGGGGCTCGGCTGGCGGAACCCGTGGCTGCCCATCCCGGCCGGGTGGGCGGCGCTGTCGGCCGAGGCCCAGCAGGACGACCCCGCCTCCACGCTCAACCTGTACCGGGCCGCGCTCAGGCTGCGCAGGCGGCACCCGGCGCTCGGCGGCGGCACGCTGACCTGGCTCGACACCCCCGAGGACGTGCTGGCCATCGAGCGCGACCCCGGACTGGTCGTGGTGCTCAACACCGGCGAGGAGCCGGCCCGGCTCGACGTGGACGGACAGGTGCTGCTGGCCAGCGGGCCGCTGCCCGGCGACGGCTCGATCCCGCCGGACACCACGGTTTGGCTGCAGCGCTGACGACCTGAGTCACTCCGGGACGCCGGTTGGGGGAATCTTTCCCTTTGCCCGGTAAATACCCGACAATACTCAGCAATCACGCTCGGTAGCCTCGGGGAGTGGCACCCCGGTGGGCCAGGTCCTTGCGCGGACGCGTCACCCTCATCGCGACGGCCGTAGCAGCCCTCGTGCTCATCCCCGTGGGCGTCGCCGGCATGGCCGTGGCCAGGACGCTGGTGGCCGCCGCCGTGTTCAACGACACCAGGGACACCGCCGAGCGCATCGCCTTCGAGATGCGCGGCGGCGCCCTGCCCATGGGGGCCGCCATCCCGGTGCCCAACCCGGCGGTGGACCTGATCCAGATCATCGGCCCCGACGGGCACGTCCTGGCCACGAGCGACGCGGCCAGGAACCTGCCGCCGCTGAGCGACGTACGCCCCACGGCCAGGGACCGCGTCATCAACACCACGAGCTGCCTGCCGACCGAGTGCGTGCACCTGTCGGCGGTGCGGGTGACCCTGTACTCCGACTCCCCCATCGTCTACGCCGGCCGCAGCAGCCCCGACGTGCTGCAGACGCGGACCCTGGAAGGGGTCGTGTTCTCGGAGATCATCCTGCTGACCGCGCTGGCGGGGTGGGCCACGTGGCTGGTCACCGGCCGCGCCCTGCACCCGGTGGCGACCATGCGGGCGGAGCTGGACGCCGTGTACGCCGGCGACCTGAGCAAGCGCGTCACCCAGCCGCCGGGCGACGACGAGGTGTCCCAGCTCGCGCGCTCCATCAACGGCACCCTGGCCCGGCTCGAACGCTCCGCCGAGCAGCAGCGCCAGTTCGCCTCCGACGCCTCCCACGAGCTGCGCACCCCGGTCGCGGGGCTGCGGGCCCAGCTCGAAACCGCCCAGCTCTACCCGGACGACACCGACGTCGAGGCGGTGGTGGGCAGCGCGCTGCGCGACGCCGACCGGCTGGAGGCCATCATCAACGACCTGCTGCTGCTGGCCCGCATCGGATCGCAGGTGGACATGGTCAGGGAACGGATCGACCTGGCCGAGCTGGTGCGCCACGAGCTGGCCGTGCGCTGCGACAAGGTGCCCGTGCGGGTGGACCTTTCGGAGGGGGTGGCGGTCGAGGGCGTCCGGCTGCAGCTCGCCAGGGTGCTGACGAACCTGCTGGACAACGCCCAGCGGCACGCCGAGCACATGGTGCGGGTCGAGCTGTTCAGGGAGCCGCCCGGGAGGGACGCCAGGCACGGGCCCGAGGACAGGGCCGGGAGAGAGGTCGTGGAGGGGCCGCGCGGCACGGCGGTGCTGGCGGTCGAGAACGACGGCATGGAGATCGCCGGCGCGGACCGGGAGCGCATCTTCGAGCGCTTCACCCGCCTCGACGCCGCCCGCAGCCGCGACTCGGGCGGGACGGGGCTGGGGCTGGCCATCGCGCGCGACGTGGCGATGGCGCACCGCGGCCAGATCCGCGTGGAGGACTTCACCGGCGGCGCCCGCTTCGTCCTGCGCCTGCCTGCCGTGTGACACCCCCACCCTGAGGGCGGTACCGGCCCGACCCCGGAGCGCCCACAGACACCCGGACACCCGGAGGCCCGCCGCACGACCGCGCGGCGGGCCTCCGGGACGGCTCGGCGGGAGCGGGGGGACGCACCCCCGCCGAGCCCGTCGGTACGGGCGGGCGTCAGGCGGGCGACATCTGCCGTGCCGCCTCCTCGCGCGGCCCCTCCTCGCCCGGCCGCTCGTCCTCGTCGTCGAGCAGGGTGGCCTCGTCGAAGGGCGCCCGTCCGGCCAGGACCTCTGTGGCGCGGTCGCGGTCGAACTCGCCCGTCCACGTCCCCACCAGTACGGTCGCCACCGCGTTGCCGGCGAAGTTCGTCAGCGCGCGGGCCTCCGACATGAACCGGTCGATGCCCACGATGAGCCCCACCCCGTCCACCAGCTCGGGCCGGTGCGCCTGCAGGCCGCCCGCGAGGGTGGCCAGCCCGGCGCCCGTCACGCCGGCCGCGCCCTTGGAGGCGATCATCATGAACAGCAGCAGCGCCACCTGCTCCCCGAACTCCAGCGGCGACCCGGTGGCCGTGGCGATGAACAGCGTGGCCATGGTCAGGTAGATGGCCGTGCCGTCGAGGTTGAACGAGTAGCCGGTCGGCACCGTGATGCCGGCCACGGTCCTGCTGGCGCCCAGGTGCTCCATCTTGGCGATGAGCCGGGGCAGGGCGGTCTCCGAGGACGAGGTGGACAGGATCAGCAGGAACTCCCGGCCGAGGTAGCGCAGCAGCGACCACAGGTTGATCCGGGCGACCACCCAGAGGATCGTGCCCAGCACCACGCCGACGAAGAGCGCGCACGTCACGTAGAAGGCGATCATGATGATGGCCAGGCTCTTGAGCGCCTCGACGCCGGTGGCGCCCACGACGGCCGCGATCGCCCCGAACGCGCCCACCGGCGCCGCCCACATGATCATGGCGAGGATGCGGAACACGAGCCGCTGCAGGTGCTCCACACCGCGCAGGATCGGCGCCCCCTTGGACCCCATGGCCTGCAGCGCGAACCCGGCCAGCAGCGCCACGAGCAGCGCCTGGAGCACCGAGCCGTCGGTGAGCGACGAGACGAGCGTCTCGGGGATGATGCCGAGCAGGAAGTCGACCGTGCTGGCCTCACCGCCCTTGGCCGCCTCCGCCTCGGCGGCCTGCCGCGCGCCGTCGGTGATGTGCAGGCCCGAGCCCGGGTCGATGACGTTGCCCACCATCAGGCCGATGACCAGCGCTATCGTGGACATCGCGAGGAAGTAGACCAGGGCGAGGCCCCCCACCTTGCCGACCTTCGCGGCCTGGCGCACCGAACCGACGCCGAGCACGATCGTGCAGAAGATGATGGGACCGATCACCATCTTGATCAGCGCGACGAAGCCGGTGCCGAGCGGTTTCAGCGCCTGGCCCACGTCCGGCCAGACGAAGCCGACCAGGATCCCGAGCAGGACCGCCACGATGACGGCCACGTAGAGATAGTGAGTGCGATCGCGCATAGCGGGGCTCTCCGGCAGTTTTGGAATGAACTTCTGGTTCTGCGACTATGCGCCTCACAGTGATGTAGGTCACCATTGCGTAAGTTTCGTTCACAGAAGGGAAGCAGGATGCGGCGCTGGAGCCTGGCGGGGCAGATGCTGGTCCTGCAACTGCTCGTGGTCGCCGTCACGGTGACCGGCGGTGCGGTGCTCACCCTGGTGCAGGCCCACGAGCTGCTCACCGAGGAGGCGGGCACCATGGCCAGGGCCGTGGCGGTCAGCGTGGCGGCCTCCCCCGACGTCATGGAGGCCCTCGGCCAACGCGACCCGAGCACGCGGCTGCAGCCGTACGCCGAACGGGTGCGCGCCGCGACGGGCGTCGACTTCGTCACGATCATGAAGCCCGACGGCACCCGCTACACCCACCCCAACCCCAACCAGATCGGCGGCCGCTTCCTCGGCCACACGGATCGGGCGCTGGCGGGAGAGACGTTCACCGAGACCTACACCGGCACGCTGGGCCCCTCCAAGCGCGCGGTGACGCCGGTCGTGGCCGACGGCCAGGTGCGGGCGCTGGTCGCCGCCGGCATCACGATCGACCGGATCAGCGCCAGGTTGCGCGACCAGTTCGCCTGGGGCGGCCTCGTCGTCGCGCTCGCGCTGTCACTCGGAGCCGCGGGAACGTGGCTGGTCACGGCCCGGCTCCGGCGTCAGACACACGGGCTGGGCCCCGTCGAGCTGGGCCGCATCCACGAGCACCACGACGCCGTGCTGCACGCCGTACGGGAGGGGCTGCTGCTGGTCGGCAGGGACGGCACGCTGACGCTGTGCAACGACGCGGCCCGGCTGCTGCTCCGCCTGCCCGCCGACGCCGAGGGACGCCACGTGTCCGAGCTGGGCCTGGCGGGCATGCTGTCCGGCCAGGAGGAGCGGGTGCACCTGGCCGGTGACCGGGTGCTGGCCGTCAACAGCGCCCCCAGCAGGCTCGGCACGGTCATCACCGTACGCGACCACACGGAGCTGCAGACGCTGACCGGACAGCTCGACGCCGAGCGCGGCTTCGCCGAGTCGCTGCGCTCGGCCGCGCACGAGGCGGCCAACCGGCTGCACACGGTCATCACGCTGGTGGAGCTGGGCCGTACCGAGCAGGCGGTGGCGCTGGGCACGGCCGAGCTGCGGGCCGCGCAGGAGCTGACCGACCGGGTGGTGGGCGCGGTACGCGAGCCGGTGCTGGCGGCGCTGCTGCTGGGCAAGAGTGCCGAGGCCGCGGAGCGCGGCGGGGAGCTGGTGATCAGCCCGGACAGCGAGCTGGACGACCCGGGCCTCGACCCGCGCGAGCTGGTCACCATCGTGGGCAACCTGATCGACAACGCGATCGACGCGGCCACCCGCGTGGAGGTGCACCTGAGCGCGGACGAGAGCGAGGTGGTGATCAGGGTGGCCGACGACGGCCCCGGGCTGACCGAACCGGCCGCCTTCGAGAAGGGCTGGACCACCAAGGGCGACGGCCACGGGCTGGGCCTGGCGCTGGTGGGCCAGTCGGTACGCCGCCTCGGCGGGACGATCGAGGTGACCGGCTCGGTGTTCACCGTACGGCTGCCGGTGCGGGAGCGGGTGCGATGATCTCCGTACTGGTCGTCGAGGACGAGGAGATCACCGCCGAGGCCAACCGCATCTACGTGGAGCGGGTGGCGGGCTTCGAGGTGGCCGGGGTGGTCAGGTCGGGCGGGGAGGCGCTGCGGTTCCTCCGCCGGCGGCCCGTCGACCTCGTCCTGCTCGACCTCTACCTGCCCGACATGCACGGCCTGGAGGTGTGCCGGGCGGTGCGCGCGAGCGGGCTCATGTGCGACGTGATCGCGGTCACCTCCGCTCGCGATCTGGCAATGGTGCGTTCAGCGGTGTCGCTCGGAATCTCCCAATACCTGCTCAAGCCGTTCACGTACGCGACACTCGCGGAGAAGCTGCTGCGTTACGCCCGGTTCAAGGAGGAGGCCGGGGTGGGCATCAGCGCGGTCGGGCAGGGCGACGTGGACCGGATCCTCGGCACCCTCCGAGGCCCCTCGGAGCTGCCCAAAGGCATGGCGAGGGACACCCTGGACACGGTCGCGGCCAGACTGCGCGCGCACCCCGGCGGCATGGGCGCGCAGGCCGTGGCGGACGGGGTCGGAGTGTCGAGGGTGACGGCCCGCCGCTACCTGGAATACCTGGTCGAGCTGGGTGTCGCGGTCCGCATCCCGCAGTACGGAGGGGTGGGCCGGCCAGAGTTGCTCTACCGGATCCCCATGGAAAGTTAATGACGGTGACGCTGGCTGTTCAATCCGGCCCTCTAGCTTCTGGGTGCAGTCCGATGCACTTAGGAGACACATCTTGCGAGTCCTGGCCGTTGTTCCCGCCCGCGGAGGTTCGGCGGGCGTACCCCTGAAGAACCTCGCCCTGGTCGGGGGCGTCCCGCTGGTCACCCGGGCGGTGCGGGCCTGTGTGCGCGCCGAGCTGGTGGACCAGGTCGTGGTCAGCACCGACCACGGCGGGATCGCCGAGACCGCCAGGCAGGCGGGCGCGGTCGTGGTGGAGCGTCCGGAGGAGCTGAGCGGCGCCACCGCCTCCAGCGAGTCCGCGGTGCTGCACGCGCTCGACGCTCTCGGCGAGGACCCGGAGGTCGTCGTGCTGGTGCAGTGCACCAGCGCGTTCATCGACCCCGAGGACCTGTCGGCGGCGGTGCGCAGGGTGCTGGACGGCGAGGCCGACTCGGTGGTGTCCGGGCTGCCCACGCACGAGTTCCTCTGGACGGCCACGGGCGACGGGATCAACCACGACCCGGCCGTCCGGCAGCGCCGCCAGGACCGCGACGAGCAGTTCCGCGAGAACGGCGCCTTCTACGTCATGCGCACCTCCGGACTGCGCGAGCACGGTCACCGCTTCTTCGGCCGGGTCGCCGTGCAGCCGGTGCCGCCGCAGCACGCGATCGAGATCGACAACCCGGAGGACCTCGCGCTGGTGCGCGCGCTCGCCCCGTTCGTCGACTCGCCCGAGCCGATCGACGTCGACGCCGTCGTCACCGACTTCGACGGGGTGCACACCGACGACCGCGCCTACATCGACTCAGAGGGCCGCGAGACGGTGCAGGTCAGCCGCTCCGACGGGATGGGCGTGTCGCTGCTCAGGCGCGCGGGCGTCAAGGTGCTGATCCTGTCCACCGAGCAGAACCCGGTGGTGGCCGCCCGCGCCCACAAGCTGGGCGTGCCCGTGCTGCAGGGGCTGGCCGACAAGCGCTCGGTGCTGCGCGACTGGCTGAACGACGAGGGCCTCGACCCCGCCCGCGTCGCCTACGTCGGCAACGACGTCAACGACCTGGGCCCGATGGCCGAGGTCGGCTGGCCCGTCGCCACGCCCGACGCCCACCCGCAGGCGCGCGCCGCCGCCCGCGTGGTGCTGACCACGCCCGGCGGTTCCGGCGCGGTGCGCGAGTTGTGCGACCGCGTGCTGGCCGCCCGGCCCGCGCAGCCCGCCGCCGAGCTGCGCGCCCGGCCGCGCCTCGGCCCCGTGGCGATCGGTGACCTGCTGGTCGGCGACGACGAGCCGGTGTACGTCATCGGCGAGATCGGCATCAACCACAACGGCGACCTCGACCTGGCCAGGCGGCTCATCGACGTGGCGGCCGACGCCGGCTGCCAGGCGGTCAAGTTCCAGAAGCGCACCCCCGCGATCTGCGTGCCCGAGGAGCAGAAGGGCCAGATCCGGCAGACGCCGTGGGGCGAGATGACGTACCTGGAGTACAAGGAGCGCACCGAGTTCGGCCGCGACGAGTACCGGCAGATCGCGAAGTACTGCGACGAGCGCGGGCTGCACTGGTTCGCCTCCCCGTGGGACGTGCCGTCGGTGGAGTTCCTGGAGGAGATGGACGTCCTGGTGCACAAGGTGGCCTCGGCCAGCGTGGCGGACCACGAGCTGCTGCGCGCCCTGGCCGCCACCGGCAAGCCGCTCATCCTGTCGACCGGCATGTCCACGCTCCAGGAGATCGACACGGCGGTCGACATCCTCGGCACCGATAAGCTCATCATGATGCACGCGACGTCGACCTACCCGCTGCCGCCGGAAGAGGCGAACCTGCGTACGATCACCACGCTCAAGGAGCGCTACGGCGTGCCCGTCGGCTACTCCGGGCACGAGCGCGGCCTGCAGATCTCGCTGGCCGCGGTCACGCTGGGCGCGGTCTGCGTGGAGCGGCACATCACCCTCGACCGCACGATGTGGGGCTCCGACCACGCGGCCTCGCTGGAGCCGTCCGGGCTCGAGCACCTCGTCCGCGACATCCGCATCATCGAGCAGGCCCTGGGCGACGGCGTCAAGCGGGTCTTCCCCGGCGAGGAGGCGCCCAAGGCCCGCCTGCGCCGCGTGACCGTCTGACCGTTATCCACCCCCCAGGAGAAACAACACATTGATCACGCTCTCGGTCGTCGTGCCTGTGCGGGACGGCGAGCGCTTCATCGCGGACGCGCTCACCTCGCTGTCTCGCAACGCGCGCCACGATTTCGAGTTCATCGTCGTGAACGACGGGTCCGTGGACGCCACGGGAGACATCATCGACGACTTCGCCGGTGACCTCCCCGGGCTGATCACGCTGCGCAACCCCGCCCCGGTGGGGTTAGCCGACGCGCGCAACACGGGCCTGTCGGCCGCCTCGGGCCGGTACGTCACGTTCATGGACGGCGACGACTGGCTCGCCCCCGGTTACCTGGCACAGCTCGTCGAGGCGATCGACGGGCTCGACTGCGACTTCGTCCGCGTCGACCACGTGCAGGTGGAGGGCCGCAAACGGGTCGTGCACCGCGCTCCGCTGGCGCGGCGGGGCGTGGTGCACGACCCCCGCGACGCCATCCTGCCCGCGAGTGTGCGGACCATGGTCGACTATCCCTACGCGTGGGCGGGCGTCTACCGGCGCTCGCTGCACGACCTGCTGCACTTCCCCGGCTCGCTGCACACGGCCGAGGACCGGCCGTGGATCTGGCGGCTGCACCGCGAGGCCGCCACGTTCGCGGTGGTGTCGCTGGCCGGGGTGTTCTACCGGCGCATGGTGTCGGGGTCGCTCACCCAGGTGGGCGACGAGCGCCAGCTCCACTTCTTCGACGCGTTCGAGCTGGTCTTCAAGGACCTCGAGCCGAGGTTCCTGCCCAAGGCCGTACGCAACTTCTGCGCGCTGCTGGCCCACCATCTGGAGATCGGCGAGCGGTTCACCCCGGCGCTGCGCGCCCGCTTCGAGGAGCGGGGCGCGCAGATGGTGCGGGCGCTGCCGGCCGAGCTGGTGTCCGAGTCGGTGGCGCGGATGTCCGTCGAACGCGAGGCGACGCTGCGGGACCTGGTGCCCGACCTGCCCTCAAGCCCGAACGTCCGGGTCCGCCGCGACCGGGAGGAGTCCTAGTGAAGGTCTTCTACGCCTCGACCCTGTTCGGGGCGATGTCACTCGCGGCCGCCATCGACGACGGCCGCTTCGGCGACGGCCGCCGGGTGCTGATCGTGTCCAACAACGCGGCCGTCCCCGAGGTGTCGACGCCGCTGGACAGGACGCCCGGCTTCGCCGTGCTGCGCTCGCGCTTCGACGAGGTGTTCTCCTGGAACGACCTCATCGCGCCGCTGCACCCGTCCGACTGGCGGGCGCGCGTCATCGAGGTGCCGATGATGGAGCGCCTCCTGCGCTCCCACTGGAGGCTGGAGGACGTCGAGGAGCTGGTGCTCGAGTCGATCGCGGTGCCGCCGGCGCGGACGATCGCGGGCCTCGTGCGCGACTGCCCGATCACGGTCTACTCCGACGGGCTGATGAGCTACGGCCCCACCCGTGACCCGCTGCCCGCCGAGATCTTCCGCCGCATCGGCCGCCTGATCCACCTCGACCTGGTGCCCGGCCTCACGCCGCTGCTGCTCAGCGAGTACGACGTCGCCCCCGAGATCCTGCCGGACGAGCGGTTCCTGGCGATCGTGCACGAGGTCACCGCCACCGCCCCCGACATGATGGCCGGGAAGGCGATCATCCTCGGGCAGTACCTGTCGGCGCTCGACATCGTCACGCCGGAGGAGGAGGCGGGCCTGCACGAGACCATGCTCAAGGCCCTGGCCGCGCGCGGCTGCACCGACGTGGTCTTCAAGCCGCACCCGGCCGCCGGCCGCCGGCACGCGCAGCTCCTGCGCTCGGCCGCCGGACCGCTGGGGGTGCGCCTGTCGGTGGCCGGGGAGAGCGTGCCGGCCGAGGTCTGCTTCGCGGCGCTGCGGCCCGAGCTGGTGGTGGGCTGCTTCTCCACGGGGCTGGTGACCGCCCAGCGCTACTTCGGGCTGCGGGTGGCCTCGTACGGCACCGATCTGGTGTTGAGCCGGTTGACCCCGTACGAGAACAGCAACCGGATCCCGGCCACGATCGTGGACGCCGTGCTGCCGAGGCTGTCGGCCGAGGGGCACGTCGAGCAGCCGCCGGCGGTCGACCTGCCGGAGCTGGTGCGCGCGGTGGGCTACTGCATGCAGGCCGAGGCCTATCCCGAGCTGCGGCCCGAGCACATCGAGTTCGATCCGCGCTACTTCAAGCGCAAGCGCCTGGAGACGCTGGGCTTCGCCGACGCCGGCAAGCCCAGCGCGTTCACCAGGATCCGCAGGAAGATCAGGTCAGCGATTTGAGATAGCGGCGCATGCGGCGCTTGGCCCGGTATCCCGCCCGCAGCATCTTGGGCGGCACCTCCACCCGGAGGCGGGCCCTGCGCCGCGCGGCGGCGTGCTCGGGCCCGTCGAGCAGTGACTTGGCGGGCGTCCGCGGCCGGGCGATCACGAGCCCGGCCAGCAGGCCCGACCAGTCGTTGCGCTCGGCCGGCTGGAAGTAGTTGGCCGCGCACCAGGCCGGTGAGGCGAGGCGGAACGCGCCCTCGGCCAGCTCCTCCATCGAGCCGAGCAGGTCGCTGCCCTCGAACACCAGGTTGATCATCTCGGCGCTGACGCCGAAGTCGTTCAGCACCAGCGACGGCACGCCCATCGCGATGGCCTCCAGCGCCGCCGTCGAACTCACCGTCACGAACCCGGCCGACAGTTCGAGCTGCTCCTGCATCGACCCGGCCGCGAACGTCAGCCGGCCGGGCTCGCCCATCTCCCGCCACAGCCGCTGGTAGTGGAAGCGCTCGTTGTGCGTCTGCCGCTCGTCCTCCAGGGCGCGCAGCTTGACCACCACGTCCAGCTCGGGACGGCGCTCGGCCAGCTCGGCCAGCGACAGCAGGATCTGCTCGCGCTGCTCCCGCACGCGCGGCACCTTGGCCTGGGTGGCGAAGACCACCCGGTTCCCGCCGGGCACGGCGGCCGGCCCGCCGGAGCGGGTACGCAGGAACGGCAGCCGGGCCAGGCCCACCGCCCCTCCCCCGCCGAGCCGGGCGGCGATCTCGGAGAACTCGGCCACCTCCCGCTCGCTGTGCACCACGAACAGGTCGCAGCCGCTGCGGAACAGCCACGCCTTCTCCGTGGCCGGCACCGAGATGCCCGGCAGCCCGCTGACGAACACCGGCCGTGGCCGCAGCTCGTCGAGCACGTCGGCCACCAGCACGTCGACCACGGGGCCGGTGCAGGCCAGCAGGATCACGTCGGGCTGCGTACGCTCGGCCAGCCGGCGTACGGACCGCGCCGACAGCACCGGCGGCACCTCGCGCCCGCCCACGGCGGCGGCGATCTGCTCCGGCGACGGCGCGATCGGTGTGCGCACCACGACCAGCTCCGTCACGCAGCCCGAAGGCAGGTCACCGAGCAGGCAGGCCGCCCACTTCAAATAGGAGTCGGAGTCGGCGACCGCCAGCACTCTCACCCGGACACTCCAGTCAAATGTGATCGCAGGGCGGGGGCTGCCCTGCTGGTCCACCAGTCATCGGGAACGTCGACGGGCTCGACGGCGACGCCCCGGGGGCTGAGCAGCACCCGCAGCGAGGTGATCGCGGTCGAGGGGAGGCTGAGCACGCGGTGGCCGGCGTCCAGGCCGCGCAGCGTCAGCTCGGCGGGGGCGCCCGCGTCGTGGACGGTGATGCCGGGGCGCTCCCGGATCAGCGCGACGTCCACGGGGTCCTCGCGGCGGTGCGGGTAGTAGGCCAGCGGCTCGCGGGCGGCCAGCTCGGTCAGCCAGCGCAGGTAGTGGTCGCGGTGGACCAGGCCGTTGCGCACGAGCGAGGTGCCGAGCACGACCGTGCGCTCCGCGGGGCCCTCGGCGCTGGGCGGCTGCGCGCGCAGCCAGGCGAAGTCGTGGCGGACGAGGTCGACCCCGGCGGCGCGGACGGCCTCCTCGAGCTTGTCGTCCACGGTCAGCGCGGTGAAGACGGACACCCTGGCCAGGCGCAGCCGCAGCGCGGCGGCCAGGCCCAGGGCGCTGCGCAGCGGAGTCGGCTCGGCGCGGGCGCGCAGCAGCGGCCGGTACGGGCCCGCCGCCAGCAGCTCCAGCAGCCGCAGCGTGGCCAGCCCGTCGTCCACGATGACGATGTGGCCGGGACGGGAGATGAGCCAGCGCAGTTGCACCCGGCCGGAGAAGGCGTCTCCGACGGCCTGGACGCGCCTGGGCATGCGTTCGCGCGGCTCGGCCAGCTCGAGCCCCTCGGGCAGCCCGAGGGCGCACAGCTCGCGCCGGGTGGCCTTCAGCGGGCGCAGACCGGCACGCGGCACGACGGCGGTCGCCGGGCCGAGGAGCCCGGCGTGGTGAGCCTCGACGGCGCACAGCATCTGGAGCGGGGACTCCACCCAGGCCGACGCCTGTTCGACCACTCGTTGTCCTCCCAGCGGGGTGATGGCCCGTCACGACCGCTCCAAGGTAGCCCCACCGGCTTAAGCGCTCAGAAACGCGACGTGAACAATGGAGGGTATGAACTCGCTCATGCTCAACACGGACGGCGTGCAAATTCCGCAGCTCGGATACGGCGTCTGGCAGGTTCCGGCCGAAGAGGCCGAACAGGCGGTCGCCACCGCTTTCAAGACCGGTTACCGGCACGTCGACACCGCCGCCGCCTACGGCAACGAGGAGGGCGTGGGCCGGGCCGTACGCGGGAGCGGGCTGCCGCGCGGGAAGATCTTCGTGACCACGAAGCTGGGCAACGCCGACCACGTCCGCGCGGCGGCGGCGTTCGACGACTGCCTGGCCCGGCTGGGTCTCGACTACGTGGACCTGTTCCTCATCCACTGGCCGATGCCGCAGCACGGCAAGTACGTGCAGGCGTGGCGGGCGCTGGAGAAGCTCTACCGCGACGGCCGGGTCAGGGCCATCGGCACCTCGAACTTCACGGTCGCCACGCTCACCCGGCTCATGGACGAGACCGACATCACCCCGGCCATCAACCAGATCGAGCTGCACCCGTACCTGCAGCAGCGGGAGCTGCGGGCCTTCCACGAGGCCAACGGCATCCTCACCGAGGCGTGGAGCCCGCTGGGCCAGGGCAGGGGGCTGCTGGACGACCCGGCGCTGGGGGTGCTGTCGGACAAGTACGGCAGGACACCGGCCCAGATCGTGCTCCGCTGGCACCTTCAGCTCGGCAACGTGGTGATCCCGAAGTCGGTGACGCCCACGCGGATCGCCGAGAACATCGACGTCTTCGACTTCATTCTCGACGCCGAGGACATTGCGGCCATCGGCGCGCTGAACAAGGGGCTGCGACTGGGGCCGGATCCGGAGACGTTCAACATGATGTGAGTGACCCCTGTGACCGATGTGTCATTTGACAGCATTTCTTAGTAACGAGCACCTCTTTTACCTGATTTTTTACCTTCCATATACGATCTCCCGCGTGCGAGATTTCACATGGGGAATAGCCGCGACCGGAGCCATCGCCCGCAGGGTGGGCACGGCGATCGTGGCGGAGCCCGGTATGCGGGTGGCCGCCGTCGGATCCAGAGACCTGACCAGGGCGCAGGACCTGGCCTCGACACTGGGCGCGGAGTCGGCGTACGGCTCCTACGCCGAGCTGTGCGCCGACCCGGCCGTGGACGCCGTCTACGTGGCCACGCCGCACGCGCAGCACCTGGAGGTGGCCGAGGCGGCCATCGCCGCGGGCAAGGCCGTGCTGTGCGAGAAGCCGCTGGCCGCGACCGTGGACGACGCGGCGAAGATGGTACGCCTGGCGCGCGAGGCGGGCGTGTTCCTGATGGAGGCGATGTGGATGAGGTTCAACCCCCTCATCCAGCGGATCGCGGCCGACCCGCGCTTCGGCGAGATCCGGTCGGTGCAGGCCACGTTCGGGTTCGCCGCGCCGTACGACCCCGCGCACCGGCTGTGGGCGCCGGAGCTGGGCGGCGGCTCCCTCCTCGACCTGGGGATCTACCCGTTCGGCCTGGCCCAGTTGCTCCTGGGCGCGCCCTCCGAGCTGCGCGTCACCGGCTCGCTGGCCCCGACCGGGGTGGACGCGGAGGTGGCCGGGCTCCTGCTCTACCCCGGAGGGCGGCACGCGCTCGTGGCGTCGTCGCTGCTGGGGAATTACCCGAACCAGGCCGGCGTTGTCGGGACATCGATGCGAGCGGACCTCGCGGCGCCGTTCTGGGCGCCGGAGCGGATCCTGCTCACCGGGCCCGGCATGGAGCCGGAGGAGCTGGTGCTCGATCCCGCCGACAACGGATACGCCGGTGAGCTGCGCGAGGTCCGCGCCGCGGTGGCCGAGGGAAAGACCGAATCCTCGATCATGCCCCTCGACGAATCCCTTGCCATGATGGGGCTTCTGGCCGCCGCGCGGAGACAACTGGACTGACATCGCGTTTAGGGGTTTGTCATCCCCTTGCCTCATGTATTACCTTAGATGACTACTTGAGGCATATGACCGGTTTGTCCGGCTGTGTCGACCATCGCACGACAGATCACAGGATCGTCCTGTGACCGCTGAATCCGCCTGCGGGCGGAACCGGGGACCCACGTTCCTTGGGGTGAATCGGCACTTCGGTGCCGTAGGGCAGCTTCCACGTCCGAACCCGTCAGCTAACCCGGTAAGCGGCATGGAAGCAAGGAGTAACCCCCTCGATGGCCAAGCACCGTATTACCGATACCTCGAAGAGCCCTCTGGTCCGCGCCCTCGTCAGCACCTTCGTCGGCGCGACCGTCATCGCCACGGCCCTCGGCTCCCACGCCGTCACGGCCAGCGCCGACTCCGCGATCGGCGTCGCCGCGGCCACCGGAGCCAGGCACCCGGACGCCGCCGTCGCCGCCCATAAGGACGGCGCGGCGAGCGAGAACAAGGTCAACGTCACCGCCGAGCAGGTCCTGGCCCTGGCCAAGTCCCAGATCGGCACCTCCGAGAACTCCTACGGCGGCGGCACCAAGTACCAGCAGTGGTACGCCGCCTCGCAGCGAGCCGCCGAGACCATCGCCCGTGACGGCGGCAACCGCGCCGCGTACCTGAACGCCGCCTGGTGCGCGATGTTCGTCTCCTGGGTCGGCGACCAGACCGGCGCCCGCCAGCAGATCGGCTGGGACGCCTACACCGTGACCCACGCCAAGTGGTTCGCGGCCAACAACCGCTTCGGCACCGTCCCGAAGCCCGGCGCCGTGGTGTTCTTCTCCTGGGGCGGCAGCAAGGCGCTGAGCGACATCGAGCACGTCGGCTTCGTGCTGAAGGACAACCAGGACGGCACCATCTCCACCGTCGAGGGCAACACCGGCAACGGCAAGGTGGAGGAGCGCGTCCGTCCGAAGTCGCAGGTCGTCGGCTACGGCTACCCCGACTACGCCGTCTGACCCGCCTCCCCCCACCCCCTCCGCCGAGCGCGCGGCCCCATCCCGGGGCCGCGCGCTCGGCGCGTTCCCGCGCACACGACGCCACGACCCCACGACCCCACGACCCCACGACCCCACGACCCCACGACGGCGTAGTGTCGATCCGCGGCCCGGCCGTTCGACGCGTCGACGAGGACGGCCACCGAGGCCGCCACGCCCCGAAGGAGACGACACCGATGAAGTTCATGATCGTGGGCAAGGCCAACGCCGAGACAGAGGCCGGGACGCTGCCCAGCCAGGAGCTGGTGGACAACATGCACGCCTACAACGAGTCCCTGGCCAAGGCCGGGGTGCTGCTCGCGGCCGAGGGGCTCTACCCCAGCTCGCACGGCGCGCAGATCGCCTACAGCGGGGGCCGGGCCAGCGTGATCGACGGGCCGTTCACGGAGGCCAAGGAGCTGATCGCCGGGTTCTGGCTGATCCAGGTCAAGTCGCGGGAGGAGGCCGTCGAGTGGGCCCTGCGCGTGCCGGTGCCGCCGGGGCACGAGGGGGTGGGGCTGGACGTGTGGCAGGTGTTCGACGCCTCGGACGTACCGGACGACTCGATGCCCGCGGACGAGCGCGAGCGCGAGGAGGCGCTGCGCGAGCGCCTGGGCGTGGACACCCCCGACGCGTGACCCGTCCCACCGGCTCGGGTTGCGGCGGGAGGGGCGGGGCTGGTCTCATGGGCCGGTGACGGCTTCCGACACCCATCGCGCCATCGAGGCGGTCTGGCGGATCGAGGCGGCCCGGCTCATCGCCGGGCTCGCCGGGCTGGTGCGCGACGTCGGCCTCGCCGAGGAGCTGGCACAGGACGCCCTGGTCGCCGCGCTGGAGCAGTGGCCGGAGTCCGGCGTGCCGCGCAACCCCGGCGCCTGGCTGATGACGGTCTCCAAACGCCGCGCCATCGACCTCATCCGCAGGAACGAACGCCTCCAGCGCAACCTCGTCGAACTCGGCCACCGCATCGACCTGGAGGACGAGCTTCCCGAGGTCGACGAGATCGAGGACGACCTGCTGCGGCTGGTGTTCACGGCCTGCCACCCCGCCCTGTCGATGGAGGCGCGGGTGGCGCTGACCCTGCGCGTGCTCGGCGGCCTGACGACCGACGAGATCGCGCGGGCGTTCCTGGTCTCGGAGTCCACCGTGGCGCAGCGCGTCGTCCGCGCCAAGCGCACGCTGGCCGACAAGGGGATCCCGTTCGAGGTGCCCCAGGGGGCGGAGTTGGCGGGCCGCCTGTCGTCCGTGCTGGAGGTCATCTACCTGATCTTCAACGAGGGCTACTCGGCCACGGCCGGCGACGACTGGATGCGTCCCGCGCTGTGCGAGGACGCGCTGCGGCTCGGCCGCGTGCTGTCCGGTCTCATGCCCAAGGAGCCCGAGGTGCACGGCCTGGTCGCGCTCATGGAGATCCAGGCGTCCAGGTCGGCCGCCCGGGTGGGGCCGTCGGGCGAGCCGATCCTGCTGCTGGAGCAGAACCGCGCCCGCTGGGACCGGCTCCTCATCGGCCGTGGTCTGGCCGCGCTCGACCTCGCCGAGTCGCTGTCGGGCACGCCCGGCCCGTACGCGCTGCAGGCCGCCATCGCCGCCTGCCACGCCCGCGCCGTCGACCCGGAGGACACCGACTGGGGGCGCATCGCGAGCCTGTACGAGTCGCTGGCCCGCCTGTCGCGCTCGCCCGTGGTGGAGCTCAACCGGGCCGTGGCGCTGTCGATGGCCTACGGGCCGGCGGCCGGGCTGGAGCTGCTCGACCAGATCGTGGACGAGCCGTCGCTCAAGGGCTACCACCTGCTGCCGAGCGTACGCGGGGACCTGCTGGCCAAGCTGGGCCGCACGGAGGAGGCGCGGGCGGAGTTCGAGCGGGCGGCGGGCCTGACCCGCAACTCCCGCGAACGCGCCCTCCTCGAGGACCGCGCCGCCGCCTGCCGCCCCTCGACCGCGTAGGGGCCGCCTCTGCCGCCGAGAAGCGGGTGAGCAGAATGCGCAGAAGTCTGGACCTACGGCCGGACGAGCGCGACGATCCGATCACCAATCTGTGATCGCGGACACGCTCGAGGGCTCATCGCCTCACGCGCCAGCTCCTGTTCGAAACGGGTGAGGCCCCGCCCCCGTACGTCCCGACCGGCAGCCCTCTGGAGAAGGTTCATGGATCTGCCCAGTGAGTTAGACCTGCCCGAGTCCCGATGGAACGGCCTTCAGCCGACACCTCCCGATCCCGTTCACCCGGACGCCTCCTGGAATCGTTTCGAAGGCGTCAAGCGTGAATCGCGCTGGCCGCGCAGGCTGGCTCCGGTTCTCGCCGTCGTCCTGCTGGTGGAGATGGCGTACGCCGTGCCCGCCTATGCGGCTCCCCGTCCGGCCCCGTCCGTGCAGAAGGAGACGCCGGTCACGGGCGGGCAGGTGCCCGTCAAGGCGCCGCTCGAGAATCCGATTGCCAAGCAGGCATGGAGCGCACCGCCGGGCGTCACCTGGCCGAAGCCGCAGAAGGCGGAGCTCGGCGGGAGCGCCGCCAAGACCCTCGCGGCCGATTTCCCGGTCCGCCTGGCTCCGCAACAGGCCAAGACCGCGGCCGCTGCCGAGGTGGAGCCGGTCACGGTGGAGTTGCTCGACACCGACCTGCTCGGCCTGGCGCTGCGCGTCTCTCCTGGTCAGGGCGTGCCCGCGGCCAAGGCCGCCGGGCAGACCCGGCTGGAGATCGATTACTCCGGCTTCCGGTACGCCTACGGCGGCGACTACGGGGCTCGGCTGCGGCTGGTCAAGCTGGCCGAGTGCGGCCTGAAGGCGGCCACCGCCACCGCGGCCTGCCCGCAACCCGAGCCGGTCGCCGGCAGGAACGATCCCCAGGCCGGTACGCTGACCGCGGAGTTCGAGACCGGCGCGGTCTACGCGGTGACGGCCGCCGCCTCCGGCCAGTCAGGCGACCACTCGGCCACCTCGCTGGCCGCCTCCGCCGACTGGAGCGTGGGCACCCAGTCGGGTGACTTCACCTGGGGTTACGACCTGCGTACCCCGCCGTCGCTGGGCGGGGACGAGCCGCAGATCTCGCTCGGCTACTCCTCGCAGAGCGTGGACGGGCGCACCGCCTCCACCAACAACCAGGCGTCCTGGGCGGGTGAGGGCTTCGAACTCGGTCCCGGCGGCTTCGTCGAGCGTCGTTACAAGTCGTGCATGATCGACGGTAAGAAGACCGGCGATCTGTGCTGGGACCAGGACAACGCGGTTCTGTCGCTGGGCAGTTCGTCGGTCGAGCTGGTCAAGGACGCCACCACGAAGCAGTGGCGGCCCAAGCGCGACGACGGCACCAGGATCGAGGCGCTGACCGGCGCGACGAACGGCGACAACAACGGCGAGTACTGGCGGGTCACCACGCCCGACGGCTCCCAGTACACCTTCGGCCTGAACCGGCTGCCCGGCTGGGCGACCGGCAAGGCGGAGACCAAGTCCGTGCAGACGGTGCCGGTGTTCGGCAACAACAGCGGGGAACCCTGCTACAACAGCACCCCGGCCAACGCCTGGTGCCAGCAGGCGTACCGGTGGAACCTGGACCTGGCCGTGGACACCCACGGCAACGCCACCACCTACTGGTACGAGCGCGAGACCAACCACTACGGCCGCAGCATGAAGCCCGAGCTGGGCACCTCGTACGTGCGCGCCGCCTACCTGACGCGCATCGACTACGGCTACCTGAGCGGCGAGCTGTTCACCAGGGCCCCCGCGGCCCGGGTGGTGTTCGACGTGGCCGAGCGGTGCCTGCCGGGCGGCACGGTGACGTGCGCGCCAGGAGAGCTGAAGAAGGAGACCGCGAGCCGCTGGCCGGACGTGCCGTTCGACCAGATCTGCGACGCCGGGGTGAAGTGCACGGACAGGCTGGCGCCGACGTTCTTCAGCCGCAAGCGGCTGACCAAGGTCACCACCCAGCTCGGCAACGGCGCCGGCCAGTACACCCCCGTCGACTCCTGGACCCTGACCCACCAGTTCCCCGCCTCGGGTGACGGCATGAGCCCGGCCCTGTGGCTGGCCTCGATCCAGCAGACCGGCCACGTCGGGGGCACGCTCTCCCTGCCTCCGGTCACGTTCACCGGCGTCCAGCTTCCCAACCGGGTGGACGCGCTCGAGGGCCGCGCTCCGCTGGTCAAGTGGCGGGTGCAGGCGATCGGCAACGAGTCGGGCGGCGAGCTGCGGATCAACTACTCGGCGGCCGACTGCAAGCCGGGCGACGTTCCCGCGGCGGACAAGAACGCCAGGCGCTGCTTCCCCCAGCGGTGGGCCCCGCCGAACGAGGCCGAGGTCACCGACTGGTTCCACAAGTACGTGGTCACGCAGACCGTCGAGGTCGACCGGGTCGCGGGCTCCCCCGACCTGGTCACCGACTACGAGTACCTCGGCGGCGCCGGCTGGCGCTACGCCGAGAACATCCTGGTCAAGCCCGAGCACCGCACGTGGTCCGACTTCCGCGGCTTCGGCCGGGTACGCGTGCGCGAGGGCGACGGGCAGGACACCAGGCGGACCCTCACGGAGTTCCGCTACTTCCGGGGCCTGCACGGTGACAAGCTGGCCGACGGCTCCAAGCGCAGCGCGCAGGTCGAGGACTCCGAGGGCGTCAAGCTCGACGACCTCGACCAGTACGCCGGGTTGGAGCGCGAGGAGATCCTCTTCGACGGCGACGGCGGGTCGGTGCTGACCGCGTCCCTGGAGGAACCGTGGTCGGTGAAGACGGCCGAGTCCACGCAGGGCGGCGTCACCAAGGCCGCGCACCTGGTGGAGGCGAAGTCCATGGTCACCCGTACCGCCGTGGCGGGCGGCGGGTGGCGGCGTACCGGTGAGGAGCGCTCGTACGACGCCAAGGGCCTCCTCCTCCAGGTGGACGAGCGGGGCGACCTGGCCGACGGGGACGATGATCAGTGCACCCGGTTCACCTACGCCCGCAACGACACGTCGTGGATGCTCGACTACCCCAGCAGGGTCCAGAAGGTCGCGGCTGGCTGCGGCACGGCCCTGTCCACGCTGTCCGCCGGCGAGATCATCTCGGACGAGAAGGTCCACTACGACGGCAAGGCGTTCGGGCAGGCCCCGACCAAGGGTGACGTGACCTCGGTGCAGGAGCTGGTCTCGGCGGACGGGACCACGATCACCGATCGCGCCCACACCTACGACGTGTACGGCCGGGAGACGAGCGAGACGGATCCGGTCGGCACCAGGTCCGTCACCGTCTACAGCCCGTCCTCGGGCGCTCCCGCGACGGAGACCACGGAGACCAACCAGCTCGGCCACGTCGAGCGCACCCTGATCAACCCGGCCTGGGGCGAGCCGGTCGCCGAGATCGACGCCGGCAACCGGCGCGTCGACCTGGAGTACGACGCCCTCGGCCGGTTGACCAAGGTCTGGCAGCCCGACCGCAGCAAGGCGGCGGGCCAGTCGCCGAACACGGAATACTCCTACACGGTGCGCACGAACGGCCCCAGCGTCGTCACCACCAAGACGCTCAACGCCGACGGCACCTACACCAGCAGCCACGAGCTGTACGACGGCCTGATGCGCGAGCGCCAGACCCAGGAACCCGCGCCCAGGGACGACCAGACGACCGATCCCGCGCTGCGTGACGGCCGAACGATCACCGACACCTTCTACAACTCCCAGGGTGAGAAGCACAAGGAGAACACCGGCTACTTCGCCACCGGCACGCCGTCCACCAGCTTGCTCGCGGTGGCCGACGCCGACGTGCCCGCTCAGGTCGTGTCGGCGTTCGACGGCGCGGGCGAGGTCAACGCGGAGATCCTCAAGGCCAAGGGGGTGGAGAAGTACCGGGTCACCGTCAAGGAGGAGGGTGACCGGGTGCACGTGACGCCGCCGCCCGGCGGCACCGCGACCACCCGGATCGGGGACGCCGAGGACCGGCTGATCGAGCTGCGCCAGTACAAGGGGGCCACCCCGACCGGCGCGTACGAGTCCACCACGTACACCTACGACCACGCCGGACGCCTGTCCACCGTGACCGACCCCGCCGGGAACGTGTGGCGGCACCACTACGACCTGCGCGGCCGGGAGATCAGGACCGAGGACCCGGACAAGGGCGTCACCACCATGACGTACAACGACGCCGACGAGCTGGTCTCCACGACCGACTCGCGCGGCAAGACGTTGTGGTACGGCTATGACACCCTCGGCCGCAAGACGGAGCTGCGCGAGGGGTCGTCCACGGGGCCGCTGCTGGCCGAGTGGAAGTACGACGCCCTGGCCAGGGGCCACATGAACGCCAGCATCCGCTACGTGGACGGGCAGGCGTACCGGGCCGAGATCAACGCGATCGACGCCGACTACCGCGCCCTGCGCCAGACGGTCACCGTCCCCGAGCGGGAGGGCAAGCTGGCCGGTTCCTACCAGCTCAACACCCGCTACACGCTCGACGACCAGGTCCAGTCCGTCAGCTTCCCCGCCGCCGGCGGCCTGGCCGAGGAGCAGGTCGTCTACAGCTACGACGAGCTGAGCCAGCCGACCAAGGTCACCGGTTTGTCCGCCTACGTGACGGCCACCCGCTACTCCAAGCTCGGCGAGACCCTGCAGTACGAGCTGGGCGAAGGCGGCAGGAAGACCTGGCTCACCTACACGCACGACGAGTCCACCCGCAGGCTGACCGGCATGCGGCTGGACCGCGAGGGCACGACCAGGACCGACCTCGACCTCAACTACGCCTACGACTCCATCGGCAACATCACCAAGATCACCGACCGGGCGAACCAGGACACGCAGTGCTTCACCTATGACCACCTGCGCCGGCTGACCTCGGCGTGGACGGCCACGGACGACTGCGCCTCCGGCCCGGCCGCGGGCAAGGTCGGCGGCGTGGCCCCGTACGCGGTCAGCTACGCCTACGACCCCACCGGCAACCGGACCAAGGAGACCAAGCACGCCTTCGGCGGCGCGGGCGAGCAGGTCCGCGACTACACCTACCCCGCCCCCGGCGGCGAGCAGCCGCACGCGCTGCAGGCCGTGGGGTCCGACCTGTTCGAGTACGACGCCGCCGGCAACACCACCAGGCGCAAGGTCGGCGCCTCCGACCAGAGCCTCGTCTGGGACGCCGAAGGCAACCTGGAGTCGGTGACGGAAGCGGGCAAGACCACGTCGTTCGTCTACGACGCCGACGGCGACCGCCTCATCCGCAAGACTCCGGCCGACACCACCCTCTACATCGACGACATGGAGCTGCGCCTCGACCACGCCAAGGACGTCGTCGAGCAGACCCGCTACTACACCGTCGGCGGCGAGGCCATCGCGGTCCGCACGCCGGACAACCAGGTCTCGTTCATGGCCAACGACCACCAGGGCACCGCACAGGCCGCGGTGAACGCCGCCACCGGGGACCTGGCCGTCCGCAGGCAGACCCCGTTCGGAGAGGATCGCGGGACACCACCGTCCTGGTGGCCGGGGCAACGCGGGTTCGTCGGCGGCACCGAGGATCCGACCACCGGGCTCGTCCACCTCGGGGCCCGCGAGTACGATCCCAAGCTCGGCCGCTTCCTGTCGGTGGACCCGATCATCGACGCGGAGAACCCGCAGCAACTCAACGCCTACGCCTACGCGGGCAACAGCCCGGTGACCGCGAGCGACCCCGACGGGCAGCTCTTCTGGTTCGCGGCCGCGGTCGTGGTCAGGGTCGGGGTCAGCCTCGCGGCCAGGCGGGCGGCGCAGGCCGCTGCCCGGCGGGCGGCCCTCGCGGCGGCCAGGAGACGGGCCGCGGAGGAGGCCCGGCGCAGGGCGGCGGAGGCGGCCAGGAGGCGGGCCGCGGAAGCCGCCAGGCGCAGGGCCGTGGAGGCGGCCAGGAGGCGGGCCGCCGAGGCGGCGCGGCGCAGGATGGCGGCGGCGGCGCGCAGGCGGGCCGCGGAGGCCAGGCAGCGGGCCGCCGCCGAGGCGGCCCGGCGAAGAGCGGCGCAGGCCGCACGCCAGGCCGCGGCGAACAGGCGCCGGGCCCAGGCCGCGGCCAGGGCCGTGACCAGGCGCGCGAGCAGGCCCAAGACCACGATCAGGCACCGGCCTGGCACGCGTCCGTCCAGCCGGAGGGCGGCTCAGAGACAGTCGCCGCCCAGGGCGGCGCGCACACCGGCGACCCGGCCGCCGAGCGCGAGTGGGTCGCGGCCGGGTCCCGTCCAGCGGGTCGCGATCCGGCACCCCCGGGTCAACAAGGGGCTGCAGACCGGGCTCGAGTATCAGGACAAGTACGCCACCAACATCGGCAGCGGCGTCGGCATGATCCCGAAGTACGGGGACTGGATGAGCGACGTCGGCCGAGGCGGGGCGTTCGTCATCGGGTTCATTCGAGGGTTCCTCAAGAAGCCCTTCGGGTGACCCGGGCCGGTCCGCCGGTGACCCTCGGTCACCGGCGGACCGACCGAGGCGCAGCCACGCACCGGACGACATGAGCGGCCGCCACCGTGGGGTGGCGGCCGTTCGTGCGGGTGAGATGCCCTTGATGCGACACGAAAGAGACCTCTTGTGATGGGAGCGCTCCCAAACGGCCATTTGAGGCGTTTGGGGTGATAAATCCGGTTCAACGGCAGCAAATCGCACCATTGGTAACGGTTACGTTGCGCGGGATTGACCGCGCCGACCGCACAAGTGCACCCTTTGTGGGAGCGCTCCCACATTGCCGCGACGGAACGCGTACCGCGGCGCACTCCACTCCCCCAACAAGTCACCCGAGAAGGGGTCCACCATGATGATCAGCAGGCGTCGCGGCGGTCTTGCCGCGGCCTCGGCCCTGGCCGCGGCGGCCCTCGCCGTCGCGTCCTGTGGCTCCGGCAGCACCCCGGGGTCCAGCGCTCCGGCCTCCTCGGCGGCGACCGAGCCGGTCACGATCCGCGTCCAGACCTTCGGCGGCGGCACCAACTTCGGCTACAAGAACGCCATCGCCAAGTGGAACGCGGAGCACAAGGACATCCAGATCAAGGAGGAGCACCTGACCGACCAGTTCGAGCAGCAGTACTGGCCGCAGATGATCCAGTGGCTGCAGGCCGGCACCGGCGCGGGCGACGTGGTCGGCATCGACGAGGGCGGCATGGGCCTGGCCAAGGCGCACCCCGAGTGGTGGGCCGACCTGAAGGAGCACGGCCTGGAGTCGCGCAAGGCCGACTTCCCCGCCTGGAAGTGGGAGAACGGCGTCACCGCCGACGGCAAGCTGTTCGGCCTGGGCACCGACATCGGCGGCATGAGCATCTGCTACCGCACGGACCTGTTCAAGCAGGCGGGACTGGCCACGGACCGCGAGGCGGTGGGCGCGCTGTGGCCGACGTGGGACGCGTTCATGGAGGTGGGCAAGCAGTTCCAGGCGAAGGTCAAGGACACCCGGTGGGCCGACGGCACCAACACGCTGTACCAGGTGGTGCTGTACCAGGAGGCGGCCAAGAACGGCAACGTCACCTACTTCGACCGGGAGAACAACCTCATCGTCGACAAGAACCCGGCGGTGCGGACGGCCTTCGACTTCGCCCAGGAGATGACCCGGCAGGGCCTGACCGCCAAGCTGCGCAACTTCACCGACGAGTGGGCGGCGGGCACCCAGAAGGACGCGTTCGCCACGGTGGGCTGCCCGTCCTGGATGCTCGGCGTGGTCAGCGGCAACGCCGGTGACGCGGGCAAGGGCAAGTGGGACGTGGCCGCGGTGCCGGGCGGCGGCGGCAACTGGGGCGGCTCGTGGCTGGCCGTGCCCAAGCAGTCCAAGCACCCGAAGGAGGCGGCCATGGTCGCCGACTACCTGACGCAGGCGCAGACCGAGGCGAGCATCTTCACCGACTTCGGCAACATGCCCAGCAACACGAAGGCGCAGCAGGACCCGAGCGTGCAGGGCGCGAAGAACGAGTTCTTCAACGACGCCCCCATCGGCGAGATCTTCGCCAAGTCGGCGTCGAGCCTCCAGCCGGTCTTCCTCGGCGTGAAGCACGCCCAGGTCAAGAACGCCATCGAGTCGGTCGTCCAGGGCATGGACGACGGCTCCGTCCCGTACGACGGAGCCTGGCAGCAGTTGGTCGACGACGCGGTGAAGGCCGCGGGCTGATCCTCCCGCCCGGCCCGCGAGCGGCGGGCCGGGCTCGTCGCCGCCGAAAGGTCTGCCATGAGTCTCGACACCCTTCCGCGGGCGACGCGCGGCGACGGCCGCCGCGCCCGCCCGCCCGGCCGCCGCTGGCGTTCCCACCTGGACGTCAAGGCGATGCCGTACGCGCTGGTGTCCCCGTACTTCCTGCTGTTCGCCGCCTTCGGGCTCTTCCCGCTGGCGTTCACCCTCTACTACTCGCTCTACGACTACGACCTGGCCGGGACCACGGAGTGGGCCGGGCTGGGCAACTACGCCGCCCTGCTGACGGACGACGACTTCTGGCGGGCCGTGGTGAACACGGTGGGCATGTTCGTCCTGGCCACCGTCCCGCAGATGCTGCTCGCGCTGTTCCTGGCCAACGCGCTGAACAAGCGCTTCCGGTTCCGCCTGGCGATCCGGATGAGCGTGCTGCTGCCGCTGGTCACGTCGGTGGTCGCGGTCGCGGTGGTGTTCACGCAGCTCTACGCCCGTGACTGGGGCCTGGTCAACTGGCTCCTGGGCCTGCTCGGCGTCGAGAACGTCAACTGGCGGGCCGAGCGCGTCCCGTCGTGGATCGCCATCGCCACCATGGTCGACTGGCGCTGGACCGGCTACAACGCGATCATCTTCCTGGCCGGCATGCAGACGATCCCGAAGGACCTGTACGAGGCCGCGGCGATCGACGGCGCCTCCAGGCGCAGGCAGTTCTGGCAGATCACGCTGCCGATGCTGCGCCCGACCATGATCTTCGTGGTGCTCAACTCCACGATCGGCGGCCTGACGCTGTTCTCCGAGCCGACCACGTTCTACAACGGCAACGTCGACGGCGGATCGCAGGGCCAGTTCCAGACGGTGGCCATGTTCATCGTCAAGCAGGGCTTCCGCGAGTTCGACTACGGCTACGCCGCCGCGGCCGCCTGGCTGCTGTTCCTGCTCATCCTCATCGGCGCGGCGATCAACTTCCTGTTCGTGCGCAGGATCGGAGGCACCACGTGACCGCCTGGTCCCCGACCGTCCTCACCAGGGTCATGCTGGCGGTCGCCGTGTTCCTGTCGGCGTTCCCGCTGTACTGGATGCTGGTCATCGCCTCGCGGACGAACGCCGACGCGGTGGCGGTGCCGCCGCCGTTCCTGCCCGGCGGGAACCTGGGCGAGAACATCATCGCCGTGCTGAACAACGAGGACGCCAAGTTCCTGCTGGGCCTGACGAACTCGTTCGTCGTGGCGAGCGTCGTCACCGTCTCCGTCGTCGTCATCTCGACGCTGGCCGGCTTCTCGTTCGCGAACCTCAGCTTCAAGGGCCGCGACGCGCTGCTCGTGCTGGTGCTGCTGACGATGGCGGTGCCGCTGCAGCAGATGGGCGTGGTGCCGCTCTACCGGCTCATGGTGAGCCTGGAGTGGACGGGCACGCTCAAGGCGGTCATCCTGCCGTACCTGCTCAACGGGTTCGGCGTGTTCCTGATGACGCAGTACACGCGGCAGGCCGTGCCGATGGAGCTGGTCGAGGCCGCCCGGGTGGACGGCGCCGCAACGCTGCGCATCTGGTGGAACGTCGTGCTGCCCGCCGTGCGGCCCGGCATGGCCGTGCTCGGCATCAACACGTTCATGCTCATGTGGAACGACTTCATGTGGCCGCTGATCGTGCTGACCCCGGACAACCCGACCGTGCAGATCGCGATCACCTCGCTCAACGCCAGGTTCTCCACCAACTACACGTTGATCTTCGCGGGCACGGCGCTGTCCATCATCCCGCTCATCGCGGTATTCGTCGCATTCGGCCGCCAGATCGTCGGCGGTCTCATGGAAGGTGCGGTCAAGGCGTGACGACACAAGAGGAACAGACGCGTTCCGGGCTGCGCTTCCCCGCGGGCTTCGCCTGGGGGGCGGCGACGTCGGCGTACCAGATCGAGGGCGCGGTCGCCGAGGACGGGCGCGGCCCCTCCATCTGGGACACCTTCGCCAGGGCGCCGGGCCGGGTGCTCGGCGGGCAGAACGCGGACGTGGCCATCGACCACTACCATCGCTACCGGGAGGACGTCGCGGTCATGGCGGAGCTGGGCCTGTCGGCCTACCGGTTCTCCGTCTCCTGGCCCCGCATCCAGCCGACCGGCTCGGGACCCGTCAACCAGAAGGGCCTGGACTTCTACAAGCGGCTCACCGACGAGCTGCGCGGCCACGCCATCGACCCGTGGCTGACCCTCTACCACTGGGACCTGCCGCAGGAGTTGGAGGACCGGGGCGGCTGGCCCAACCGCGACACGGCCCACCGCTTCGCCGACTACGCGGCGGCCGTGCACGAGGCGCTGAAGGACCACGTCCACACCTTCGGCACCGTCAACGAGCCGTGGTGCGCCGCGTTCCTCGGCTACGCCTCGGGCGAGCACGCCCCTGGCCGGCGCGAGCCGGAGAACGCGATCAGGGGCGCTCACCACCTCAACCTGGCCCACGGCCTGGCCGTCGAGGCGATGAACGCCCGCCGCGTCGGCGGCTGCGTCAACCTGTACGCGGTCACCCCCGCCACCGGCGGCGAGCGCGACCTGGACGCGGCCCGGCGCATCGACGGCCTGCAGAACCGGTTCTTCCTGGACGCCCTGCTGCTGGGCCGCTACCCGGAGGACGTGCTGGCGGACCTGCGGGTCGAGACCGACTTCATCAGGCCGGGCGACATGAAGATCATCAACGCGCCCATCGACGTGCTGCTCGTCAACTACTACAGCCGCTTCACGGTCTCGGGAGCACCAGGCGGCAGGCAGTCGGCGGCGGCGGCCCCCACGGAGACGGGTTCGCCGTGGGTCGGCAGCGAGCACGTGTCGTTCGTGCACGGGGGGCGTCCCGTGACGGCGATGGGCTGGGAGATCGACGAGGGCGGCCTGGTGGAGGTGCTCACCAGGGTGGCGCGGGAGTACCCGCCGATCCCGATGGTCGTCTCCGAGAACGGGGCGGCCTTCGAGGACGTCCTCGACGACGGCCGCGTCCACGACCGGGAGCGGAGGGCGTACGTGGAGGCGCACCTGGGCGCCTGCAAGGCGGCGATCGAGGCGGGCGTGCCGCTGGAGGGCTATTTCGCCTGGTCGCTGATGGACAACTTCGAGTGGGCCTGGGGTTACGGCAAGCGATTCGGCCTGGTTCGGGTGGACTTCGAGACCCAGGAGCGGCTGCTCAAGGACAGCGCGCTCTGGTACTCGGAGATCATCCGGCAGAATAGGCGCCATGAACCGACCGACTCTTGAGGCAGTCGCGGCCCGGGCCGGTGTGGGCCGGGGCACGGTGTCGAGAGTCATCAACGGCTCGCCCAATGTCAGCGCCAAGGCCCGCGAGGCCGTCGAGCTGGCCATCCGCGAGCTGGGCTACGTCCCCAACCGGGCGGCACGGGCGCTGGTCACGCGCCGCACGGACACGGTGGCGCTGGTCGTGTCCGAGTCGCAGCACCGGGTCTTCGACGAGCCGTACTTCGCGGGCACCATCCGCGGCATCGGCTCGGCGCTGGCCGAGACCGGGCTGCAGCTCATCCTGGCGATGGCGCGCACCCCCGAGGAGCACGCCCGGCTGGAGCACTACCTGACGGGCCAGCACGTCGACGGCGTGCTGCTGCTGTCGCTGCACGGGGCCGACCCGCTGCCGGGCAGGCTGGAGGCGATGGGCGTGCCGACCGTGCTGGGCGGCCGGCCCGTCGGCCTCGACCCCTACAGCTACGTCGACATGGACAACAGGGCGGGGGCCCGGCAGGCGGTCAAGCACCTGCTGGGCCTCGGCCGCACGGCGATCGCGACGATCGCCGGCTCGCAGGACATGGGGGTGGGCGTCGACCGGCTCGCAGGCTACCGCGACGCGCTGCTGCCCTCCGGCCTGCGGGAGCTGGTGGCCTACGGAGACTTCTCCGAGCAGAGCGGCGCCACGGCGATGGCCGAGCTGCTGCGCGAGCATCCCGATCTCGACGCCGTCTTCGCCGCCTCCGACCCGATGGCGCTGGGCGCGATGCGCGTGCTCAAGGCCGAGGGCCGGGCGGTGCCCGGCGACGTGGCGGTGATCGGGTTCGACGACTCCAAGGCGGCGCTGCACGCCGACCCGCCGCTGACCACGGTCCACCAGCCGACCGAGGCGATGGGGCGGCAGATGGCGCAGCTCCTGGTGGCCCGGATCAACGGCAAGGAGCTGCGCCAGCCCGTGGTGATCCTCGACACCCACCTCGTACGCCGAGAAACCGCCTGAGACCGTCCCGCGACCGCCTGAGGCCGCCCTGAGACCGCCCGAGACCGCCTGAAGTCGCGAAAGAGGTCACCGTGGACAGCCGGACGAAGCGCCGTTTATCAGAGACCGAGCTGGATGCCCTGCTGCGCCGGGCGGTGGGCGCGGGCGTCGCGGCCGCCACCGAGCTGACCGACGGGTTCGCCAACGCCGTCTGGCGGCTCCGGCTCGACGACGGCCGCGAGGTGGTGCTCAAGCTGTCGCCCCCGCCCGAGCTGGAGCAGCTCAGCTACGAGCGCAACCTGCTGCGCACGGAGGCCGCCGCGATCGGCCTGGCGGTGGCGGCGGGCGTGCCGGTGGCCGGGCTGGTGCGGGCCGGGTTCGACGATCCGGTGCTGGGCGGCGACTACCTGGTGCTGGCCGCGCTCGACGGGGTGTCCTGGAACGACGTCAAACCGGCGGGCGAGGCCGCGCTGCGCAGGGAGCTGGGCGGCCACCTGGCCCGGTTCAACGCGGTGACGGGCGAGGTCTTCGGCTATCCGCACGCCGGGATCGTGGGCGCCACGTGGCGGGAGGCGTTCCTGGCGATGGTGTCGGCGCTGCTCGGCGACACCGAACGCTACCCGACGCCGCTGCCCCGCCCGGCCGGTGAGCTGCGGGCGGTGTTCGAGGCCGCGGCACCCGCGCTGGACGAGGTGACGACGCCGTGCCTGGTGCACTTCGACATCTGGCCGGGCAACGTCTTCCTCGACGTGCGCGGCCGGCCGCGGATCCAGGCGATCATCGACCACGAGCGGGCCTTCTGGGGCGATCCGCTCGCCGAGTTCGTCACGCCGACGATCTTCGGCGAGCTGACCGATGACGATCCGCTGCTGGCGGGCTACCGCGAGGTGACGCCGCTGGAGCTGACCCCCTCCGCGCGCACCAGGATCGACCTCTACCGCGCCTACCTGTACCTGATCCTGCTGGTCGAGAACGGACCCCGGCAGTACCCGCCGGACGAGTACGCCAGGGTCCGTGATCGGGCCACCGCCTCACTGGGCGACGTTCTGGACCGCCTCGTACGCGCGGCCGCGGGCCCCGTCGGCTAGGCTCGCGCACTGCCCGGCGCCCTCGGCGCTGCTGGGCACGCCCAGGTCCACCGGCGCGGGCGTGTTGCCGGTGCAGGAGAGCGCGCCGTCGACCGTCGTCCCTGACAGGATCGGCGCCGTGTTGCGGCTGAGCAGCGCGGCGCCGTCGATCTCGGCCCCGACCACGGTCAGGACCCGCGCGCCGCTCACGCTGAGCGCGCCGGCGACGCGGGCGCCGAGCACGTGCACCTCGGCGGCCCCGGCGGCGGTGAGCGCCCCGCCGATCCGGCCGCCGTCGACCACCAGCGAGGCACCGGGCCGCACCGTGACCGCTCCTGTGACCTCGGCGCCGTCGAGGCAGGTGACGCCGTCGGCCACGGTCAGCGCGCCACGGTGCACGCCCGTGACGGTGCGCGTGCAGGCCGGCGGCGGGGCGATGGTCGTGACGGTGAAGCTCTTCGGCTCGCCGTGGTTGCCGGCGGCGTCGATGGAGCGGTACTCGATCGTGTGCCGGCCGCGCGGCAGCTTGCCATAGACGAGCGAGTCGATCTCCGTGCCCTGCTCGGAGAACGTCCAGGGCAGGCTGGAGGAGGTGGGCCAGCCGAAGTAGTTGAACCACCCGTCGCCGTCCACCCGCGACTCCGAGACCACGTACCCGTCGCGGTCGTCGTCGCCGGTGAGCCGCATGGTGAAGGGGGCGTTGTAGACGTAGGTGTCGCCGGACCTGGCCAGCGGGCGCGACAGCTCGTACGCGGTGGCGGGGGTGGTGGCGTCGACCGTCCAGGTCAGCGTCCTGCCGCCCAGGCTCGCGGTCAGGGTGTACGTGCCCGGCTCCAGGTCCAGCTCGCCGAGGTCCAGGTCGGAGCCCTTGTGGCGGCGGCCGTCCAGCGTCCACGTGACCTCGGGGACGGTGGTGGCCGGGTGGGTGGTCTCCACGTACACGACCTCGTCGCGGCCGAGCGGCCGGTCGGTGGGGGTGGAGGAGACGATCTCGGGCTCGGCGCCGTCCGGCGGGGTGGTGACGGCGGTGTCCACGGTCCAGGTGCGGCTCCTGGTGATGGCCGCCTTGACGGCCGGGTCCCTGACGAACTCGGTCGGGTCCGAGACCGTGGCCGTGACCGTGTGCCTGCCCGGCGACAGGCCGAGCGTGCGCAGGTCGAGTTCGTCGCGCTCGCCCGGCACCTCCTTGCCGTCCACGGTCCAGGTGGTGACCAGGGAGTGGCTGACGGGACGCATCGGCTCGACCCACAGCACCCGGTCGGCGCCGACGGGCGCCTCCGTGGGCGTGGAGCCCTGGATCACCAGGGTCTTCGCGGTGATGCGCTGCACCATGACCTCGCGGCTGACCTGGTCGAAGTAGTAGCCGAGGGTCTTCATCATCGAGTGGGCGCTCGGCCGCCACACGCCGCTGGTGTAGTAGAGGCCGCCCTCGTAGCGGCCGATCGGGCCGCCTGACTCGCTGGGCTCGCCCAGCCAGCGCCACCACTTCTTGCGCTGGTCGAGCAACTGCTGCTCGGTCAGGAGGGAGTGGTGCGCGCTCGACGGCTCGGGGCCCGCGTACGCGCCGCCGGGGACGCCGCGCTGGTAGTAGTCGTACTCGTCCTGCAGGCCGCCCAGGGAGTGGCCCAGCTCGTGCGGGCTGATCAGGGCCGACATGCTGTTGCTGCCGGAGGCGGTGGCGTACGAGCCGCCCGCGCCGCCGTACGTGCCGCTGTTGCCCAGGGCGAGGATCTGCCGGTTGCCGGAGGCGGTGCCGGTCACCAGGTCGGCGTAGCGGGTGGCGGCGGCGTTGTCCATGGTGATCAGCCGCTGGACGCTGTTCGGGTTGCAGCGGCCCCAGAAGCCCATGGACAGTGGCGTCGTACGGCGCGGCGCGTCCAGGCCGGGGTCGCAACTGATGCCCGACTCGCCGGAGACGATATCGATGCGGTAGACGTTGATGTAGTTCCGGTAGGACTTGAACGGCTCGATCGACCACATCACGTTGAGGTGCCGGTCGACGTCGGCCGCGAAGTCGGCCTGTTCTGCCTCGGTGTAGCCGTCGCCCATGACGATCAGGTTGAAGCGCTGGGCCGGGGTCCCGGTGACCTGCACGGGCACGACGGTGGCCGAGCCGGGTCCGGCGGCGTGCGCGGGGATCGCCGGCGACACGCCTAACATGGCGGCGGCCAAAGTCAGGGCCGCGATGATACGCATGAGCAGCACTATCGGGCCGAGCGAGGCGGGAGTCCATCCCGTTTTGATTACTTCTGAGGCAATAGCGAATGCCAGGTTGGTGAGCTGCAGGAGGGGCGCGTGAGCCGGTGGCCCAGCTCCCCTGGCGTTCATCGGAACGCATCGTAGCCCGGCGGCCCGCCGAGATCCGACCGCCTTTTCCGACGCCCCCGGCCACTCACGGACGTCACCGCTCGCAGCGCTCCGGCGACCGTCATGGCCGCCTCAGGACGTTTCTCGTTTCCCGGGCGACCAGTCCGGGCGCCTCCATCGGGATCATGTGACCGCTCCCCTCGGCCCAGACGTGCCTGCCCTGAGGGAGGGATCGCGCCAGCCGCTGGTGGTCGGCAGCGAGCTGTGCCCACATGCCGCGGGCGCGGTCTCTGCCGGTGCTGCCGGAGATGAGGCAGACGGGTACGTCCGGCAGTGTTCTCGCCGCGCTCACCAGACGCAGGGCGCGGAACCCGTCCGCGAGGTGCCGCGTTTCCGACTCGTGCGCGCGGAACGCGGCCGAGGAGAACTCCTCCCTGCGGATCTCGTCGACCATGTCCGCGGGAACTCCCGGTACAGGCGGCGAGCGGTCAGCAGGCCCAGCAGTCCGGTCCTCGCCAGCGGGATGGTGATCACCTGGTTGAACAGGGCGCCGAGCCGGGTGAATGCCTTGCTCGCCGATGTCCTGAAGGGCCGGGGAAGCCTGCCGGGCGAACCCCTCGCCCTGGACGGGTGAGGCCACCCGACGAACCCCGCCGAACCGGGCTGCTCTACGGCTGGGGCAGCTCGGCCAGCAGGACGGGTTGGGTCGTGGGTTCCGTGGAGCCCCGTGCGGGCTCGACGGTGAGCGCCAGGCGGTCGTCGCGTTCCAGCGGGGCCAGTACGACGGGGCGCGTCAGGCCGTCAGGGCGGCGTTCGAGCTGCGCGGCCGGGCGTGGGCCGTCCGGGCCCATGAGCCACAGCTCGTACGCCATCGACTCCGGCAACTCGCGCAGGCCCGACGAGGCGAACACCATGCGTCCCCGCGAGCGCGAGATCACGAGCGTGCCGGTGCCGCCGGTGGTGACGGGCTGCCGTACCGTCTCGCTGTCGGGCGCGGCCAGCAGCGCGACCAGCTCCTCGTGACCGGCGGCCAGCTCGCCCAAGTCGCGGCGGGCGTCGAAGGCGACCACTCCGAGCACGATCGCGGCCGCCGCCGACACGGCGGCCAGCGCCGCCGTCGCCTTCCGCCACCGCGAACGCGACCGCGACCGCGACCGCGACGGCACCGCCCACACGTCCTCAGACGCCGCCCGCGCGTCCTCAGGCGCTGCCCGCGCGTCCTCAGACGCCGCCCGCACGTCCTCAGGCGTCGCCGCCGCCGCTTCCCGCGCCACCCGGATCTCCGGCACCACCGGGAACTCCGGCACCACCGGGAACTCGTGCGGCTGCCGGGACGCGGGCTCGCGTGGCGGTGTCCAGACGGCCGGGACGCTGGCGGGGTCCGGCCGCCGGCCGGCGGCGCGGGAACGGCGCGCGGCAGTGAGCACGCGGGCGCGGAGGCCGGCGGGCGGCGGCACGGCCACCGACTCGGCCAGCCGCGCGGCCGTCTCCCGCAGGCGCAGGACCTCGGCCGAGCATCCCGGGCACGCGGGCAGGTGCCGCTCGAAAAGCGCCCACTCGGCATACGGCAGCGCGTGCACGGCGTAGGCGCCAGAGAGGGCGTGGAGGTCGTCCCGCATCATCCACTCCCTGCCTGAGAGGGGCTCACGCATGTACTTCGGCTGCTCGGGCAGGTCGGATGGCCACGGTGCTTGCTCAATTCCCGACGCGGAACAATCTCACCAGGTGATGAACATGGGATGTGTGATTGCGGGCGGCGGCCCCGCGGGCGCGATGCTCGCCCTGCTCCTGGCCAGGGCGGGCATCGAGGTGACGCTGCTGGAGAAGCACGGCGACTTCCTGCGCGACTTCCGGGGTGACACGATCCACCCCTCCACGCTGCAGGTGATGGACGAGCTGGGCCTCGTGGAGGAGTTCCTGAAACTCCCGCACCACAAGGAGTACGGCCTCACCATGGTCACCGACGTCGGCGAGGTCCCGCTGGCGAGCCTGCGCGATCTGCCCGGCAAGTACAACTACATAGCCTTCGTCCCGCAGTGGGACTTCCTCAAGCTCATCACGTCGGCCGCCGAGCGCTACCCGACGTTCCGGCTGCTGATGAACGCCGAGGCGGACGACCTGATCCGCGAGGGCGGGGCGGTGCGCGGGCTGCGTTACCGGGACGCGTCCGGCGAGCACGAGCTCAGGGCGGACCTGACAGTCGCCGCCGACGGCCGGACCTCGGTGCTGCGCGAACGGGCCGGGCTGACGCCGCGGAACCTCGGCGCGCCGATGGACGTGCTCTGGTTCCGCCTGCCCCGGTACGAAACCGACCGGAGCGGCATGTTCCTGCGCGTCTCGAGCGGGCACATGATGGTCGCGATCAACCGGGGGAGCTACTGGCAGCTCGCGTACCTGATCGTCAAGGGCGGCTACGGCGAGCTGCACGCGCGCGGCATCGACGCGCTCCGCGGGCCGGTGTCCGAGCTGATCCCCTGGCTGGGCGACCGGGTGCACCTCATCGAGAGCTACGACGACGTGAGCGTGCTCACGGTCGTGCTCGACCGGCTGCGCCGCTGGCACCGGCCCGGTTTCCTGTGCGTCGGGGACGCCGCGCACGCCATGTCGCCGGTCTTCGGGGTCGGCATCAACCTGGCCGTGCAGGACGCCGTCGCCGCCGCCAACCTGCTCACCGGCCCGCTGCGGTCGGGCGCGCCGATGACCGGGACGCTGCTCGACCGGGTGCGGCGGCGGCGGATGCTGCCCACCCGGATCACGCAGGCGGCCCAGCGCGTGATGCAGAACTGGGTGATCACGCCCGCGCTGAGCAGGCGCTTCGACCCGTCGAGGCTGCCGCGCGACCTGACCAGGATCCCGGTGGTCAACCGGCTGACGCGGCGCTTCATCGGCCGGGGTGTGCGGCCCGAGCACGTGATGGTAAAGGAAGCTTGACCGGCTCTGGGTTCGTACCCGTATAACCGCATTCTCACAACGTGGACAAGAGGGTCGGTGCCGCCGAGCCAGTGGAATACCCTCGTATCTCGTGAGCAGCAATCTAGTGGATCTCGATTCCTGGCGAGCCCTCCCCGCGGCGCAGCAGCCTGACTGGCCAGACCGCGGCGAGCTCGACAAGGTTGTCGCCGAACTCGGCGGCCTGCCCCCGCTGGTCTTCGCCGGCGAGTGCGACCAGCTCAAGGAGCAACTGGCCGCGGTGGCCCGCGGCGAGGCGTTCGTCCTTCAGGGCGGCGACTGCGCCGAGACCTTCTCGGGCGCGACCGCCGACAACGTACGGCAAAAGCTGAAGACCCTGCTGCAGATGGCCATCGTGCTGACCTATGCCGGCCGGGTGCCGGTCGTGAAGATCGGCCGCGTGGCCGGGCAGTTCGCCAAGCCGCGTTCGAAGGGCACCGAGGTCCGCAACGGCGTCGAGCTGCCCGCCTACCGGGGCGACATGGTCAACGGGTTCGACTTCACCGCCGAGGCGCGCAATCCCGACCCGTGGCGGCTGCTCAAGGCGTACCACTCCTCGGCCGTGACGCTCAACCTGGCGCGGGCCTTCACCAAGGGCGGCTACGCCGACCTGCGGCAGGTGCACGCCTGGAACCAGGACTTCGTGGCCGAGTCGCCGGCCGGGCGCCGCTACGAGCAACTGGCCAGGGAGATCGACCAGGCGCTGGCGTTCATGCGGGCGTGCGGGGCCGACCCGGAGGAGTTCCACACGGTCGAGTTCTACTCCTCGCACGAGGCGCTCATCCTCGACTACGACCGGGCGCTCACCCGCATCGACTCGCGTACGGGGCTGCCGTACGACGTGTCGGCCCACATGGTCTGGATCGGCGAGCGCACCAGGCAGCTCGACGGGGCCCACGTCGACTTCTTCGCCAAGATCCGCAACCCGATCGGCGTCAAACTCGGCCCGACGACCACTCCTGACGAGGCGCTGGCGCTGATCGACAGGCTCAACCCGGCCAACGAGGCGGGGCGGCTCACGTTCATCACCCGGATGGGCGCCTCCAAGATCCGCGAGCACCTGCCCGCGCTGGTCAAGGAGGTCACGGCGACCGGGGCCAGGGTGGCGTGGATCTGCGACCCGATGCACGGCAACACCTTCGAGGCGCCCAGCGGGCACAAGACCCGCCGGCTCGACGACGTGCTCGACGAGGTGGCGGGCTTCTTCGAGGTGCACCGGTCGCTGGGCACGCACCCCGGCGGCATCCACATCGAGTTCACCGGCGACGACGTGACCGAGTGCGTGGGCGGGGGTCACGAGATCGGCGAGACCGACCTCGCCACCCGCTACGAGACGGCCTGCGACCCCAGGCTCAACCGCAGCCAGTCGCTCGACCTGGCCTTCCGCGTGGCCGAGCTGTACCGCGGCTGACACCGTCAGGGCGGCGGCCGCCCCACGCGGCCGCCGCACGCTCACCCGCTCCCCGGACACGCCCGGCATCCACGCGGTTACCGGAAGCCGGGCGTGATCTACGTCTCATTTCCCGGATAAACCGAAATCTCGGGTAATCAACCGTTTCACGGCTATGATCCCCCGAAAAGAGACCAATTACCGGGAGACAAAAGCGTGGAGAAAGCTCCGGAGGGGGTCGACCCGAACATCCCCAACGTCGCACGCATGTACGACTACTTCCTCGACGGCAAGGACAACTTCGCGGCCGATCGGGCGGCCGCGGAGCAGATACTCAAAACGTTCCCCGACACCAAGGAGGGCGCCCGCGCGAACCGGGCGTTCCTGCGCCGCGCCGTCCGCCACGTGGTGAGCCAGGGTGTGACCCAGATCGTGGACCTGGGCGCCGGCCTGCCCACCCAGGGCAACACCCACGAGATCGCCCCCGAGGCGCGCGTGGTCTACGTGGACTACGACTCCGTGGTGTGCGTGCACGGCCGGGCGCTGCTGGCCAGGGCGGCGAACGTGGACTTCTTACAGGCCGACGTACGCGAGCCGGACGCGCTGCTGGACAAGCTGGGCTCGCTGGTGGACTTCGACCGGCCGGTGGCGTTCCTGGCGCTGGCGATCCTGCACTTCATCCCCGACGACAGCGCCTACGACGTGGTCACCAAGCTGCGCGAGGCGAGCGCGCCCGGCAGCCACCTGGTGATCAGCCATGCCGTGGACACCACGCCCGACACCACCCCGCAGGCGCTGGAGATCTACCGCAAGGCCACGGCCGCGCTGAGCATCAGGACCCCCGAGGAGATCGAGCGCTTCTTCGACGGGTACGAGCTGGCCTCGCCGGGGCTGACGTATCCTGCGGGCTGGCGTCCCGACGACCCCGAGCCGCCGGGGAACGCCATCACCTTCGGCTGCGTAGGAGTCGGGCGCAAGCCCTGACGCGCAAGCCTCAGGCGCAGCGCAAGCTTCAGGCGAGGCGCAAACCCTGACGCGCAAACCCTGACGCGCGGGCCATGACGCCCGCGGGCCCCGCCACGCGGGCGGGGCCGGTCGCCGGGGGCCGCTCCTGCCGGGCCCGCCTCCGCTCCCCCGCGGTCAGTTCTGGGCCTGCTTCAGCTCCTCGCTCAGCTCGGTCCTGATGGCGTCCATGTCGAGCGCCCTGACCTGCCGGATCAGATCTTCGAGCGCGGGCCCGGGGATGGCGCCGGCCTGGGCGAAGACCACGATGCCGTCGCGGATGGCCATGAGGGTGGGGATCGAGGTGATGTCGAAGCCCTGCGCGAGGCCCTGCTCGGCGTCGGTGTCGATCTTGCCGAAGGTGATGTCGTCGTGCTTGTCCGACGCCTGCTCGAAGATCGGCCCGAACTTCTTGCACGGCGGGCACCACTCGGCCCAGAAGTCGAGCAGCACGATCCCCTTGTCGGCGATGTCGTTGAAGTTCTTCTCGGTTACTTCGATGGTCGCCACAAGTGGCTCCTCGCTCGTTGTCGCTAGCAGTGCATCCGTCTCAACCACGTACCCGTATCCAGCATTCCATGCTCCGCCGCCCCGCGGGCGCCGGAGCGGGCGGGAGATCACGGCCGGAGGACCGGTCACGGTCTGTCCGGTTGCGACCAGGACAGACAGGGATATTCAGGACAAATTTCGCATATCCGGCACTTTTGCACTAATTTAGACTGCATATTTCCACATAAAAGTGGAAAGAACATTAAATCATCGAACCTTGACACGGGCCCCGGCGGGTATGACCCATGCATGGACTGGGTCACCTGCGCGTATTCGGCTGCCTGCACCGGAATCGCTAGCCGGCCGTCCGGCTGCTGCCTCGCACACCTCACCTCCGACCAGCTCGGCGCGGCCCTCGGCGACCTCTCCCCCGGCCGCCTGCTCGACCTGCGCGGCATCACCGTCACCAGCGACCTGCTGTCCAGAGTCCTGGAGGCCACGGGCGGCAGGCCCGGCAGGGCCCGGCTCGACCGCGCCAGGTTCACCGGCGACGTCCGGCTGTCCGGGGTGACGTTCGCCGGTGACGTGTCGCTCGACGGGGCCGCGTTCGACCGGCTGGCCTCGTTCTTCGGCGCCCGGTTCGAGGGGAACGTGTCCCTGGCCGGCGTCCGCTTCGCCCGCGAGCTGTCCTTCCACGGGGTCACCGTGCGCGGGCACGTCTCGCTCGACCGGGCCGTGATGGCCCGCGACGCGCTGTTCAGCCAGGCCGTGTTCGGTCACGGGCTGTCGTGCGAGCGGGCCAGGTTCGACGGGTACGCCACCTTCGACGGGGCCCGGCTCGGCGACGGGGCCGTCTTCAGGGGGGCGCGCTTCGGCCGTACTCTGTCGTTTCGCAAGGTCAGCGGGAACGCCGGGTTCGAGGCGGCGCACTTCGCGGCCGACGCGTACCTGTCGGCGACCGGGCGGCTCTCGGTCGCCAGGGCGCGGGCCGACGGGCTGCTCGACGTGGCGGCGGCTCGGTGCGGCGTCGACCTGCGCGGGGTGGAGGTGGCCGGGCCCACGACGGTACGCCTGACCGACTCACAGGCCGACCTGGAGGGCGCGGTGCTGCGCGGGCCGGCCACCGTGACGGGGCGGGGCGCGTCCGCGCTGACCTCGCTGCGCCAGGTCGAGGCCGACGACCTGGGGCTGTCCGGGCTCGACCTGTCGGCGTGCCGGTTCGCGGGGCTGTCCCATCCGGCGGGGGTGCGGGTCAAGGACTGCACGTTCGCGCTCACGCCGCGCGGGGTGCGGGTGAGCCTGCGCTGGCCCATGCTGCGGTGGTTCTCCCGGCGGCGGGCGCTGGCCGACGAGCATCCCCTGCGGGGAGGGGCCGATCCCGACGAACCCGGGGTCACACCCGACCGGCTGGCCGCGCTCTACGCGGGCCTGCGCCCCAGCGACCGGGCCACCTCGGCGGACTTCGCCGTCGCCGCCATGGAGATGCGGCGACAGGCCGGTCACGGGTGGTGGCTGTCGGTGTCGTGGCTGCTGTTCGGGTACGGGATGCGCATGGGCCGGGCGGCGGCCTGGTTCACGCTCCTGGCGGCGCTCATGGCGGCGGCCGTCCTGTGGTCGTCCACCTCGCACGCCACCTCGGCCCCCGCGACTTCACCACCGTCCCTGTACCCCTGACCTCGGCCCGGCCGGGACACCCTTGTCATACGGCCCCGCCGGACGCCCCTGCCGGACGGCCCGCCCTGGGCCGTCCGGCAGGTGGGTCACAGCTCGGCGGCGATGGTGGCAATGGCGCCGAAGTGGCGGGGCCAGCCGCCGCCCATGATGCGGCGTGAGAGCTGCTGGAGCTCGTCCCCCGGGTCGAAGCCCTCGTGGTCCAGGAACAGCCGGGTCCCCTTCCCCTCGGGCTCCAGCCGCCAGGTGACCGTCCAGTCGGCGCGCTTGCCGTCGCTCCAACTGATCCGCAGCAGCTTCTCCGGCTCGATCCGCAGCACCTCGCAGTGGACCACGCCGTCGAACCCGACCTGCTTCTTGGGCGTCGTGGTGAAGGTGAACCGGTGCCCCACCTCGGCCTTGAAGTCGTTCGGCATCAGCCACCTGGCCACCAGCTCGGGCTCGGTGAGCGCGCGCCACACCTTGGCGGGCGGGTGCGCGATGAACTGGTCGAGCCTGATCGCGCCCAGGTCTTCGGCGCTCCTGCCGTGGGACGTGTCATGAGACATCGCCGTCCTCCATTTCGTCGAGCAGCGTGGTGAGGTCGGCGAGCCTCTCCCGCCAGAACCGTTCGTACGGGGTCAGCCAGTCGCGGATGTCCATGAGCGGTCCCGCCTCCAGCCGGTAGTGCCGTTCGCGCCCCTTGCGGGTCTCGGCCACCAGGCCCGCGTCCTTGAGCACCCTGAGGTGCTCCGACACGCTGGGCCTGCTCATGTCGAACCGCTCGGCCAGCCGCCCGGCGGGCTGCGCGCCCTCGTCGAGGAGCAGGCGCAGCAGCTCGCGCCGGGCCGGGCTGGCCAGGGCCGTGAAGACGTGGTCGGCGGTCACGCCTGGCTGACCACGAAGCCGTTGCCGTACGGGTCGTGGAACAGCAACTGGCGGCCCCACGCCTGCTCGCTCGGCCCCTCGAAGGCGACCTCGTGCTCCCGCAGCCGGGTCGCGAGCGCGTCGAGGTCGGACGAGCCCACGACGAGCCCGCCGACGGGCGCCATGTCGGGGAACCAGGAGGCCAGCAGCAGCGTGGTCGTCTCGCCCTTGGGCGCGACGGTGAGCCAGCGCCCCATGGGGAAGGGATTGTCGGAACGCACCTCGAAGTCGAGCGCGCGCGTGTAGAAGTCGAGTGCCGCACCCTGATCGGCGACCGGCACGGTGATCGTGAGGATGGAGGAGATCAGCATGTCAGACACTATACGTAGGTTTTTTCCTACACATCAAGACCTCAGGAAAATATCAGGGAATTCCCCGATGAGACCCCGAGATCACCGTCCGTAAACTGATGGTCATGCTCATCGACGACTACATGGCAGAGCTGGACGACGCCCTGTCCGGCCCCCAGGGACCCAAGCGCGACATGGTCGTCGAGGCACGCGACAGCCTGGTCGACACCGCCGACGCCCTGGAGGCCGACGGGCTCGACCGCGCGGAGGCCGAGCGGCTGGCCGTGGCGGAGTTCGGACGGGTCTCGGAGGTCGCGCCCGGCTACCAGGCCGAGCTGACCGCCGCGACGGGGCGGCGGCTCGGGGTGCTGCTGCTGGTCAGCGTGCCGATCACGGTGGCGATGTGGGCGGTGCTGTGGCGGATGTACCCGGCCACCGACGAGGTCTGGCTGCACCAGCCGGGGTGGTATTCCGCGGTCTCCCGGCTGCTGGACGTCATCCAGCTCGGCACCGGCCTGTACGGCGGCCTGGTGCTGTTCGCGCTCAGCCGGGGCGCCCGGTGGATCCGGCGGCCACGGCTGGCCACCAGGTCACTGGGCGTGCTGGTCTGGGCCATGCTGCCGGTCACGGCCGGGCTGGGGCTGCTACTGACGTACGGCACCGACGCGCCCAACACGCTCGGTTTCCTGCCCGCCGTGCTGGCCAACCTGGTCACCTCGGCGCTCTGGGGCGTGCAGATCTACTGCGCGACCCGCTGCGTACGCCTCACCCGGACGCCCCACCCGGGCACAGGACCGGCCGGCGCGCAGGACTGATCGGCCCGCCGGCCTGGCGGGAACTCACCCATGGGCTCAGCCCAGAGCGCTCGCCTCGGCACGCAGGACGCTGCCGATCACGCTGGTGAACTCCCGCCAGGCCGACCGCTCCCCCTGGAGCTGCTTCCGCCCCGAGTCGGTCAGCCGGTAGGTGCGGCGCTTGCGCCCGCCCACCGTGGCCCACTCGCTGGACAGACAGCCGATGCGCTCCAGTCTGCGCAGTGCCGGGTAGACCGTGCCCGTGGGCACATTGAGCGCACCCCCGCTGCGCTCCTGAAGCGCCTCGATGATGGCGTAGCCATGCAACGGCTCCCGCTCCAGCACGGAGAGCAAGAGCGCGTCCATGTGCCCGCGCAGCGCATCCGGATTCATGTCTTCGATCCTAGACACCCGTCCAACATGTAGCCAGTCTACATGTAGGCTTCTATATGTAGGCTTTCTATATGTAGCTAGGCGCAACATCGGAGCGGTAATGGACGTACTGGATCTGGCGCGCACGCAGTTCGCCGTGACCGGCAGTTTGCACTTCCTGTTCGTGGTGCTCACGCTGGGTCTGGCGCCGCTGGTGGCGATCATGCACACGAAGTGGGCGCGGTCGGGCGATCCGCTGCACGAGAGCATGACGCGGTTCTGGGGACAGGTCTACGTCATCAACTACGCACTGGGCATCGTGACCGGGCTGGTGATGGAGTTCCAGTTCGGGCTGGCCTGGAGCGGGCTGTCGCACTACGCGGGCGACGTGTTCGGCGCGCCGCTGGCCATGGAGACCTTGGTGGCCTTCTTCCTGGAGTCCACGTTCCTGGGCCTGTGGATCTTCGGCTGGGGGCGGCTGCCCAAGTGGGCGCACCTGGCCTGCATCTGGCTCGTGACGCTGACGGCGTACGCGAGCGCCTTCTACATCATGGTGGCCAACTCGTTCCTGCAGAACCCGGCAGGCGCCGTGGTCAGCGGCGGGCGCATGCAGCTCACCGACTTCGGGGCGCTGCTCACGAACAAGGCCCTGGTCTTCGCCTTCCCCCACGTCGTCGGGGCGGGGCTGTTCACCGGCGGGATGGTGCTGGTGGGGGCCAGCGCGTACATGCTGCGGCGGCGCACCCCCGACACGGAGTTCTTCACCAGGTCGATGCGGACCGGCGTGGTCACCGCGGCCATCGGCGTCTTCGTGGCCATGGGCTTCGGGTACGCCCAGTTCGCCGGCATCCAGGAGGGCAAGTTCGGCGACGGCAGGAACATCCTCGCGGCCGTCGGGCTCGGCTTCATGATCGAGATCGGGCAGCTCCTGGCACTGGTGGTGCTGCTCGTGATGCTGCCGATGATCTCCTCACTGCCGAGGCGGCGCTGGACGCATCCGATCCTCATCCTGATGACGCCGCTGCCCTTCGTCCTGTCGATCCTGGGCTGGATGGCCAGGGAGATCGGCCGCCAGCCCTGGATGATCTGGCAGCGGCTCTCCGTGGCCGACGCCATGTCCCCCGGCCTGACCTCGGGCATGGTCACGACCTCGCTGATCGGGTTCACGGCCGTGCTGGGGCTGCTGGCGATCGTCGACTACGTCCTCATCGCCCGGGTGATCAGGCGCGGCCCGCGCGCCCTCGACCTCGGGGCGACCTCCCCCGACGACAAGCCCGCCCCCGCGCTGACCTACTGAACCACTGAGGAGTGCTGACATGGAAGTGATCTGGTTCGCCTTCTTCGCGGTGCTGCTGGCCGGGTACTTCGCCCTGGAGGGCTTCGACCTGGGCGTGGGGCTGCTGCTGCCGGTGCTGGGCAGGACCCGCGACAACCGGGACCGGATGGTGGCCGCCATCGCCCCCTACGTGCTGGCCAACGAGGTGTGGCTGGTGGCCGTCGCCGGGACGCTGTTCGGGGTCTACCCGATGCTGGAGGGCGAGGTGCTGTTCGGCCTCTACCCGCTGGTGGTGGCCATGCTGCTGTGCTGGGTGCTGCGGGACGCCGGGCTCTGGTTCCGCCGCAGGCTGGACGGCTCGCTGTGGCGCGGGTTCTGGGACGGGGCGATCGCGTTCGGCTCCCTGGGGCTGTCCGTCGGCTGGGGCATGGCCCTGTACGCGGCCGCCACCGGCTTCGCGTCCTCGCCCGTGCACCCCGTCGGCCTGATGCTGGGCGTGGTGGTGACGCTGCTGTTCGCCTTCCACGGGTGGACGTTCCTGGGCTGGCGGACGCCCGGCGTGTTCGGCGCCACCAGGTCGGGGCCGATGCTGCTGGTCTCGGCCCTGGTCGCCGCGCTGCCCGCCGTGGGAGTGCTCGTGGGGGCGATGCCGTACCTGCTGGCGAACACCGCTCCCCCGGCCACGCTGAATGTGCTCAGTCTCATGGTGCTGCCGTTCGCACCCATCATGCTGGGCGCGCAAGTATGGGTGTGGCGCACTTTCCGGCCAGGGAAGGACGCCGTCCGGCTCCCGTCGTTCTTCTGAGGGCACGTGCACAAGGATCTCCTCGCGCTCATGCGGGCCGAGCGCTCGGTTCGCCGCCACCTGGGCGTCACCATGGCCGCCGCCGTGCTGGCGGGGCTGCTCGTGCTGGTACAGGCCGAGGTGCTGGCCGGCGTGCTGTCCGGCCGGTTCACCTCCGCCGCGCTGGCGGTGCTGGCGGCCGTGGTGGGCCTGCGGGCGCTGCTGGCCTGGGGCCAGGGCGTCTTCGCCGGGCGCACCGCGACGGGCGTGAAGTCCGCGCTGCGCCACCGGCTGCTCGACCGGCTGCGCGAGCTGGGGCCCGCCCGGCTCACCGCGCACGGCTCCGGCGAGCTGGTCACGCTGGCCGGGCGCGGCCTCGACCGGCTCGACGACTACCTGACCGGCTACCTGCCCGCGATCGCGGTGGCCGCGGTGGTGCCGCTGGCGGTGCTGGTCAGGCTGTTCGCCGCCGACCTCGCCAGCGCGGTGATCGTACTGGTCACGCTGCCGCTGATCCCCGTCTTCGGCGCCCTCGTCGGGATGACCACCAAGGCGGTCACCGAGCGGCAGTTCCTGGCCCTGTCGCGGCTCGGCGGGCACTTCCTCGACGTCGTACGGGGGCTGCCGACGCTGCGCGCGTTCGGGCGGGCCCGCCACCAGGCCACGGTCATCGCGCAGGTCGCCGACGCCCACCGCGGCGCCACCATGCGGACGCTGCGGGTGGCGTTCCTGTCCTCGCTCGTGCTGGAGCTGTGCGCGTCGCTGTCGCTGGCGCTGGTCGCCGTGCCGATCGGGCTGCGGCTGCTCGGGGGGTCGCTCGACCTGACGACGGGGCTGCTGGTGCTGTTGCTGGCGCCGGAGGCGTACCTGCCGCTGCGGGCCATGGGCACGCGCTTCCACGCCTCGATGGAGGGGGTGGCGGCGGCGGACGCGGCCTTCGCCGTACTGGACCGGTCGGCCGAGGAGGCGCGGCCGGAGGGCGGGCGCGCGCCGTCCGCCGGGAGCGGGGCGCCGGAGATCCGGCTCGAGAACGTCACCGTGCGCTACCCAGGCCGCGACGACGCGGCCCTGGAGGACGTCTCCCTCACCATCGGCCCGCGCGAGCGCGTGGCGCTCGTCGGCGAGAGCGGCGGGGGCAAGAGCACGCTGCTCCACCTCGTCCTGGGCTTCGTCCGGCCGTCCGCGGGCCGGGTCCTCGTCGACGGCGTCGACCTGCGCGAGCTGGATCTGGCGGGCTGGCGGGCGCGGCTGGCGTTCGTGGCCCAGCGGCCGCACCTGTTCGCCACGTCGGTGGCCGACAACATCCGGCTCGGGGCGCCCGGGACGTCCATGGAGGAGGTCCGGCGGGCGGCCGAGGCGGCGCACGCGGACTTCGTGGCGGCGCTGCCCCAGGGGTTCGGCACGGTGGTGGGCGAGCGCGGCACCAACTTCTCGGCGGGCCAGCGGCAGCGCATCGCGCTCGCCCGCGCCTTCTGCCGCCCAGGCGCCTCCGTGCTGCTCCTCGACGAGCCCACGGCGCGACTGGACGGCCGCAGCGAGGCGGCGGTGGTGTCCGCGACGGAGGAGCTGGCCCAGGGGCGTACGGCCGTCATCGTGGCGCACCGGCCCGCCATGATCGAGCTGGCCGACCGGGTCATCCGCGTCCACGAGGGACGGGTCGTCTCCGACACCACCCGCCCCGCGGTGGCTGAGAGCGCGCCCGGTGGCGGGGCGGTGCTCGAAGGCGCGCCCGTCCCCGTGGAGGCCCCTCCGGACGAGGGCGGCGGCCCGCAGGTGGCGGCGCGGCACGAGGGGAGCGGGCGATGAACCGGCGCATGGGCACCCGGCTGACCTGGGCGGTCCTGGCGGGGGCGGCGGCCGACCTGGCCGGGATCGGGCTCATCACCGCCGCCGCCTGGCTGATCACCCGGGCCGCCGAGCAGCCGCCGCTGGCCGCGCTGAGCGTGGCGATCGTGGCGACCAGGGCGTTCGCGACGAGCAAGGGCGTCTTCCGCTACGCCGAACGCCTCACCGGCCACGACGTCGCCCTGCGCGCCCAGGCCGGCACCCGCGAACGCCTCTACGAGGCCCTCGTCCCGCCCCAGCGGCCCCGGCACGGCGGCGCCGACCTGCTGAGCCGCATGGTGGACGACACCGAGGCCGTCCAGAACCTGCTCGTCCGCTGCCTCCTCCCGGCCGCCGCGGCGGCGCTGGCGGGGCTGGCCGCGGTCGTCGTCGGGCTGACGATCCTGCCCGCGGCGGCGCTGGTGCTGGTGGCGGGCCTGGCGCTGGCCGGGGTGGCGCTGCCCGCCGGCACGGCCGCCGCCGCCCGGCGCTGGTCGGCCAGGATCGCCCCGGCGCGGGCGGCGCTGGCGAGCCGGGTGGCCGACCTGGTGCACGGGTCCGCCGACCTGGCCGCGTACGGGGCCGACGACGCGGCCCTGGCCGAGGCCAGGGCCGCCGACGAGTCGCTGGCCGCCCTGGAGCGCCGCCAGGCGCTCGTGCACGCCGCCGCCCTCGCGGGCGGCACGCTCGTGCAGGGCCTGACGGTGGCGGCCGTCGTCCTGCTCGCCCAGGGGGCGGGCATCGGCTCGGTCGGCACCGCCGTGCTCGCGCTGACGTCCCTGGTCGCCTTCGAGCCGGTGCTGCCGCTGGCGGCTGCGGGGGAACGGATGGCGGGCATCATGGCCGCCCTCCGGCGGCTGCGCGACGTACGCTCCTCCGCCCCGGCCGTCACCGAGCCCGCCACGCCCGCGCCCCTCCCCGAGGCCCCGCTCACGATCGAGATCGACGACCTCGTGGTCCGCCACGCCACCGCCCAGGACGCGGGGCACGACGGCGGCACGACGGCTCCGGGCACCGGGCGCCGGGGCCGGGCCGCGCTCGACGGGGTGTCGCTGCGGCTAACCCCCGGCAGGCGGGTGGCCGTGGTGGGCCCCAGCGGGGCGGGCAAGAGCACGCTGCTGGCCGCCCTCATGCGCCTGGTCGAGCCCGAGTCGGGCGCCGTCCGGGTCAACGGCGTCGACCTGCGGGAGCTGGCCGGCGACGACGTGCGTACGCTGATGACCGGCCTCACCCAGGACCCGTACATCTTCCGCGCCAGCCTGCGCGACAACCTGCGCCTGGCCGGGCCCGACGCCGGGGACGAGGAACTGCGCCGCGCCGTACGCGAGGCCAGGCTCGACGACTGGGTCGAGCGCACCGGCTGGGACGCCGAGCTGGGCGAGGACGGCCGGACCGTGTCCGGCGGCCAGCTCCAGCGCCTCGCCCTGGCCAGGGCGCTCCTGTACGACCCGCCGGTGCTGCTGCTCGACGAGCCCGCCGAGGCGCTCGACGAGGAGACGGCCGACCGGCTGATGAGCGACCTGCTCGACGTGACCAGAGACCGCACGACGCTGCTCGTGACCCACCGGCTCAGGGGCTTGGAGTCGGTCGACGAGGTGATCGTGCTGGACGAGGGCCGGGTCGTGCAGCGCGGGTCTCACGACCAGCTCGTCTCCGTGCCCGGCTACTACCGCGACCTGTGGGAGTCGGAGGCCCTGACCCGCCGGTAGCGCCAGTCCCCGCTTCCTCGACTTGAGTTTGCCTCGCCATCAGGTTTACGATGCAAACCAGTTTGAGGTATCGAGGAGTTTGCATGGTCGAGGACGAGAGCGCGTCCAGCCCCGAGGAGATGCTGCGCGTCATCGAGGAGCAGAGCGTCGCCACGGTGAAGTGGCTCAGGGGCGACCCGCTGCTGCTCTACGTCCCGTGGGGGGTGGCCTGGCTGCTCGGCTTCGGCGCCCTGTTCCTGCACTACGGGCTGGACGGGCGACCCTACGCGCCGATCTCCCAGATGCAGGCCGTGGGGGTGCTGATGGCGGGCCAGATCGTGGCGGGGGCGTTCACCGCGTACGGGATCGCGCGGATGAACCGGCTGGCCCGCGGCGACCTGTCGGCCCGGGGGACGATGTACGGCTACGCGTGGTTCGCCGGAATGACGCTCATGATCATCATCGGCGCCCGGATGAGCCCGCAACTGCCGCCGCAGGAGACCGGCCTGCTCTGGGGCGGCATCGCGCTCATGGTGGTGGCCGTGCTCTACATGGCCGGGGGCGCGATCTGGCTCAACTGGCAGATGTTCTTCGTCGGCGCCTGGATCGCCGGCGTCAACGCGCTCGGCGTGCTCCTCGGCGCGGGCTGGCACGCGTTGCTGACGACCGTGCTGCTCGGCGGCGGGTTCGTCGCCGCCGGGCTGTGGCTGAGGCGCCGCGCATGACCGCGGGCCAGCCGCCGCCCGACCTCGACCCGGTGATCCACGCCCAGGCCAGGCTGCGCGTGGTGGCCGCGCTCAACGTGCTCGGCGACGGGGACGAGATGGCGTTCAACTCGATGAAGGAGCTGCTCGGCATGACCGCGGGCAACCTGTCGGTGCATCTGACCAAGCTGGAGGACGCCGGCTACGTCCGGATCAACAAGACGCACAAGGGCCGCACCCCCGTCACGTACGTGGCGATCACCAAGCGGGGGCGGCTGGCATTCGACGAGTACACCAAGGCGATCCGCGCCCTGCTGGACAACGCTGGAGGAGTTCGATGACCATCTTGGCGCGCGCGATCGAGGCCGGCCGCCGCTACGGCGACGTACTGGCGCTCGACCGCGTCTCGCTCGACATCCGGGCCGGCGAGCTGGTCGGGCTGCTCGGCCCCAACGGGGCGGGCAAGTCCACGCTGATCAACCTGTTCGTGGGGCTGCGCCGGCCGACGTCCGGCACGGTCGAGCTGTTCGGCGGCTCGCCCCGTGACCCGGTCGTACGCCGCGGCATCGGCGTGACGCCGCAGGAGACGGGGCTCCCCGAGTCGTTGCGGGTCGGCGAGATCGTCGACTTCGTGTCCGCTCACTTCCCCGACCGGGTCGCCAAGGGCGAGCTGCTGGCCAGGTTCGGGCTGGACGACCTGGTCAAGCGGCAGATCGGCGGCCTGTCGGGCGGCCAGAAGCGGCGGCTGGCCGTGGCGCTGGCGTTCGCGGGCAGGCCGAAGCTGGTGTTCCTCGACGAGCCGACGACCGGCCTCGACGTGGAGGCGCGGCGGGCCCTGTGGGACGGCATCGCCGCCTTCCACGAGGAGGGCGGCACGGTGCTGCTGACCAGCCACTACCTGGAGGAGATCGAGGCGCTGGCGGAGCGGGTCGTGGTCGTCGGCCACGGACGGGTGCTGGCCGACGACACGGTGCGCGCCGTACGCGACATCGTGGGCGTGCGCCGCGTCTCGCTCGTCGCGGACGACCTGCCCGAGCTGCCCGGCGTGCTGGACGTGGAGCGCGCCGACGGCCGGGTCAACCTGGTCACGACCGATCCCGACCGGCTGGTCGTCGAGCTGGTACGCAGCGGCACGCCGTTCTCCGGCCTCGAGATCAGGCCGACCACCCTGGAGGAGGCCTTCCTCGCCATCACCTCGAAGGAGTCCGCACATGTCTAGCCTGGTCGTCGCGCACGCCCGCCTGCTCCTGCTCGAACAGCTCCGCGTGCCGATCAGCCTGGTCGCCGGGGCGGTGTTCCCCGCCATCACGATGGTGGCGTTCGTGGTGCCGTTCACGGGCGACGACCCGAAGGCGGCCACCATGGCGACGGGCTCGCTGATGTTCTTCGGCGCCATGTCGGGGGCGCTGGCCGGGCTGAGCATCACCGTCGCCCAGGACCGCGAGCTGCCGTGGAACCCGTACGTGCGTACGCTGCCCGCCGGGCCGTACCCCCGGCTCGCCGGGCGCGTCCTGGCCACGCTGGCGACCGTGCTGCTCTCGGTGGTGCCCGTGCTCGTGGTGTCGGCGCTGCTGACCGAGGCGACGACCACGCCGCTGCGGTTGCTGCTGGGGCTGGGCGCGCTGGTGGTGGGCGTGGTGCCGTTCATGCTGATCGGGCTGTTCATCGGCTTCGTCATGACGGCCAAGGGAGCGATCCCGGTGTCGCAGGTGGTGTTCTTCCCGATGGCGATCGCGGGCGGACTGCTGCTGCCCCCGCAGATCCTGCCGGACTTCATCGAGGTGGTCTCGCCGTACACGCCGGCCAGAGGGGTGGCCGAGCTGCTCTGGGCGATCACCGCGGACACCACGCCGAACACGGTGGCGCTGGTCTCGCTGGCCGGGTGGACGGTGCTGGCGGCGGCCGGGGCCGCCTGGGCCTACCGCCGCGACGAGGGACGCCGCTTTACCTGACCGGCCTGGGGTGTTTGGGGGTGTTTTTTTGGGGGGGTGTGCCGCCGAGTCCGCAGCGATCTCGACGGCACACCCGTCCGTGAGGGGGTCCTTATGCGTTCTCCGCGAGGGTGACGTCGACCTCGTGGGTCTCGCCGCCCCTCACATATGTGATCTTGACCTCTTGACCCGGTTTGAAACCTCTGACCTGCCCAACAACAGTATCTCCTCCGTCAACCGCCTTGTCGTCGATCTTGGTGATGAGGTCGCCCTGCTGCAGCCCGGCCTTCTCCGCGGGGCTTCCGGCGGTGATCTCCCTGACGAGGGCGCCGGGCACGTCGCCGGTCGCGTCGGTGACGCTCACGCCGAGGAAGGCGTGGCTGACCTTGCCGGTGCTGATGAGCTGGTCGGAGACCTGCTTGGCGGTGTTGACCGGGATCGCGAAGCCGACGCCGCCGCCCGCGGCCTCCGAGGCGATCGCGGTGTTGATGCCGATCAGCTCGCCCGCGGCGTTGACCAGCGCGCCGCCGGAGTTGCCCGGGTTGATCGAGGCGTCGGTCTGGATGGCGCCGCCGATCGTGGTGGGCGCGCTCTGCTGCTCCTGCTGCTGACCCCAGCCGGGCGGGATCTGCTGGCGCTGGTCGCTGCCCAGGTTGAGGGTACGGTCGAGGGCGCTGACGATGCCCGCCGTGACGGAACCGTCGAGGCCGAGCGGGCTTCCGATCGCCAGCACCGCGTCACCGACCTTGAGCTGGTCGCTGTCGCCGAGCGTGGCCTTGGTCAGCCCGGAGACGCCCTCGGCCCTGATGACGGCCAGGTCGGTGGCGGGGTCGGTGCCGACGACGGTGGCCTTGGCCGTCTTGCCGTCGCTGAACTTGACGGTCATCTGCCCGCCCTGCCCCGCGCCCACGGCCACGTGGTTGTTGGTGAGGATGAGCCCGTCCTCCGACAGCACCACGCCGGAGCCCTCGCCGGTCTGCCCCTGGATCATCACGACCGTGGGCTGTACCTTGGCCGCGACCTCGGCGACGGTGAGCTGGCTGGAGGCGGACTTGAAGACGGGGCTGGGCGTGCCGGTGCTGGTGCTGCCGGCGACCGGCTCGGGCTGGAACGAGGTGGCGACGGCCGCCCCGACGACGCCGCCCCCGATGGCCATGGCGGCCAGGGCCAGACCCGCGATGGCCTTCTGGCCCACGGTGAAGCGCTGCTTCTTGGGCGGGGCGGGCGGCGGCGGTGGCGGGACCTCCATGGCGATCGTGTCGCGCCGGGGGAAGCCACCGGCGGCCGGCGGGGTGGCGCCGAACTGGCTCCACCCACCGGTGCCCTGCCGCTCAGGGCCCTGCTCGTGAGGCTCGTTCGCGTTCATCTGTCATCTCCTCAAATCCCGATGACCCTAGAGTGTCAAGAGGCGCGTAAGACCTGCTTAAGCCGGGGATGGACACAGCCTGAGACGACTCACTCACGGCTTATCGGCGCTGCTAGAAGGCCAGTGTCACCCGCCGCGACCGGCGAAAAGATCTTCAAGAAGTTTGCCTGCGGGTGATGGACCGCGTAATCGGCCTCCTGCCGCCGAACCAGGATCCACCACACACCCGCACCCCTGGGTGAGGCCGAACATGAAGGTCACCACGCGCGCAGACCGAGACGCCCGCGACCCGAAGAACATGCACACCGCGCCCTGGTCGGTAGGACGGAGTTCTTCGTCCCGCAGCGGGCCGGCCGAGTCCCCCTATGGGGGCGCTGTCGGGCTGAAGTCGTGGCTGAACGAATCACCGGACTGGTCGATGAGTGCAACTGACAGTCAAGCGGGTCCCTCGCAGTCCGGTACGGAGTCAGGCTTGGCCGGCGGCCGGAGGATTGTGCGCGGGGATGTCTGCCAGGTGAAGCCATGCCGGAGAAGGAGTTCTGAGTGGCGGTTGTCGCTCTGATGCATGGCGATGACCATGAAGACGGTGATCCCTGCGGGCATCCCGACCAGGAGAAGATCCGGGTAGGCATCAAGATCTAGTGGGCCGTCCCGGAACGTTGGCCGGGTAATTGATCTCGGCTGGTGGACCCGTCAGGCTGGCTGTCTCTGGAAGCTGGGAGGTAGTCGTGGCTCGTCCACCGGATGTGTTCGTCCGGCCCTTGTCGATGGAGGAGGGCCGGAAGATCCAGCGCATCACCCGGACTGCGAAGGACCCGGTCAAGCTGCGCCGGGCGATCGTGGTGATGATGTCCGGGCAGGGCCAGAGCGTGCCGGACATCACCTCGTTGATGCAGGTCGGTGAGGATTACGTGCGTGATGTCATCCATGCCTTCAACGAGCGGGGGTTCGACGCGCTGGACCCAAAATGGAGCGGGGGCCGGCCGGCGGCGATCAGTGAGCGGGTGCGCGAGCACATCTGCCTGATCGCCCGGACGGTCCCCGCCGAGTGGGGCATCAGCGGCCACTCCACCTGGAGTTTGCGTACCCTGGCCGGACACCTCGTCGCTCGCGGCGTGGTGGA